>NZ_CP073748.1:177500-542500 GCF_024398035.1 Kordiimonas sp. SCSIO 12603
CAGACCTTCCTCTGAGATGACTAGCAAAGACGCTAACACCTGAACCCTAGAGATACCGCGGCTTACAGAATATTACCTGTAAAATGAATCACCTAAAACCATGAAAACCGACTTTGAAGAATCAAATACCGCCAAAGTGAATCGCTATAATGAAAAAACGCCGAAACGTATGTTCCGGCGCTGCTATTGTCTTCAGTATGATTAAGACGGCTCCTTTACTGCCATGTGCTCACCATGCCCTATACAGGCCTCTGCATAAGAGAGTGCTTTTAAGATATCGGCACCTAATTCAGGCGATGCCTCCAATGGAATATTGGTAACGCCGTTATGGCTATGCACATGCCAGCTTGCAGCTGTCTTATATATAAAGAGTGGATGACCCATTGTTGTGACCCTTACATAAGGCATAGGCCCATCGATTTTCGCCGCTCGCGAATAACGCGGATGAATAAAGCTGCAACAATGGAAATCATCAGGCCCCATAAAGCCACCGATGATGCAATCTGTAAAACTGGTATCAGACACAGCTGACGCTTTCATATCCGTTCCTGCAAGCGTGCAGGATATGAATTCGCAAGCATCAAGATCACAGGCCCTGAAACTGGCCCCAGAGAAATCGCAATTAAAGAAGATAGCACCAGAGACCATCAAGAGATGGAACCGAGCTTCAGAAAAATCGCAGTTTACGAAAATAGTATCAGACCAATCCAGAATGGCCCGCACTTTAAGTGCGCTGATATTTTCCTGCGCGAATTGTTCCCCCATAACTAATTTATGCGAAGGAAACATATGTGTAAGTGTTTTTAAATCCATGACAGTGTCACCCAAATTAATGTCATGAACGTCCCCAACCGTCCGAAATGCCGGGATAATGCCGATGCTTGGATCACTCGTAAAGATTTAGATAAAACTTTAAGTAATTTCTGGGCGTGAACACCTAATGGTTTTGAATAATAGAAAAGTTAAGCGCTAAAAGGGCGTTAAAAGCAAAAAAAAGGCCACCTCTGATGAGGTAGCCTTTTTGAAAATCAGTATCCTTATACCGATTAAACTTTGATTGGGTCTTCCACAAGGCCCATAAGCTGAGCAGGTGTTACGCGCAGCGCATCAACAACGCTGTTATAGAAAGCCACTTCAAACGGGCTTACATTATCATCTGCTTTAATCAGTTTTGCGAGAGACTTAGCAATCTGTAGGCGCTGACCATCATTAATCTTACGGCTTACGTTGGAAAGATAACCTTCAAGGGTTGCTTCATCATAAAGGTCAGAGATTGCAGCAATGCGCACTTCACTTTCTTCCACATCCTTGCCAGCAAATTCAGCGAAAATCTTCTGCACTGTATCCACTTCAACAGGATTGATATTAGAATCAGCGCTTGTCGCGCGGGATAGAGTAAGAAGAAGTGCTTCTTCGAATAGCTTTTGGCTTTCTTCCGCAGACGGCATCTGATCACCAGTGAAAAATTTAACAATGTGGCTAAAGCTTACAATGCTCATTATGCCCCTCCTAAACGTTCAAACGTTACCCGTATCGATAGTTTGCAGGATTTCAACGTAAATTGCCAACCCGGAATAAGGATTAACGTAAAATTTCGAAATTACCCCACAAGAATATTCTTTAATTGCTGAACTACTTCAAGAAATGGTTTGTTGCAAGCATATGTTCGAGCTTTCATAAAAAGACAGAGTAAACAGCTTCAAGAGAAAGAAAAGAGATGCCTGCATTTTTCCATTACGCCTGCCATGTGAGATCCCTTGAAGATGCGGTTAAATTCTACTGTGATCTTCTTGGGTGCACAAAAGGCCGATCTACAGAAACATGGGTTGATATAGACTTCTTTGGCCACCAATTATCGCTGCACATAGGAGAACCATTAGCTACACAGCCAACAGGTATCGTAGAAGGTATCAACGTTCCTATGCCTCATTTCGGTGCCATCCTTCCTTCTTCAGAGTGGCACACATTAGCTCGTAAACTTGATGAAGCTTGTGTTGATTTTATCCTTAAGCCAACAACTCGTTTCGAAGGGGAAGCAGGCGAACAAAACACTATGTTTTTCACTGATCCATCCGGAAACGCAATTGAGATAAAGGGCTTTACTGACATGAGTGGTATTTTTACTGCCTGATTCGTCCAGCTAAACTGAAAATGCCTCCGTTGCAACTACCGCCTTGCGCCAGCGCATGCGCTTTTCCTGAACTGCATTTTCAGTTTCTTCAGGCACGAAACCACGTTCGCACTGCCAATTCGCGCTGATATCCTCAACCGAGTGGTAGAGCCCGGCCTGTAAGCCTGCAAGATAGGCAGCACCCAAAGCGGTTGTTTCCATCACCACAGGACGATCCACTGACACATTTAGAAGCGTAGACAAATTCTGCACCATCCAATCGTTGGCCACCATGCCGCCATCAACCTTAAGCACTTCTGGTTTCACACCATCATCAGCCATCGCTTCCAATAAATCTGCTGTCTGGAAGCATACAGCTTCAAGAGTAGCCTTAACGATTTCCGCTTTACCGCTTGCACGCGTAAGACCAAACATGGCGCCACGCGCTTCTGGATTCCAGTAAGGTGCCCCTAATCCCGTGAAAGCGGGCACAAGAATTACACCACTATCAGGATCAGCTTCTTTCACAAGTACCTCAGTTTCTTTTGCGGAACTGATAAGCTTCACTTCATCCCTGAGCCACTGAACAGCAGCGCCTGCGATAAAGATGGAACCTTCAAGCGCATAAGTGGTTTCACCGTTCAACCGGTAGGCCACGGTGGACAGGAGTTTATTTTCTGAATGAATGCGTGTCGTGCCAGTATTGAGCATTACAAAACAGCCAGTGCCGTATGTACTTTTAATATCGCCAGCCTTGAAACAACACTGCCCGATAGTTGCAGCTTGCTGATCACCGGCCACACCTAATATTGGTACCGGACGGCCGAAAATATTTGGGGCTGTCTCACCATAATTATCAGCAGAATCTTTCACCACCGGCAATACAGAAGAAGGCACACCGAAAAGCGAAAGCAATTCTTCATCCCAGGCTTGAGTTTCAATATTAAAGAGACTGGTACGACTGGCGTTTGTAGCATCTGTCGCGTGCACACGACCATCCGTCAATCGTGAAATCAGGAAGCTATCAATAGTGCCAAATGCAAGGTCACCTTTTTCAGCTTGCGCTCGTGCGCCTTCCACATGATCCAAGATCCAGGCAACTTTGGTGGCGGAGAAATAAGGATCAAGCAACAGCCCTGTTTTCTGCTGAACCGTTTCACTATGGCCAGCCACCATCAAAGATCGGCAAGTTGCCGAGGTTCTGCGGTCCTGCCAGACAATCGCGTTATAAAGTGCTTTACCTGTATCTCTGTTCCATACGGTGGTGGTTTCCCGCTGGTTGGTAATGCCAATGGCGATTACCTCATAGCCTTTGCCTTCTGCTTCGCGGAAAGCCGTTTGCGCAGTTTTGAGGCTTGTTTCCCAAATAGCTTCCGGATCATGTTCAACCCAACCGTCGGCTGGATAAATCTGCGGAAACTCTTCCTGTGCAACAGCAACGATTTCTGCTTCTTTAGTAAAGACCATGGCTCGGCTGCTTGTGGTGCCTTGGTCCATCGCTAAAATGCACTGCTGTTTCATAAAATCTCCTCCCACCATTCGGTGGTAAGCATAGCCAGAACAAATAGCATAGGAAAAGAAAAAACAGCGCCACAAGGGGCGCTGTCTTCAACTCAGAACTTTACTCAAAACAAGAAATTAAAACATTAATGCCGCAAGTTTTTCACGGTGATACGCGCCATCCCCTGCCATATGCTCACACCAGAGCGAACGACGACGGTAAAGCTGAGCATCACATTCATACGTAAAACCAAAACCGCCATGGAATTGAATGGACCGATCAGCCGCATAAGAGAAAGCTTCCCCCGCTTTTGATTTAGCCATACGCACTGCGATTTCCTGCTCGCCCTGTTTATCAAAATTATGTGCCGCACTATAGAGATGAGACCGCGCATGTTCATAAGAAATATGCGCATCTACAATCGGGTGCTTCAGCGCCTGATAAGACCCGATGATTTTATCAAACTGCTTACGGGTGCGGAGATAATCAAGTGTATATTCTATGGTACTGAAGGCACCACCGCACATTTCCGCAGAAAGAAGCAAAGCCTGCACCATATGAATATGAGCAAGAGCTGCATCAACTTGATTCACATCCATCATCTGAATTTCATGCACACCAACACCGTCCAAACATAGTTTGAATGAGCGTCGGGTTTCATCAATCACAGTCTCTCGGCGAATAGAACCTTCTGGCAGCATATCTTTTTCAACAATAAACAGTTTTGCTGAGCCGCCATCTAAAGCAGCTGAGACAATGAAAATTTCAGCAGAATGAGCATCACACACAAATGTCTTTGTGCCTGATAGCATATAGCCACTCCCTTCCAGATTAGCCGTGGCAGTGATATTTGAAAGGTCCCAATCGCCATTATCTTCTGAAAGCGCGACAGTTGCCGCCATGCCTTCAGCAATTTTTGGCAGATAGTTTTTTTTCTGAGCCTCAGTACCGCCCGCGATGATCGCCTGCGCGGCAATACTGGTGGAAACAAACGGCGTTGCCATCAAATTACGGCCCATCTGCTCAACAACAGGTACCACTTCAGCAAGGCTGAGGCCCACACCGCCATATTCTTCCGGCAGAGCGATGGCAAGCCAGCCAAGTTCCGCTACTTCTTTCCACACATCCGGGTCATAGCCCAGATCGTCTTCAAGCAGTTCACGCACTTTCTCGATAGGGGATTTATCCCGGCAAAAGTTTGTTGCGACCTCCAAAAGGTCAGCCTGTTCCTCTGTAAGGCCAATGGTTCCAACCATATCCATAATACTGTCCCCCTCGCCTTAACTTTTTGGAAGGCCGAGCACATGCTCGCCAATAATGTTGCGCTGAATTTGGCTCGTGCCACCGCCAATAGTTGCCGAGAAAGCATTCAGGTAGCCACGCTGCCAGATACCACCTTCAACAGCATCTTCTTCACCCACATAATAAGCAGCCTTAGTACCCTGTAGCGAGATAGCAAATTCATTCAAACGGCGGATAAATTCTGTCCAAGCCACTTTAGAAGAAAGCGGCAAACTATGCGGCTTTTCCTGAATAAGCGGCGTGAGGCTCTGGCGTTTGGCAGATAATGCAATGCTGCGTGCTTCAATCATAAACTGGGTAAGTTGATCACGAATAACCGGGTCTTCAATAGCAGGTTTGCCGTTACGCATCGCTGTTTTCGCAAGATCAAAAATCTTAGATACATCCGGCATACTGATCGTATACCCGCCTCCCTGTCCGCCACGAGCACCACGTTCATATTCTAGCGTGCGCATAGCCACAGCCCAGCCCTGACCTTCTTCACCCATCATGCAATCTGCTGGAATACGAGCATCCGTGAAGAATGTTTGGGTAAAGCCGTATTCGCCAGTAAGCTTACGGATAGGGGTAGTTTCAATACCGTCTACATGCATTGGGGCAAGGAAGAAACTAAGCCCTTTATATTTGCTTGGCGCATCTGGATTGGTACGGGCAAGCAGGATCATATATTTGGCAAAGTTGCCTTGCGTGGTCCAAATCTTCGAACCATTGATGATATAATCATCTCCGTCACGTACCGCTTTGGTTTGCGCATTTCCAAGATCAGAACCATGGTCCGGTTCAGAGAAACCCTGACACCAGATATCTTCTGCGGTCAAAATACCTTTCAAATATTTAGCCCGGTCCTCATGGGTTCCCATATCAAGGAGAAGCGGGCCAGTCCAATTAAGACCAATAGCGTTGAGCATAATCGGCACCCGCTGGCGCTCCATTTCTTTGGTCGCAACTTCCTGGAATTTCTGGTGCATACCGCCGCCGCCATATTCCTTTGGCCAACCGGCACCAATGAAGCCTGCTTCATAGCATTTTCGCTGCCAATTACGGAGGAAATCAAACTGCTCTTCGGTACCCACTTCCATAAAGGTAAGCGGCAACATGAAATCAGGCTCAGCAGGGCGGTTTTCCTTTAGCCATGCAGAAGCTTCTTTTCTAAACTCTTCCAATTCCTGTGTTGTCGGACTGCTCATCATATCCCCCTATAGGCCCATCTGGCGTACAGCCAGATCACGCATAATTTCTTCCGAGCCACCACCAATGGCCATTACCTTCACATCACGGTAAATGCGTTCAACCGGATTACCGCGCAGATACCCGGCACCGCCGAAAATCTGCATGGCTTCGCTTGCGCAATATTCCAGCATTTTGGAGGCCGAGAATTTAGCCTTGGTAATCTGTTCAACAGGCATATCGCCTTCGTTAATCATCCAGCAAATCTGGTTAAGCCATGCGGCCATGCTATCAATCTTCGCAGACATATCCGCGATCTTGTGGCGGATAACCTGATGTTTAATCATTGGCTTACCGAATGTCTCACGGTCCTGCGCATATTTGATACTTTCATCAAGACAGCGTTCAGCCATACCAATCATCTGGCCTACCATCATCAGGCGCTCATAATTGAAATTATTCATGATGGAGAGGAAACCCATGTTTTCCTGCCCCAACATATTCTCCGCAGGTACACGAACATTATCTAAGAATAGAGTGGCAGTATCCGATGCCCACCACCCCATCTTACCGCCTACTGACTGGCGGGAGAAACCTTCTGCATCTGCTTCAACGAAGAAAAGCGAGATACCAGCAAGTCCCGCATCACCTGTACGTGCACCAATCACAAAATAATCAGCTTTCATGCCGCCTGTGATAAAGGTCTTTGAACCATTGATTACATAGTGATTGCCGTCTTTCACAGCTTTGGTTTGAAGGTTAGCTACATCAGAACCTCCGCCCGGTTCCGTGATACCAAGCGCACCGCCCTTACGGCCAGAGACAATATCCGCCAGGCATTTATCTTTGATATCGTCTGATGCTAACTTCTGGATTGGGCCTGTCATAATATTGCGGGAACCAAGGCTGGCCATCACACCGCCCGCTGAAGATTTCCCCATTTCAATCGCAGACCACGCGCGCATAAATGCATCATCATAATCAAGGCCAAGTCCGCCGTATTTCTCATCAATGCCAGCCGCGAACATACCAAGTTCACCAGCTTTCTGGTGCAGTTCCCATGGGAAGTCACCATCTTCATCCCACTGATCAACGAAAGGCTCAATTTCCTTCTGCACAAACTTGGCCATGCTGTCGCGGTAGGCGCAGCGCTCTTCTGTATCAAACGGTGTTTTCTTCATGGTTGCCCCCTTACACAACTGGTGTGGCATGCTTGAAGCGCGTGCCCGGTTTTGGCGGTTGTTCAGCACCACCCGCGAAACACTGGGCAATCGCCATCCAGGCGTTTGCTACATCGCCTTCTACTTTCAAACCTGTATCTGCAATATTTCTGGTTTGGGTAACCACCTGCGCAAATTCAGCAGCACTCCCCATTATAGAGCCCGCGCTATTTGGCTCACCAAAAGCCCATTCCGCGCCAGACGGCGCAGTAAGGCTCACAAACGGCACTTCTTCAGGCACGGGCTTCCCGTGGGTTTTGAAGCAGAACCCGAAGGTTTTCACGCCAATCACAACGATATTTTTGATACGGTCCGTATCGGTCCGGTCAAGCGCCAGCATATCGTAAATTTCCTGACCGTGAGCCCAGGTTTCCATCTGCCTCGCTGTCGCGAACATGCGTACACCCATATCTGGGCCAAACCACTTAAGACGTGCGTCAGGTTCTGTGCCGTCAAACAAATCACACATTTCAAGAAAGTCGACGCGCCATTTCTCCAAAAGGTCAGGACCAGAGATGTCTCCAAGCCAATCACGGGCATATCCCTGCAAGCCTTTACCATTCTGGAAATAGACCATCACTTTCCCTGCAAGCTCGGCGAACGCTGCTTCGCTTTTCGCAGTCGTCATCGCCATATAGTCAGAAAAATGCAGGTGGGCAATCACATCCCAAACGGTCCAGTCCTTAAACTGGGTTTTCACCTGCCAGAAACTTTCTGGCTGCTTTTTCATCAGGTTATAAAGTTCTGCACCTTCAGTGCGAAGATCAGCGGTGAGTGATGTCATTGGCCCTATTCTCCCTCTGCTTCAATTTCTACAAGCAGATCACCCGCCGCTACTTGCGCACCAGCTTCTGCAGCTACTTCTTTCACGGTGCCGTCCACTTCCGCGAGGATTTGATGCTGCATTTTCATAGCTTCAAGAACCGCGAGTGTATCGCCCGTTTTCACCGGGTCTCCAGCCGTCACAAGCACTTCAAGAAGTGCACCGTGCATAGGCGCAGTGACCGTGCCACTACCACCCGCTTCATCATCACTTGCAGAAATACGTATACGGTCTTTGAAGATGGCAGACATTGCACCACAAGAAGCATGGAGCACACCTTCCTGCTCTTCATGGAATCGAACAGTTCGCGTGCTACCATCAACAACGAGAATAGCTTCATTTTCTTCTAGCGATCCAAGTGTAACTTCACAGCTCTCTTCGCCTGCTGTCACTACATAGCTATCATCCGAAATAGGCTTTACAGAAAGCGCGTACGCAGTTTCACCAAATTCATAGGTAACAGGAACAGGCAGTACCGAAGCACTGAACCAATTCCGCAGGTGTGACGATACGCCCGCAGAAGCATTCAAAGATTTTTCAGTCGCCAGCTCAAAACTGATAACCGCAACACTTGCCGCATCCACAAAACTTGGCGTGGTTTCTTCCACACCCACATCACCATATTCTTCTGCAATGAAAGCTGTGGTGGCTTTACCAGAAGCAAAGCTTTCACGCTCAAGGCAATCAATCAGGAAGGCTTTATTGGTTTTACTGCCAAAGAGAGCCGTATCTCCAAGTGCTTTTACAAGCCGCTTACGTGCAACATCCCGGGTTTCACCATAAGCAATAACCTTCGCAACCATTGGATCATAATGTGGGGAAATTTCCTGACCAGAAAGGATACCGCTATCAACCCTTACACCTTCACCTTCTGCTTCATACCAGTGATGTACTGGTCCGCAGGCGGGCAGAAAATCATTCGCCGGATCTTCAGCATAAAGCCGTGCTTCAATCGCGTGCCCTTCAAGAATGATATCTTCCTGGGAAACCTGAAGGTCTTCACCTTGCGCAACAGCGATCTGCATAGCTACAAGATCAAGCCCTGTCACCAATTCAGTTACAGGGTGTTCTACTTGCAGCCTTGTATTCATTTCCAGAAAGTAGAACTCGCCAGAGCTATCCAGAAGGAATTCAACGGTGCCCGCACCTTCATAGCCAATTGATTTTGCAGCTGCTACAGCGGCTGCACCCATACGTTCACGCAGTTCCGGTGTCGTCACCGGGCAAGGCGCTTCTTCAAGCACTTTCTGGTGACGGCGCTGAACAGAACAGTCTCGCTCACCGAGGTGAATGGTATTCCCAGCTTTATCGGCAAACACCTGAATTTCTACGTGACGCGGTTCAACGATTGCTTTCTCTAGGATCAACTCACCTGAACCAAAAGCATTCTCTGCTTCTGAGCGCGCAAGCTTGATTGCATCTGCAAGGCCTGCTTCCTCAGTAACCAGACGCATACCACGACCACCACCGCCCGCGGCAGCTTTTACCATTAGCGGATAGCCGATTTCTTTCGCTGCGCTAACCAGCGCATCATCGCTTTGATCTGCGTCCTGATAGCCGGGTATGCAAGGTACATCTGCTTCAAGCATCAGACGCTTGGCGGCAGCCTTGTTGCCCATCACATCAATAGCTTCAGCAGAAGGGCCTATAAAGATAATGCCATTTTCCGCGCAAGCTTTCGCAAAAGCTGCGTTCTCACTAAGGAACCCATACCCCGGGTGGATCGCATCGGCACCTGTCTTTTTCGCCGCTTTGATAATCTTATCAGCACAGAGATAGCTTTCACCAACGGGGGCCGCTCCAATATGCACTTTATGGTCAGCCATCAGTGTATGTTTCGCGCCAGCATCGGCATCGGAATAAACAGCTACAGTTTCAATGCCCTGCGCATAAGCAGTTTCCATAACGCGGCAGGCGATTTCACCTCGGTTTGCAATAAGGATGCGTGTAATATTTTTCGCGCTCATTATTTTCTATCCAAATCTACGAACCACTCGGGCTTGCGTTTTTCAATGAAAGAACTGATGCCCTCGCGGCCTTCATCACCAAGAAGACAATCGGCAAAATCACTTGCTGCAAATTCCACCATCTCTTCCCGAGGGAGCTTATGCGCTGAAAGGGCGAGACGTTTTGTAGCCGCCACAGCACCCGGCGCGCATTTCAGCACCTGTCGCTTGATCTGCCATTCAGTACGGCTAAGGTTTTCCTCACCGCTTGCAAGGAAATCCACAAGGCCAAGTTTTTCACCTTCAGCACCATCAAACTGCGCTGCCGTCAGCATGAGGCGGCGAGCCACCGCATACCCAAACTTCTGCATCACATACGGTGAGATTTGCGCTGGCGTTATGCCGAGCATCGCTTCTGTAAGCGAAAAACGTGCATCTGGTGCAGCAATCACAACATCAGCTGTACAAGCCATACCGAGGCCACCTGCCATTGCAGCTCCCTCGATCACCATGATCACCACTTGCGGCACGGTGTTTATAAGGTGGAAGAAATCAGCAGCAGTGCGGCTTGTTGCCATAATATCTTCTTTTGAAGCACCGCCTGTCATACTGGCTTTGAAAGATTTCAAATCCCCGCCAGCACAGAAAATACCGCCTTTGCCGCGCATAGTAATGCCCCTCACATCGCGGTCTTCTTTAACGGTATTCAATACATCTGAGATATCTTTGATCATCTCAGTTGAAAGAGCGTTTCTGTTATCAGGCTTGTTGAACCAAATGGTTAACCAACCATCAGCCTGCTCACAGAGAATGTTTTTATACTCACCAAGATCAGCCATGATTTCCCCCCTACATTCTCGCAATGCCGAAGTTATTGGTACGTACTTCACGGCGGCGAGCTTCCACCACTGTTTCCAGAAGGAACCCAAGCACTTTGCGGGTATCGCGCGGATCAATCATACCGTCATCAAGCATGCGGCCAGATGTGTAGAAGGCACCTGATTGACCATCGAACATCTGGGTGAGATGTGCTTCCTGCGCGGCTACAACAGCTTCATCAACGTCCTGTCCCATGGCTTTGGCTTTTCCGCGCATCACCATGGACATGGTTTTCGCGGCTTGCTCACCACCCATCACACCAGTTGCAGCATTTGGCCAGCTATAGATGAAATCTGGGTGATAGCCCTGTCCACACATACCGTAGTTACCAGCACCAAAACTTGCGCCTACCATCATAGTGATACGCGGCACTTCGATATTGCGTACGGCCTGGATCATCTTGGAGCCGTGTTTGATCATACCCGCCTGCTCGGACTGAGTACCAACGATATAACCTGTGATATTCTGAAGGAAAATTACCGGGGTATCTGACTGGTCGCAAAGCTGAAGGAACTGCGCGCACTTCACCGCGCCTTCAGGGTCAATCGGACCGTTATTCCCTACAATCCCGCATTTCTGACCAAAAATGTTTGCATGCACACAAACCATGGATGAACCGTATCTTGGTTTGAAATCGAGGAAGTCTGAACCGTCTACCACACGCGCTAAAAGCTCCCGCACATCATAGGGCTGGCGGTAATCAACCGGCACAAGGCCTGCGATTTCATCCGGATCATAAACCGGCTCTTCATAGTTACGTTCAGGCGCAACGGAGCAAGCATTATTCCAACCAAGACGATCTGTAATTTCTCGGGCAATCTGCACACAGTGGTTATCGTCATCTGCCAGATATTCTGCGAGCCCCGAAACAGATGCATGCATTTCAGCGCCGCCTAGTTCTTCTTCAGTTGCAATCTCGCCTGTTGCGGCCCTCAAAAGTGGCGGTCCAGCCAAAAACGCTCGCCCACGACCTTTTACCGCAATCACGTAATCGCTGAGGCCAGGCATATAAGCGCCACCCGCTGTGGACGAACCGTGCAGAAGAGCGATCGAAGGAATACCCGCCGCGCTAAGTACAGCCAAATTACCAAACAGTTCACCACCGGATACGAAGCCTTCAACAGTATAATTTAAAAGGTCACCACCCGCGCTTTCCACGAGATGAATAAATGGTAGTTTCTGTTCAAGCGACACCTTCTGCGCGCGCTTAATGCGGCCACCACCAGCTGTTGTTAAGGCACCTGCCTGAATGCCGCTGTCATCCACCACAATCACACAGCGCACACCAGAGACAAACCCCACACCTGTAATCACTGTTGAGCCCGGGATAGATTTCTCTTCTTTCTTGGTATCAAGCAAATATCCAGCAAGGTTACCAATTTCCAGAAATGGCATCCCCGGATCCAGCAAACGGGAAAGGCGCTCACGCGGGGTTAACTGCCCCCGTTTTTCAAAACGCGGTTTGCGTTTCTCGGATATAAGAGCACCACGGCTGTTCAGTTCAGAAAGCTTTCCAATAAGGCCGAGCATATCTTCCCGGTTCTTTTTATAGCTTTCAGAGGCTGTATTCAGTTTCGAGGCGAAGACAGGCATTAAAGAGACTCCGCTAGAGTTTTTGGAATTGTTACGTTTGCAGAAAGCAGAAGCTGTGCATAGCCTTTACCCTGCGGATCATTTCTGAGGCTAGCGACACCACCACCACCAAGCACATCATGAAGCAAGAAATTAATTGAATGACTGCCAGGCAGATAAAAGCGCTCAACATCACCTTCAAGGAAATGACAGAACCGACTTTTCACTTCTGCTTCTGTGAGTGCGGCCCAGATATACGGCATATATTCAGCGCGGCGGGCAATGATGCCAATATTAGCCTTATTGCCTTTATCACCGCTTCGCCCCCATGCAAGTTTGATAAGTGGAACATCCACAGTTTCACCACTCAGATCAGGCACTTCTGGCGCTTCAACAATGGGTGCATCTGTTTGTTCAAACGCTGATGCTGGAACATAAGGAATTTTCTCCCCTTCCAGATCAATCTCAATAGCTATTTTATCTTTAGGCAACAAGAATGAGAACAAGCGCACTACAGGCGATGGTTTAGGCCGTCCTGAACTGAAGATCGATAGACCGGGCGGTGTAGCAAGGCCAAGACCAGTTGCTTCTTTAAGAAGTAATCCAACCGCTCTCATATCTGGGTGTTTCACCCCGATTTTTAGCACGACCTCTCGGGCATCCTGACCGAACCCATAATCACCATACTGGCTTTCGCTTCCAAGAATTTCGACACTCTTCTCTGTATAGTCACCAGCATTGGAAAGCCGAAGAAACTTATCAGCCCGCGCAAAAGCAGCGTCCACAAACGATTGAGCTTTTCTAGCAGCGTCAATACCGTAAAAACTCATGAGAAGCCCTCCCCGGAAACCATCCGCATAAGTGGCACACACTTTATATGTATCCGTGGCCGCACGGCCTCTAGCACCAGAAACCGCAACCCGGTCCACACCAATTTCTTCAAGTTCTACGTCAGAAAAATCACACACTACATCTGGCAAAACATAAGCCTGTGGGTCACCAATTTCATAAAGCATCTGCTCAGCAACAGTACCAATACTTACCTTGCCGCCCGTATCTTCAGGTTTCGTAATCACCATAGAGCCGTCACTGGATACTTCTGCAACAGGATACCCAATATTAACTAGGTCATTTGCTACATCTTCCCAATCAGTGAAGTTTCCACCCGTTGCCTGAGGTCCACATTCAATGATATGCCCGGCGAGACTTCCAGCCGCCAACAGATCAACATCTCTTTCATTCCATCCGAATTCATGGATGCATGCACCAAGAGTTACAGCGCTATCCACACAGCGCCCGGTAATAACAATATCCGCACCTTCGCTTAGCGCTTTTGCGATAGGGAACGCACCAATATACGCATTAATACTGGCGATTTTTTCAGGATCAGGGAATGGATCATCAGAGAACATTTCACCATAACCATCTTCAGATAATTCACGAGCACTCGCCAGCAAATCGTCACCAGTTATGACGGCAACTTTGAGCGAGAGATCCATCTCGGCAACCAGCGACCTGATTGCTTCGCCACATGCTTCGGGATTTACGCCGCCGGCGTTTGAAAGAACCTTCACACCTTTACCGGCAATAGTTTTCAAGTTTTGCTTCATCACCACAGAAACAAAATCAACCGCATAGCCAAGTGAAGCATCTTTGGCCCGCGCCCGAGCCATAATCGACATAGTGATTTCAGCCAGATAATCATAAACAATATAATCCAGCTTTTCCGAACCGAGTAACTGCGGTGTGGACATTGCGGTATCTCCCCAGAACCCGCTAGCCCCGCCAATATAAATAGGTCTGGTCACTATTTAATCCTCCATCAGGCTTACACCGCAGCTTGCCACTTACTCGTGACAATCTCAGTTCGGGAGTGAGTATGGCGCAAAAATTTAAAAAAACAAGCCGTCTGTACTGCTTTTTTTATTCGCTTTTTCCATGACTGCTAGATTAAGATGAAAAAACACCAAGATCAGGGAATAAAAACAATGGCGGAAACCGCAGAAAAACCAATGGGAAAACAGGAAGCAAAGCGCGCATTGGCACATGAGAAAATTTGCCAAGCTACGATCCTTTGCCTTGCTGAAATTGGGTATGCGGAAACCTCAATCCATAAAGTGATCGAGCGCGCTGGCGTTTCAAAAGGAGCGCTTCAGCATCACTTCCCTACAAAAGAAGACCTGATGGCTGCTACCGCAGAACGTATTCTACAAAACGCGCAGTTTGCTCCTGTTTTCGAAACATCAAAGCCTGCTGCAAAACGAGATGTAGCGAAAGAACTGAAGCAAATCTGGCTCCGCTATGTGAACACGGATGAATACCGCGCTCTTTTAGAGGTTTTGATCGCTATCAGAACAGATGCTGAACTGCAGAAACGCCTATCCCCTAACCTGAAGGCCTGGGAAGAAAACCGTCTTGCTGGTGCAGTGAAACAATATGAAGCCAAATCAGGTGATGATAGTGACGTTGAGCTCATCATGACCATGACAACAAGCATGATGCGCGGGCTTATCATTCAGACACAGTATAATAATGACCCTGATTTTCACCTGCGCATCATTGATGCCTGGACAGAAATGGCAGCAAACCTTCTTACCCCAAGGGATTAATCCTCAGAGAAAGGGTCGCTGAACTTCTCATCTGTTAGAAACACATTATCCGTCAGAGTGTTCATGAAGGCGACAAGCGCTGCTTTTTCAGCATCTGTCATATTAAATCTGCGAGGTTGCCCATTATTCTCCAAACGCCCGCTCAGGTTCGGATGTGCCTGAATACCGCTATTATAAAACTCAACCACTTCTTCCAGTGTACTGAAGCGACCATCGTGCATGTAAGGCGCGCGTACCGCTATATTCCGAAGCGAGGGAACTTTAAAACGGCCAGCTCCGGCTCCTTGATCCCCTGATGTATCTGCATCAAGGCCATTATTTTCAGGGCGTTCAGCAGTTTGCACCGCAGTAGTATGACACCCATTACAGCGCAGCGTACGGCCCGGAAGGTTCACTTCATCAGTGAAGAGCCTTAACCCTTGCAGCTCTTGTGCGGTGAAAACGCTCTGGAAATCAGGGTTTTCAGCATCGCCACCTGCAAAGGCTGTGTCAAATTTTGACTGAAAGGAAACCATGCTGCGAATAAACTGAGCAAGCGCATCCGCAATACGGCCACTGGTAATCGCGCTAGAGCCAAAAGCATCTTCAAAAAGATCTGGGTAGTAACTGGTTGCGGCGAGCTTGGTCTCAAGCGCACTTAGCGTCATCCCCATTTCTACTGCATCCTGAATGGGCTGTAGTACTTGATCTTCTA
This sequence comes from Kordiimonas sp. SCSIO 12603, assembly GCF_024398035.1. NCBI lineage: Bacteria > Pseudomonadati > Pseudomonadota > Alphaproteobacteria > Kordiimonadales > Kordiimonadaceae > Kordiimonas > Kordiimonas sp. SCSIO 12603. Next base: position 193,324 of record NZ_CP073748.1, read on the forward strand.
GAGTATTCGCACGCTCATCCCAGAAGAAACGACCACGCTCGTAATAACGAGCATTCGCAAGCCCCATAGAGTGACGACCCGTCTCACCCCCTTCAAAGCCAATACTCAACACATTCGGGTCACTAAACCCAAATTCTTGTTGGTGGCAAGAGGCACAGCTAACCGTATCATTCGCTGAAAGTTTCTTATCGTAAAACAGCACTCGCCCCAGTGTGGCCCCTGCATTGGTAATAGTATTATTCACAGGCTGATTATCCTGCCCGGCAACATCCCCAAACTCAGAGTTCGGGTTAGTAAAGTGATCCGGCAGATCAATATTCACATATTCAAAACTCACCGCTGGCAGAGAAGGTGCGTCTTCATCAACGGCTAAAGTAACTGAAATTTCAAATTCGTCTGAGGCTGAACCACCATTACCGTCATTCACCGTAACGGTTACAAAAACAGTACCTACGGTAGCCGGTGTTCCAGAAACTATAGTACCTGTAGAAGACAGTTCATTTTCAATGGCGATACTATCACTGTTAAAAGTTTGAATAGAAATCGTATAACTGAGGCTATCACCATCTGCATCAGTAAAAGTGGTGTCATTCTGGCTAACGTCATAATCAACCGCCTCACCTGCACTCACACTAAAATCTTGATTAGGGGCCGCAAGCACAGGAGCTGAATTGGTCGGTGTAGTGGTGGTACCTGTTGATGGCGAAGTGGTGGATGTACTGTTATCTTCTCCGCCGCAGCCCATAAGGCAAAAAACTGAAAACAGAACAAATATATTGGGGAGCTTCATTGCCTGCATGTTGTTTCCTTTCTTCCCGACCTCAACAAGTTGGTACGAAACAAACACTGCAAACCCTTCGCTTACCCAGCAGCTTAGTAAAAGTTGATCTGCTTTGCTGGATTTTACAGAAGAAAAGAATAAAGTAGCGCAAGGGAGGGACACCATAATGAAAAAGAAACTGCCTGAAGTTGTTGAAGATATTCGCCAAAAAATAATGGGTAATAACCCTGAGCAAAGCTGGGGACAAAGCGCTAGCGAAGCATACAGTGCAACAGTTGAAGGGCTGAAAGGCTTTGGTGGCGATACACTCGGTAAAACAGCCCAAACCTTCAATGAAGCCCTGCCTTATATAGAACGCGCGGGTTATATTGTGACAGAGATTGAGGTTGGCCTTGGGCTATCGCCCAAAATCGTACCTCACCTAAAGATGCAAGACATGATTTCAGAAGAAGAGCAGGCAGCCCTTCTTATGGAAACGCAAGATAAAAAGCTGGTTAACACCATCCTTGGCTCTCTCTTCAAAGCAACTGCTGCCCGCAAAAAACTAAAATTCAAGAAATTTCATTTCAATGAGCTAGAGCTGGAACTCAGCATTTTACCCACTGTAACGTTGAAGTTTAAACCCAACGACAACACAGGTGAAACACTGCCCGATATCGTGCAAGCTGACCCGGCACCTGACCAACCAGAATAAAAAACACCAAGGGTATGGGGGATACCATGAAACAGATATTTGCCGCACTACTATTGGGCTGCTTCTCAGCGGCAACACTCGCGGTCAACAATCCTGCTGACTATAAAAACACGATCAACCGTAAAGGTGATGTCAGCGCTGTCCGTCATTTTGATGAGTATGGTAACCAGCGCTTTAATCCGCTTATGGACGCAGGTGCATGGCACGGATATCTTTTACCTGCTGAGGGGAATTTTGGTTATTTTTCAGGCCCAATGATCATCGCAGAGGAACTACCAGTTTTCTTGGGTGCTAAATCTGACCATCTTGAGATCTTTCTGGGCGGTCAAGCCACCGCTACCCTTGAGGAAAACGGCGAAGCTTATTCTATTCCTGGCGCACTTATCCAAACCTATAAAACAGGTGCTTTAAACATCAAGCGTGAACTGCGCATGGTAGGTCCGCGGTCAGCTATTATTAAAACCACTATCAGCAACACATCCTCTATACCCATAGAGGCAAGGCTTAAATGGTCTGAAACTATGGTAAAAACCTGGGCTGAAGACTCAAAAGAAACCATTAAGGACACACTACCAGAATGGCTTGTTGAAAAATCCGCTGACGGTAACTCTGTAAAATACAGTTATTCTGCTGTGCGTGCTTCAGGCCAAATGCTGTTGAGTGGTACATCAAGTCTAATCACCTTACGGAGCACACCAGCTGAAATATCAGCGACCTTCGCCCCAAGGAGTGAGCAAACTTTCTATACCGTCCAAAGTTATGTGCTGAATGAAACAGAAGCTACCCAAATAACACCACATCAAAAAGCCCTTCTCACTAATGCCGAAAAGGCGATCGCAACCACCGAAGCTCGCTGGAAAGATTATCTGGAAAAAGGACTTCAAGGGACCGACCAAGAACTGAACCATGTCGCAGTGAAAGCCATTGAAACTCTGATCGGGAACTGGCGGTCGCCAGCAGGGGCTATCAAAACAGCAGGTGTTGTTCCTTCAAGTACAGCACGCTGGTTCAGCGGCCTTTGGCCTTGGGACAGCTGGAAACACGCTGCTGCAATGGCGCACTTTGCCCCAGATGTTGCTAAAGATAACATACGCGCACTGTTTGATTATCAAATTCAGCCGGACGATGCCCTACGCCCACAAGACGCGGGCATGATCATTGACACAGTTTTTTATAACCAAAGCCCGGCGCGAGGTGGTGATGGCGATAACTGGAACGAACGCAACAGTAAACCATCCCTTGCTAGCTGGGCCGTTTGGGAAATCTATCAAGCAACAAGTGATATAGCTTTCCTTATGGAAATGTATCCCAAACTGAAAGCCTATAATGATTGGTGGTACAGGAATCGAGACCATAACCGGAACGGTTTGGTAGAATATGGTGCAACGGTTCATCCACGCCATAACAATGAAGATGGCAAACTACTGTTCAGCGCCAAACCGCAAGATGAAACAGCCAAACATTCAGACCTTCTTAAAACCTGCACAAAAGGTAACCGTGGTTGGTACAGCTGTGCCGGGAAACCTCTTTATGATTCTATGAAAGAAAGCGGCCTCGCCTTAGAACTCTACAGTGGCGCACAAGTAGCTGCAGGTTGGGAATCTGGAATGGATAATGCTGCTCGTTTTGGATTCATTTCGGAGTCGCAACTAAATAGATACGCGCAAAAAAACTATGTAGGCGACACTGCAAAAGCTTTGCAGGATTGGCAGGTATCTTTCCTTGAAAACCGTGATACCACAGGCGCGCTCACAGGTTATTCTATTGCCCAAGAAAGTGTAGATCAGAATAGCTATCTTTTTCTTGAAGCAAGCCTGCTTTCTCAAATGGCGAGGCTACTGGGAATGCCTCACAATATAAGCTTATACCGAGACAAAGCTGCCCACATTCAAACGCTGGTGAACAACTGCATGTTTGATAACGGCTCAGGCTTTTTCTATGATACCGCCACCAGTGAAACAGGATGTAGCAAACAGCCCTTGAAGAAACGCGGTAGAGGACCAGAGGGCTGGACACCACTTTTCACGAAACTGGCGACAGCAGATAAAGCGAAACAGGTTGCTTCAGTGATGCTTGATCCAAATGAGTTCAACACATTTGTGCCTTTTGCAACAGCTAGTCAAAGCAACCCGGCTTATGATCCAACTATCTACTGGCGTGGCCGCGTGTGGCTGGATCAGGTTTACTTTGCGATCAAGGGCCTTGAAAACTACGGCTACCATGAGGACGCTCAAAAACTACGCGCACGCGTTTTCGAAAACCTGCAAGGCCTGAAAGGTGATGGTCCAATCAGGGAGAATTATCACCCCCTCACTGGCGAAATGCAGGGGGCCACAAACTTCAGTTGGTCCGCGGCCCATCTTTATCTGCTCTACAGAGATGCTGTGAGCCCTAATCCCTAAGGATTTCATGAGCCGCATTATGCCCAGGCGCCCCAGTTACACCGCCGCCTGGGTGAGTGCCGGAACCGCACATATAAAGACCTTCGATGGGCGTACGGTAATTACCGTGCCCCAGCATGGGCCGCGCGCTGAACATTTGATCAAGGCTTAGTTGTCCGTGCATAATATCACCGCCCACTAATCCGAACTTTTCTTCAAGATCAAGCGGACTGAGAATTTGCATACCAAGGATGCTTTTCCTGAAACCGGGAGCATATTTTTCAACCGTATCAATGATTGTAGCCGCCGCATTCATACGGTCCTTCGCCCAATCATGATCGGGTTTAAACTGCTGGCAAAACAGGCTTGCCACATGCTGGCCTTCTGGCGCCAAGCTATTATCAAGTGTGCTGGGGATCAGCATTTCAACAATGGGTTCGCGAGACCAACCATAATCTTTGGCATCCCTTAAAGCTCGGTCCATATAATTCATTGTAGGCGCAATGATAATACCGCCAGTAAGGTGGTCATCAGTCGCTCTTTCCTGTGATAGACATTTAAACTCAGGCAATTTATCAAGCGCCACATTCATTCGGAATGTGCCAGACCCATTTTTATAACGTTTAATACGGCGGCTGAAATCTTCCGGCATATCCTCTTCAGCTACCATTTCACCGAAAAGCAAACTTGGGTTAAGGTTAGAGACTATTTTTTTCGCAAATATCTTTTCACCATCCTCCAGTTCAACACCAACAGCCCTGCCATTTTCTGTTAAAATACGAGCCACTGCAGCATCTGTAGATATTTCAGCACCTTTGGCTTTCGCACTTTTTGCCATCGCCTGCGTAATAGCCCCCATACCGCCAACCGCATGACCCCACACACCTTTTTTGCCGTTCACTTCACCAAAAGCATGATGCATAAGAACATAAGCCGTGCCCGGGGTTTCACTATCAGCGTAATTTCCCACCACTCCATCAAAGGCAAACGCGCCTTTCACAAATTCATTTTCAAAATAAAGATCAAGGAATTCACGGACACTTTTGGTGAAAATATCCATCACCGTACGCTCGTCTTCTATGGATAATTTTCTAAAACGATTCCCAAGTTTGATCGCTTGCCACAAATCTCGCAAACCGCCGCCTGCATTCGGTGGAGTTTCCAAAAGCTGACTACGCACCAGATCAGCAACCATTTCAATATCACGGAAATAACGATCAAGTACCTTAGCATCGTGCTCAGAAAAACGAGCAATTTCTGTTTCCAGCGCTTCATATCCAACGGGAAAAGCCAGGAAATCATCACTCGGATGAGGCCAAAAGTTATTCACCCGGCGCTCTCTGATCTCAAGCCCGAAATCATGGAGCTGCATATCTTTGATAATTTTCGGGTTAAGCAGGCTTACAGTGTAGGAGGCGACAGAGTTTCTAAATCCGGGATGAAACTCTTCGGTAACGGCTGCACCACCAACAACAGACCTGCATTCAAGTACCCGCACCTTCCTGCCAGCCGCCGCGAGATAATAGGCGCACACAAGCCCATTATGCCCACCACCAATAATAACTGCATCCAAACTCATAATGCCCTCCCAGATGACTGCTTACATTTGGTCGTCCTAAGTTTAAAGATGCAAGATATAATTACCCCGCCAGTTTTCGCATCAGCATTTCAATAGGACCGCGCTTAAAAAAGCGTGACCAGAAATAAGCGAACACCAGCGCATCAAAAGAAAAAAGCCCTGCCGCTATAACTGAATGCGTTGCAGTAAGATCAGAGCGTTCCAAAAGGCCAAGCCCTTCGAGGGCTCCCATCCCCACAAGAATATGGGCTATATAAAGCGTGAGCGTCATACGGCCAGCGGGTGTGAACAGCCCCAAAAACTTCATTCTCTCAAGAAAAGGTGCAACCAGCAAACAAGCCCCTATCGCACAAGAAGCTGCAGCCATTCCGGCAAAACTATAAAGCGGCACAGGTGGAATTGGGCTGGTAGAAAAGAGAATGGCAATTTCTTTTGTATCAGGCCCTTCAATCATCCCCATCAAAATGGCCGATAATGTTTCAATCCCCAACAAGCCAACCAAACCGCCCAAGGCTAAAGCTATCTGTACTTTCATCTCTCCAAGCTTCACTTTGCTTAAAAGCAAGCCAAACAGGAAAAACGCGAGCCACGGAAATACAGGATGCCAGCCATTAAAAAATAGGTTCCTGACAAAACCACCCGCAGTCCAGAAACCCGAATATTCATAGGTTTCCCAATTCCAGCCAGCTTCATAATCAAAGGTAAAAAGCATGATCATGAAAAGCGCCATCACCGAGCCGATAGCCAAAAGCAGTGTGGGTGTTTTTGTTTTTACAAACAACATTCCAAACAGGAAATAAAAGGCATAATAATGGAGGATATCTGCTTCAAAAATCAGCATATTGGCAAGACCAGTTACAAGCAGAAATAAAGCACGTTTCACTGTAACGGAAAAAATCGGCACTGTTTCTGAACGGTTTGCTGCCAAACCTAATCCAAGGCCTGCAAGAACAACAAAGGTAGCAGCAGCTCGCCCCTGCATTCCTTCGGAAAGAGATGTGGACCAACTATCAGGTTCAAAGGTAACGCCCATAGCGATGGAAAAATTCACTATCACCATGCCAAAAAAAGCAAGAAAGCGAGCTAAATCAAGCCCCACAAGCCTTGAAGAATCCGTCGCCACATTATCCCCCTACAGAATAAAGCCATTCACTGAATATCTACCTTTTAGGTTGGTATCAGCCTTTCGGTTTCAAGACCATAGATAGCACCGGGTTTCATAGCCAAAAATATCGAATGGCATTATTTCACTAACAGGCTGCTGAGCAGCACCGTAACAAACATGCACAGGCAGAAGATGTTCTTCTCTGGGGTGACAATATCTGGCGTGAGGTGCGTCAGCCCACCCTGAAAGGGCGCTAGCTCTTTCCTCTTCGGAAATATTTGGCGCTTTCAATGCTTGATCCAGCCACCTGTGGAAAGCTCTGTTTTTATTTATGTTTTCTGTACGCCCTCTTTGACGTAAGGCACGCATATTATGGAATGTCATACCGGAGCCAATAATCATTACCCCTTTGCGCCTCAATTCAGCCATACGCTTCCCAAGATTAATATGGAACTCAGGGTCCAAGTTCCTATGCATGGAAATTTGAACAACAGGGATACCCGCTTCAGGAAACAATAACTTAAGGGGTACAAACATGCCGTGGTCGAACCCTCTTTCAGAATTAACTATTGTATCAATCCCAGCATCACACAGTATTTGATGGGTACTTGCAGCTAAAAAGGGCGCTCCTGTTGTAGGATACAGGATTTCGTACGCCTCTTTTGGAAACCCGTAGTAATCATAGATTAATTCAGGTTTTTCAGCGCCAGTAACCTGCACTTGTTTTTCTTCCCAGTGCGCACTGAACATCAAAATAGCCTTGGGTTTAGGTAGCTTTTTCTTCAAAGCCTGCATGGTTTCAACCATATCTGCGTGACGTATATCGCCCATCAACGGCAACGGTCCACCGCCATGGGAAACAAATAAGATTGGCATTTTTTCCAGTTCGGTCATTTCCAAACACCACCATTTTCTATTCATCTGGTTTGCTGAATATAGATATGGCTTAAGAACCTCGGTAGAGAGCGATATCGGGAAGCATTGTTCCAAATTTTGAAACGCTTGATTGGCTCAATAAAAAAAGCACCAGACATGCCGGTGCTTTTCAAACATTCACAATCTTGCCAATAGCCTTAGCTAGCGCGCGTTTCTTCGGGCAAGAAATAATATGTGGTATTGCAGAACTGGCAATTTACATCAATCTTGCCGTTCTCTTTGGTCATATCTGCGATATCTTCATCCGAGAAACCTTGAAGAACAGTCTGCAGGCGTTCGCGGGAACAACGACATTGGTGCGCCATGGTAGACGATTCAAACACACGCACACCATCTTCGTTATAAAGACGGTATAGGAGCTGGTCGAGATCGAGTTGCGGATCAAGAAGTTCTTCTGATTTCACACTAGACATCAGGATGGATGCCCGGTCCCAATGCTCCTGAGTTTCACGGTCCAGGATACGTTCCTGCCCCACTTCACCGCGCGCCAAATGCTGCACCATAAGGCCGCCTGCACGCCAGTTACCGGAAACAGGGTCTTTATCGCAATTCAAACGAATTTCTGTAGGTGTCTGCTCACTATTCTGGAAATAGTTACGCGCTACTTCAGCCAGTGTTTCGCCTTTCAGCTCAACAATGCCTTGATAACGATCCATCTTATCACCTTGATCGATGGTCAGCGCCAGATAGCCACCTTTGCTCCCAATCATGCCCTGGAAGCTAGGGTTTTTACCAAATGTAGAAAGCTTTTGCTGATCAATATCTGCATAGCCACGCACCCGACCAATACCATCTTCACGGCGCTCATAATCCGCAACCATCATGGGGATCGGGCCCGCTGATTTGGTTTGCAAGGTTACAATACCATCAAATTTCATGATGGAACCCAGCATACCAGTAAGCACCAGCATTTCGCCAAGAATACGAGCAACAGGCTCAGGGTAGTCATGAGCTTTCAAAATCTGGTCCACCACAGTACCAAAACGCACTGCGCGGCCACGCACATCCATTCCCTCAATCTGGAACGGACGAACTTCATTATCCCGGCTACCTTCCGGGTCTTTCACAACAATCGGTGTTTCAGTCATCAAACTTACTACGTTTACTAATTCAAATTGGTGCCGGTTTATATTTTACCAAGACACCATGCAAGAACTGCTTTCTGTGCATGGAGACGGTTTTCCGCTTCATCCCATACAACTGATTGCGGGCCGTCGATTACGCGGTTGGTTACTTCCTCACCGCGGTGTGCTGGCAAACAGTGCAGGAACAAAGCATCCGGCAAAGCTTGCGCCATTAGGTGGCTATTCACCTGGAAAGGTTCAAGGGCCCGCATACGGGAGCCTGTTTTATCATCCCCCATGGAAACCCAAGTATCAGTGAATACAGCCTCAGCGCCTTTTACAGCAAGCATCGGATCATCGGTGATTTTAATATCACCGCCCATTTCCTCTGCCCAATCAAGAACCTCATCAAATGGCCCGTATTCAAGCGGACAACCGATGGTAAGGGAGAAATTAAACTTCACAGCTGCTTCAATAAGAGAAGCTGCAACATTATTACCGTCGCCCACCCATGCGATCTTGCGACCAGCGATCGGCCCAAGGTGTTCTTCAATCGTCATCACATCCGCCATAAGCTGGCAAGGGTGCGAGAGATCGGTGAGCGCATTAATAACTGGCACATCACCTTCATCAGCCAGCTCAAGCACGGCTTCATGTGTGTTAGCGCGGATCATAATCGCATCAACATACCGGCTCATAACCTTAGCGGTATCACCAATAGTTTCACCGCGGCCCAGTTGCATATTATTGCCTTGCAATACAACGGTTTTACCGCCCAGCTGCTGCATCGCCATCTCAAAGCTTACACGGGTACGCGTAGATGATTTTTCAAAAATCATCGCCAACGTATGACCATCAAGCGGTGCACCTTGGTCCACCGCTCCTTTAGGCATACCTCGTCGCGCCTCTTTCCATTTCATGGCCGTATCAAGGATATGGCGCAGGGTTTCTGCAGGAATATCCCGAAGGTCAATAAAATGGTTAAAAGACGCATTACTCATGGCATTTACTTTCTTTAGTTAAGTTTATTCAGCCTTAGACGCAAAATCTGTGAGACATGCATCAAGAATTTCAATTGCTTCATCAAGGTGGCTGTCATCAATAATCAGCGGTGGCAGCATACGTACGACCATATCACCAGCAACAGCAGGCAATAGACCACGACCAATCAAATCAGTTACGATATCGCGTGTTGGGATAGACGGCACTCGAATACCAGCCATTAGGCCAGAACCACGCACTTCCTCAATCAGTGTTGGGTGCTTCTGTTGAAGCGCAGCAAGGCGGCCCTGAAGTTTGTCACCCATTTCTTTTGAATGCTCAAGGAAACCAGGCTTCAGCATTTCATCAAGAACAGCATTACCAACAGCCATTGCAAGCGGGTTACCGCCGTATGTTGTGCCGTGGGAACCAACAACCATGCCTGACGCAGCATCTTCTGTTGCAAGTACAGCACCAAGCGGGAAGCCGCCGCCAATACCCTTCGCACATGCAATGATATCCGCTTTCACGTCAGACCATTCGTGCGCAAACAGCTTACCCGTACGGCCCATGCCACACTGGATTTCATCACATACAAATAGAAGGCCGTTGTCATCACAGATTTTACGAAGTTCCTGCATCACTTCAGCCGGAATTGGGCGGATACCGCCTTCACCTTGCACTGGCTCAATCATAATACCACCAGTGTTCGGACCAATTGCCGCTTTCACAGCATCCAGATCACAGAATGGTACAACATCAAAACCGTCTGGCAGTGGCTCAAAACCTTTTGTCAGTTTTTCCTGACCAGCCGCCGCGATACCCGCAAGAGTACGGCCGTGGAAAGCAGATGCGAATGTGATCAAACGGTATTTACCAGCATTGCCTTTATCGTGGTGGTATTTACGCACCATCTTGATACAAAGCTCCGTTGATTCAGCGCCTGAGTTTGTGAAGAAAACAGTATCAGCGCAGCTTGCATCCACCAGACGCTGTGCAAGACGTTCACCACCAGGGATCTGGTAAGTATTGGCTGTATGCCATAGTTTCTTACCTTGTTCAGCAAGCGCATTCACAAGTGTTGGATGTGAATGGCCAAGACACATAACGCCAATACCTGAATAGAAGTCCAGGTATTTTTTGCCATCAGTGTCATACAGATACATGCCTTCGCCACGCTCAAAAGCGACAGGTTGGCGAGCGTAGGTTGGCATTACTGGTGTAATCACGATTTGTCTCCTCAGGCGGCCTCATTCGGCGGGCCAAATGCTCTTAGAAAATAGTGAACCGGCACGCTACTGCGAACCGGTTAATTTGGGCGGGCTCAGAATGCCTCTAGGATTTTGTGAAGTCAATCCACCGTAGATGAAATTCCTAGGTTTTCGTTACGTTTTTACGCTTTTAGGCGGTATCCCTTTTTAAACACTCGGTATACGGCGATTGTAAGAACAATATTAATGACGAGTGTGTAAAGAATACCTGTTGTGAGATCGCTATCCGCACGGTCAATGAAACCATACCGGAAACCATCAATCATATAGAAGAACGGGTTAATACTGGAAAACACCTGCCAACCATCGCTCAAACGTTCAACAGAATAGAAAGTTCCAGACAGAAGGCTGAGCGGTGCGATAACAAAATTGGTTATCGCCGCAGAGTGGTCAAACTTTTCTGCCCAAACACCTGTCAGCACACCGATAAGCGCCAGCATTGCACTTGCCGATACAGCGAAATAGATCACTGCCCACACGTGCTGCACTTCCATCGTGATGCCCGGCATAAGAACAAACGCAGCACCTACAAAGGCACCAACAAGAAGGCCGCGTGTCACGCCGCCAGCCAGATAACCAACCGTAAGTTCAATCGAAGAAAGCGGCGGCATAAGGGTATCAACAATATTGCCTTGAACTTTGGCAATCAAAATTGAAGAAGAAGTATTGGCAAAAGCATTTTGAAGCATCGCCATAACCATCAAACCCGGCGCAAGGAACTGGTTATAAGGCATACCAGCAATCATGCGGCCATCACCACCAAGCGCCAGAGAAAAAATCACCATAAAGAGAATTGTGGTTACAGCAGGAGCTGCCAGCGTCTGTGACCACACCTTCATGAATCGGCGCGACTCGCGAACATATAGAGTCCATAAACCAAGCCAATTTACGGTTCCAATCGACCTAGCGCCCAGTTCGCTATAGTTTTTTTGTACGTCTGACTGCACAAACAGCTCCTTTTTTCACCTCAAAACCCCATTTTCTGGAGCGCCGTAAGCATATGGGGTCAAAAGCCCCCTTGGCAAGAGGGGGGTGAGGGCGATATAAGCAACATTAATTGGCGTCATGCGCAAAAATTATTAGCCATATGTATAAAAGGAATAAAAATGGCCTGGACGGAAGACCGTATCGAAAAACTGAGACAGCTTTGGGATGAAGGCTTAAGCGCAAGCCAAATTGCAGCCAAGCTGGGTGAAGGCGTAACAAGAAACGCCGTTATCGGTAAGGCTCACAGGCTTGGTCTGAAATCGCGCCCGTCTCCTGTGAAAAAAGACACAGACAAGAAGAAGGCAGCGCCGAAGCGTGTAGCAAAGAAGGTTGATAAAAAGCTTGTCTCCCTTCTCGACCTCACAGACCGCATGTGTAAATGGCCGATCGGGCACCCAGGTGATGATGATTTCCACTTCTGCGGCAAACCATCGGAGCCAGGCATGCCATATTGTGCTGGCCACTGTGCCGAAGCATATCAGGCACAACCTCCACGCCGTGACCGCGCGAAACCACCGCGCCCGCCAATTATGTAATTGGTTTAACCAGTTCACATTTTGCCAGATTTTCTCTTAACGCTTGCCCCGGAAGGTGCAGGCGTTAAACTTATCAAGTCAGGAACAAGTGATACACTTCTTAGGAAGCATAGGGGAAGCAAGTGAAATCAGTAGTAATTAAGGCCATGATCGCCGCGTCATGTATATCCGCAGCGTCTTTCGCATCCAGTTTTGAACAGGAAGAAAAGAGATTCCCAGAATCTCAGTACCGTCATGATGTGATGGAGATGTCCAAACTTTCGCTTTCCGGTATCCTCCAGCATTTCCGAGGACAGGCAAACCATGAAGGCCATATTGCTGAACTCGCTGATATGATGGCAAAATCTGCTGCACTTTCAAAAGCTACTTTTGCAAAAGACACGCGCGGCATGGAAGGTCACACTGAAGCAAAAGATAAAATTTGGGATAACTGGGAAGATTTCGCGTCACGCATGGATGCTTATGCGGCAGACACAAAAGCCTTTGCAGAAGCTGCAAAAACTGGCGATCCCGCTGTTATGCGTCCAGCTTTTGGTAAAGCCGTTAAAAACTGCAAAAGCTGCCACGACGAATACCGCAAGTAGAAAAACACTTATTTTATAGATACTTGTTTCACGTGGAACGATCAGCCAGCTTCATCAAGGAGCTGGCATTTTTTTTATTGATAAGCAGGGATATACCAATAGAGCAGCAAAGCAACGGCCACAGCCATCGTTATTGCAAGCATTATAGACCCGCCTTTCAAACTAAGGTCACGATTAACTACCTTCGCCCAGCCAGTAAGCATTGGCATGATCAGTTTCTGTTTCTTTATTAATTCATAAAAAAGTACAGCCAAGATATGCAGGCCAATAAGCCCCATGAGACCATATCCCAGATATTCATGGATATTCGTAATGGCATTACTGTCGTTCGCATAAACACTAAACGGCCCGCCGAACAACATGCCATCTGATGAAAACAAGCCAAGAACCGCTTGAACAAATAGTGCAAGCAACATCAGAATAACTGACCACCCTCCAAGAGGGTTATGCCCAATATGGCTGTTATCACCCTTTAGATATGACCTAACGCCTGATGGTCCTTTTAGGAAGAACGCAAAGCGCGCTGTATCACTTCCAACAAAGCCCCAAAGAATACGCCACAACACAAGACCAATGATGGCAACACCGGAATAATAATGCATATCGGCATAGATACCGAACTTGTCCTGAAACGCAGAATAAAGTGACAGACCAAACAACAGCGCAAGGGACCAGTGAAAAACCCTAACCGCACCGTCCCATAGTTTGATCTTATTCATATTATTCTCCCACAAGCTCCTTAACAGCCGTAACAACTTGTGCCTTTGACGGCAACCATTCTTGTTCCAGATCAGGTGCATAAGGAATTGGAGTGTGAAGAGGGATTACTTTTTTCGGCGCCGCTTTCAAGGCTCCGAATCCTTCTTCGCTTACTCTAGAGATGACCATTTCAGCAAAGCCAAAACTTTCATCAACCACCAGAAGCTTTCCGGTTTTCTGAACACTTTTTAGAATTAAATTCATATCGAGAGGCATGATAGTACGCGGATCAATGATCTCTACTTCAACCCCATCTTGGGCCAAAACGTCAGCTACTTGATTAGCCACATGAACCATACGAGAAACTGCGACAATGGTTATATCGCAACCTTCTCTGATCACTTGTCCTTCACCAAGTGGAATGAGCGGTAAATCATCTGCTACTTCACCTTCAAGGCTGTATAACCCTTTATGTTCCATAAGAATAACAGGATCATTGTCCTCAAGTGCCGTTTTCAACAATCCAGCAGCGTCAGCCGGGTTGCTTGGACAAGCCACCTTTAATCCCGGAACAGTCGCCAGTAAACCATGTAAAGCCTGGCTGTGCATCGCACCTGAACTGTCACCAGCCCCCAGCGTAGTTCTGATCACCATTGGCATAGATATACGGCCACCAGACAGAAGCCTTACTTTGGCGGCCTGATTAAATATCTGATCAAAACAAACCCCCATGAAATCACAGAACATCACCTCTACAATCGGCTTCAGGCCTGTCATGGCGCTACCGATTCCCATACCCACAAAAGCAGTTTCCGAGATAGGAGTATCAATCACCCGGTTTGCACCAAATTTATCTACAAGGCCGGAAGTTACACCGAACACTCCGCCAAGACCTTCGCCTTTACCGAGGCCAGCGCCACCTACGATATCTTCCCCCATCACTATCACACGTTCATCAGCTTCCATAAGCTGGTGATGCGCCTTATTCAGAGCTTCAGAGATTGAAAGCATCATTACGCTTGCCCTCCCATCTCAGTATGGAACTTGCGAAGTAAATCCGGGGAAGGTATTGGCGCCGCAGAAGCACGCTTCATCACATCTGTCATAAGGGCTTCAGTTTCTCGCCAGACACCCTCTGATATATCGCCGATATGATCATTCAAAATTTTAAGCGGGTCTGTTTGTCCTTCACAATCAGAGAGATAAGCAGCCCTTTCACCATGGTAATGCCCTGCTAGCCTTGGTACTGAGGCTTCAATAAAGACAGGGCCTTCACCAGCTTTTATAGATGTCACTACAGTTTCAACCTTCTCTATGCAGCCTTCAGCATCAACGCCATCTAATGCATAAGTTTGAAGACCAAACCCTTCAGCTCGCTTAAGAAGTGAAACGCCGCCCGAAGCAAACTCGGCAGATGTGCTTTGCCCAAAACCATTATTTTCAAGTACGAAAAGCATCGGCAATTGAAGTGCTACAGCCAAATTCATAGTTTCAAGAACTGCGCCCTGGTTCGCGGCTCCATCCCCGAAGAAAGTAACACCAATGCCGCCTGTCTTGAGCACTTTCGCAGAAAGAGCAGCTCCGGACGCCATTGGCACCTGCCCGCCAACAATACCGTTACTGGAAAGAAAGCCTACTTCCGGGGCCAATAGATGCTGCGTACCGCCCATACCGGCAGACAAGCCATCTGCTTTACCGAGGATTTCAGATGCTACCTTGTAAGGATCAGCCCCCATAGCAAGTGCAAGACCATGACTACGGTGAGAACCCGTTACAGAATCAGTTATACCGTTAAGTGCCAAACATACAGCACTTTGCAGGATTTCCGCCCCATTACAAAGATGTACAAGACCAGGTACCTTCCCTTCATCTGCAAGGGAAGCAATCATGGATTCAAAAACCCTTATTTCCACTGACTTTTTAAAGACTTGTGCCAGCTTATTCTGCATAAATAGGTGCGCCTTTTTCATCACATATTGAAAATTCACCCCTGTTTTTCGCATCAATCAATAAAAAATGCTATATTTCCTTACCTAAATGCGCCATAAGGCTGCAAATAAGTTGACTCCTCCCCCACAGTTCCCATATGTAAACCTGACTAAATTGGTAAGATTTTAGTTTTGGTACAATTACGCTTAGGTTCAGCACATGATCAGGCTCACAAAACTGGCAGACTATGCCGTTATATTAATGTGTGAAATGTCACATTCTGATGCTCGGCTCAGCGCGCAGGATTTATCTGCGAGCACAGGCATTCCTGTACCAACTGTTTCTAAAATCCTGAATCTTTTGGGGCGAGCTGACCTGCTTGTCTCTCATCGCGGCTTAAAGGGTGGTTTTGCGCTATCACGTTCCGCAGATGAAATTACGGTTGGCGGTATTATCGAAGCCATCGATGGCCCGATTGCCCTGACTATGTGCAGCGAAAGCAAAGAAGGCGGCTGTGAATGCAGTTTTGATGACGTTTGTTCTTTGCGCCCTCGCTGGCAGCTTATCAATAGCGCCGTAAAAGGGGCACTTGACGGTGTATCGCTTTCCTCAATCGCAGAACCTGCGTTTGGTGGTGTGATGCAGCCCGGGCCTCCAGCCTCTCTTAAGCTGGCAAAATAACCCCTTCACGCGTTTTTAGTTTTAGGTAAGGAACCACACAAGTGGCTGCAACAGTAGAAACCAAACAACAAGTCGAGGAAATGGCCGAACAGTATAAGTACGGCTTTGTTACCGACGTTGAAATGGACATGGCACCAAAAGGGCTTTCTGAAGAGGTAGTAAGATTTATCTCTGCCAAGAAAAACGAGCCTGAATGGATGCTGGAATGGCGCCTGAAGGCTTACCGTGCATGGCTTAAGATGGAAGAACCTGATTGGGCGCGCGTTGATTACCCAAAGATCGACTATAACGATATTTATTATTATGCGGCTCCAAAAAGCCAGGATAAACCAAAAAGCCTTGATGAGGTTGATCCTGAACTGCTGCGTACATATGAAAAGTTAGGTATCCCACTTCGTGAACAGGAAGTGCTTGCTGGCGTTGAAGGCGCAGCCAAAGTCGCTGTTGACGCAGTGTTTGATAGCGTGTCTGTAGCGACCACCTTCCGTGAAGAACTGAAGAAAGCTGGCGTGATTTTCATGTCTATTTCCGAAGCTGTTCACGAATATCCTGAACTTGTGAAGAAATATCTGGGCACTGTGGTACCGCAGCGCGATAACTATTTCGCTGCACTCAACTGCGCTGTATTTTCAGACGGTACGTTTGTTTACATTCCAAAAGGCGTTCGCTGCCCGATGGAGCTGAGCACATATTTCCGTATTAATGCAGAAAACACAGGCCAGTTCGAACGCACACTGATTGTCGCAGACGACGATTCTTACGTATCATATCTTGAAGGCTGTACGGCCCCAATGCGCGACGAAAACCAACTGCATGCCGCAGTCGTAGAGCTTATCGCCCACGATAACGCGGAAATTAAGTACTCAACCGTTCAGAACTGGTACCCAGGAGACAAGGACGGTAAAGGCGGTATTTATAACTTCGTGACCAAGCGGGCGCTTTGTAAAGGTAAGAATTCAAAGGTTAGCTGGACACAGGTTGAAACAGGTTCTGCTGTAACTTGGAAATACCCAAGCTGTGTACTTGCAGGCGACGGTTCTGTAGGTGAATTCTACTCGGTTGCGGTAACAAACAATTACCAGCAGGCCGATACAGGCACCAAGATGATCCACCAAGGCAAAAACACCAGCTCTACAATCATCTCCAAAGGTATCTCTGCGGGTAAATCTCACAACACATACCGCGGTTTGGTGAAAGTAATGTCTGGCGCTGATAATGTGCGCAACTACACACAATGTGATTCGCTTTTGGTTTCTTCAGAGTGCGGTGCCCACACTGTACCTTACATTGAAGTTAAAAACCCAACGGCGCAAATTGAACACGAAGCAACCACTTCAAAGATCTCTGACGACCAGCTTTTCTACTGTCGAGCCCGTGGTTTCGACGAAGAAGAGGCTGTTGCAATGATCGTTAACGGTTTCTGTAAAGAAGTTATGCAACACTTGCCTATGGAATTTGCTGTAGAGGCACAAAAGCTTCTCGGTATTTCTCTGGAAGGCAGCGTGGGCTAATTGGATAAAGTAATATGCTTAAAATTAATGATCTCCATGTCCATGTGGACGGTACTGAAATCCTAAAAGGTCTAGACCTTGAAGTGAAAGCTGGCGAAGTTCATGCAATTATGGGCCTGAACGGTGCTGGTAAATCAACGCTGGCGAATACAATTGCCGGCCGCGATGATTATGAAGTATGTGCCGGTAGCATTGAATTTGAAGGCCAGGACCTTCTTGAGCTTGAACCACACGAACGTGTTGGTGAAGGCATTTTCCTTGGCTTCCAATATCCAGTAGAAATTCCGGGTGTTTCCAACCTGAATTTTATGCGCACTGCCCTAAACAGCGTGCGTAAATATAACGGCGAAGACGATATGTCTGCTGCTGAATTCATGAAGCTTATTCGCGCAAAGGCCAGCGAACTGGGCATGGATGCAGAAATGCTGAAACGCTTTGTTAATGTTGGCTTCTCAGGTGGTGAAAAGAAACGCAACGAAATGGTTCAGATGGCTGTTCTGAACCCAAAACTTGCTGTTCTTGATGAAACCGATTCTGGCCTTGATATCGATGCTCTCCGTATTGTTTCCGAGGGTATCAATGCACAGCGCCGTGACGATACAGCGATTCTCTTGATTACTCACTATCAACGCCTTCTCAACTATGTGCAGCCAGATGTGGTGCACGTGATGATTGACGGTAAAATTGTGAAATCTGGCGGTAAAGAGCTTGCAGCCGAGCTTGAAGAAAAAGGCTACGCAGACGTAGCCTAATCCCCGGGTTTGAAGGAGAAGCAAGTGCAAGAGCAACTTACTGAAGGATATAAGGCCCAGGCGGAGACCTTGATGGGAACAGTACCTGGTGCAGATTCACTGCGCCAAAGTGCCCTGAAGGAATTCGAAGGTATTGGTTTTCCAACCAACCGTACCGAAGAATGGCGTTATAGCGACACCAAAGCACTGCGGGCCGAAGAGTTTGTACTCGCAGGTACATCAACCTCAGCAGAAATTGCAGCACCTCTTGGTGAAACTGCTGCCCGTTTTGTGTTTGTAAACGGCCGTTACGCTGAGGACCTGAGCGATCTTGGTGACCTATGGCAGGCAATGCCTATTCGCCCGCTCGCTAATCATTTTATGGCAAACCCCGACCGCGCAACAGAGCTTATCCGCGGCAATGACGGTGTAAGCCTGCTGAATACGGCCCTTATGCGTGATGGCCTTGTCCTTTCTGTACCTGCGGGTATTGAAATTGATGAGCCGATCGAAATTGTACATGTGATGGATGGTGCCGATCAGGCCGCCGCACACACTCGCCATGTTATCGAACTTGGCGAAGGTGCAGAAATCACTGTGATCGAACATTTTGTTGGCGATGCATCTGCATACTGGACCAACAGTGTGCTTCAGGCCCGTATCGCTGAAGGCGCTAAACTGCGCCATGTTCGTTTACAGGAAGAAGGCGAGGCAGCAACACATACAGCAAAAGCTTATGTGAACCTTGATGCCGAAAGCGAGTATTACTGCGTAAATATGTCTGTGGGCGGAAAAGCTGCACGCTTTGAAGCGCATGTTCGTGTACTGGGCGAAGAAGCCGATGCACATGTTGATGGTGTATCACTCGCAGGTACAGGGCAAAACCACGATATGCTTACACACGTAAGCCATATGGTACCAAACGCAACAAGTGATCAGATTTTCCGCACTGTGGCTGACACACGCGGGAAAACAGCTTTCCAAGGCAAGGTTACTGTTGTGAAAGATGCCCAACTCACTGAAGCAGACCAGTCTTTCAAGGCCCTTGTGTTTGATAAAACGGCAGAAGCCAATTCAAAGCCTGAGCTTGAGATTTTAGCTGATGATGTAAAATGTAGCCACGGCGCTACCATTGGCCAGCTAGACGATAAAGCGATCTTTTATCTGACATCCCGTGGGATTGACCCGGTAACAGCGCGTAAAATCCTTGTGGAAGCCTTCACCGCAGATGCATTAGTGAATGTTGAAAATGAACCTCTTAGAGAAACACTGGTTGAGCGTATCCGCGTTTGGATGGCAAGCCGCGCTGAAAATGTAGGCGCTGGAGAGTAGAGTATGAATGAGTTCGCCCCAATTGGTGGATTAGATGTAGCAGCTATTCGTGCACAGTTCCCTATTTTGAAGGAAACAGTACACGGCAAGCCGCTGGTATTTCTTGATACAGCCGCGAGCGCACAGCGCCCGTCTTCAGTAATTAATGCCGAAGTTGAACTGTATGAGAAATACTATGCCAACATCCACCGGGGCGTTTACAAGTTCAGCCAGGATGCCACCACCGCCTATGAGAAAACCCGTGAAAGCGTGCGTGCTTTCATTGGCGCGAAACATAAGCGTGAATGTATTTTTGTACGCGGTGCCACTGAAGGTATCAACTTAGTTGCCCAAACATGGGGGCGTGCAAATCTGAAGGAAGGAGATGAAATCCTCCTTACCTATCTTGAGCACCATTCAAACATCGTGCCTTGGCAGTTGGTTGCGGAAGAAAAAGGCGCAACGGTAAAAGCTGTGCCTGTACTTGAAGATGGCAGCCTTGATATGGATGCCTACCGGAGCATGCTGAACGAGCGCACCAAAATGGTAGCTTTCACACATGTATCCAACTCAATAGGCACCCAGACAGACGCCAAAGAAATCATCCGTCTCGCCCATGATGCAGGCGCCCTTACACTCATTGATGGGTGTCAGGCCGCGCCGCACTTGAAAATTGATGTGCAAGATTTAGACGCTGATTTCTATGCCTTCTCAGCCCATAAAATGTATGGCCCGACAGGCATTGGTGTAATTTACGGTAAAGAAGCGCTTCTTGATGCAATGCCGCCATGGCAAGGTGGCGGGGATATGATCTCCACTGTTACGTTCGAGAAAACCACCTTCAATGATCTACCGCACAAGTTTGAAGCGGGTACACCGAACATTGCAGGCGGTATTGGCTTTGACCATGCGATTGAATTTATGAATGAGATCGGCGTTGAGCGCATAGCAGCTCATGAGGCTGATCTCTTGAAGTATGCCACAGAACAACTATCTGCCATGAATAGCGTACGTTTGATTGGTACAGCACCAAAGAAAGGTGCGCTGATCAGCTTTGTTATGGAACATGCACACCCGCACGATATTGGCACTATCCTTGACCAACAAGGTATCGCCGTTCGTGCAGGCCATCACTGTGCTCAGCCGATTATGGATAATTTTTCCATCCCCGGCACAGTAAGGGCAAGTTTTGGTGTTTATAATGACAGGAGCGATGTAGATGCTCTTGTGGTTGGCTTAAAGAAAGTAATGGATATTTTTGGATGACCGAGAACCGAGCAACCCGCGATATTTTGGACCTGAGCGTACCAGCTGGTGACGCTGATTATCCTGCGGACAATATGCCGAAAAAATCTGTTGAACGCCCGCGTGTTGATATGGCTGGCGTCGAAGCTGCCACACAGCCTGAGGTAAGCCCACAAGAAGGAGGCTATTTCCTCAACAAGTTTCTTGAGCAAACCGAGAAAAATGAAGCTGAAGCAGCAGCAAAAGAAGAGGCAGCCAACACTCCCGTTGAAGCACCCGCTGATGCTGAAACACTGCAGGCAAACATTGTTGAAGCGCTCCGCGAAATTTATGATCCAGAAATTCCAGTAAACATCTATGAAATGGGCCTTATCTATAGCGTTGATGTGGCATCTGATTTCTCGGTATCCGTTACTATGACCCTGACAACACCTCATTGTCCAGTAGCTGAAACCATGCCTGGTGAAGTAGAACTGAAAGTAAGTGGTGTGGCTGGCGTGAACGGTGTAACCGTAAACCTTGTTTGGGAACCAGCATGGGATATGAGCCGCATGTCTGATGAAGCACGCCTTGAGCTGGGCTTACTCTAAGGAAATTGAGCATGAAATCAGCAGTAACCATTACAGATAAAGCCGCCGAGCATATCAAAGCACTTCTTGCGAAAAAGCCAGAGGCCAAAGGCTTGCTTCTTGGTACCGAAACACACGGTTGTTCAGGGCTTGGTTACACCGTTGATTATGTGCTGGATGATGCAGGTGATTTCGAGGTGGTGGAAGACAAAGGCGTGAAAGTGTTTGTTGACCGTAAAGCCCTTCTTTTCATTCTCGGTACAGAAATGGACTGGGAAGACAGCATGTTTTCAACTGGCTTTAAGTTTTCCAATCCTAATGAAAAAGGCCGATGTGGTTGCGGGGAAAGTTTCCACGTTTAACGAAAAAAGCCTTCCAATCGGAAGGCTTTTTCATTTCTAACTGGCAATAGCTTCATCCAGTTCTTCATCTGTCATTTTCTTCTCAAGCAGTTGTCCTTGCTTTTTCTTTGCAAGCAGTGTGCGAGCTTTCTCATACAGCGGATCGTGCCAGAACATCAAACAACCATTACAGCCCTTGCCGCAGCACCCTTCAGTACCCCTGCGCGGTGTTTTAAAAGTTCGGTCACTGTCTCGCTCATCAAGAGACTGCTGCAGTTTCTCCCGCTTTTCCTCATAACCTTGCTGGGTGCCTCGCCCAAGCTCCAGCTTCTGGCTTTCTGCATCCAGCTTAATCCGGTCCCACTGCTCTTGTGTAAGGGCTTTTTCCTTGCGGATAATAGTCATCGCGGGGAAATCATTCGTCAGCGATGAAACCTCTTCCTGATCGAACAGACTGAATGGCACCCTGATAAACGGTGTCGTGCTGGCATTTACCTCTTCTGTCACACGGCCATTTTCCGCATTTTCATATTCATATAGGCGGATAAGCATAATATCCCGGCGTTTCGGTGAAACAAACTCAAGCACATCCCCTGCGATCAATTTGTTTTTCACCTTAAGGATATAGGCATCTTCCTGCACTTCATGAACTACAGCAGCATACTCATAATCCGCGAGTGTATATGTTTCCTCAAAACCGTGCGCATAGTTGGTAAGGCGTCCATCATGGAACGCAAGCGTATAGCCGCGGTTTGGAACCGTTGAAAGCTCCTTCATATAGTCATCGGCACGCCAATTTGTGGGATCATTATACCAATCATCAATCGCCATACGGTAGGCACGCGCCACAAGGCCAACATAGTATGGGCTTTTCCCCCGGCCTTCCACCTTCAGGCTATCAACCCCAATTGAAAGCAGATCGTTGAGCTTCGGCATAATACAGAGATCTTTGGAATTGAGGATATAAGTGCCCCGCTGGTCTTCCTCAATCGGTAGCAGCTCACCTGGGCGGTAATCTTCCTCAAGGAAAAACTCGAACAGTTCCAAGTTCTCTTCCGTAAGGTTCAGCTCCTTAACCGTGCCGTCCTTAAGGCCCATATGCACCTTGTATTTCCAGCGGCAACTGTTCGCGCAAGCCCCTTGGTTTGCACCGCGTTCCGCCATAAAGTTGGAAAGCATACAGCGGCCAGAATAGGTCATGCACATAGAACCGTGGACAAAAGCCTCTAGCTTGATATCCGGGCATTTTTCGCGGATTTCTTTCAGTTCTTCGTAGGAAACCTCACGGCCAAGTACTACAAGCTTCGCGCCCAGATCCTGCCAGAACTTTACTGAATGCCACGAACATACATTAGCCTGCGTTGAGATATGCAGTTCAAGCTCAGGCGCATGTTGTTTCACATACATAAACACACCTGGATCAGCCACAATAAGGCCATCCGGTTTTACTTTACGTACCGTTTCCACAAACTGCGGCAGTTTGGTAATGTCTTTATTATGGGAAAATAAGTTTAGCGTGAGATACACGCGTTTGCCAAAGCTGTGGGCAAACTCCACACCTTCAACCACTTCCTCAAGCGAGAAAGCAGATTTGGTGCGGAGCGACATATCAGGGGTACCAAGGTAGACGGCATCAGCACCATACAGCACCGCTGCCTTTAGCTTTTCAAGATTGCCGGCTGGCATTAAAAGCTCTGAGCGGTGCGTATGTTCTGTCATCTTGTCCTCTATATATTAGCCCTCGCCAGCCTCCGCTCTCTCGCGGTCAGCTTCCTTTTGGGCAGCCTTTTTCGCCTGCGCTTCTGTGCGCACATGTTCCATATCAACGGCCAAATGCTCTTCATTGCGCTTTTTTGCAAGCTCAATCTGCTTTTGGCGCTCTTTTGACGCAGCCTTCTTTTCATCAGACAAGCTATCGAAACAGCGTGGGCAGCTTACGCCCTTCTCATATTTTGGAGATTTTTTCTCTTCTTCCGTGATAGGCCAGCGGCAACCATAACACTGGTCATACTCGCCTTCTTCAAGGCCGTGGCCTACAGAAATACGGCTATCAAAAACAAAGCACTGGCCTTCCCACATGCTTTCTTCCGCAGGTACCTCTTCAAGATATTTCAAGATACCACCTTCAAGGTGATACACTTCCTCATATCCTTGTGCTTTCATATAGGCTGTGGATTTTTCGCAGCGGATACCACCCGTACAGAACATTGCCACTTTCTTTTTTGAACGCAGCATTTCTTCATTGTCTTTTTCCCACTGCGGGAATTCACGGAAAGTTTCTGTCTCCGGGTCAACCGCACCTTTAAAAGTACCGATTTCATATTCGTAATCGTTGCGGGTATCCACAAGCACTACATCAGGATCACTGATAAGCGCGTTCCAGTCTTTCGGTTTTACGTAAGTACCAACGATATCGTTCGGGTCAGTACCCGGCACACCCATGGTTACGATTTCTTTCTTTAGGCGAACCTTCATACGGAGGAACGGTGCATCCTCTGCCCAGCTCTCTTT
This sequence comes from Kordiimonas sp. SCSIO 12603, assembly GCF_024398035.1. Taxonomy (NCBI): domain Bacteria; kingdom Pseudomonadati; phylum Pseudomonadota; class Alphaproteobacteria; order Kordiimonadales; family Kordiimonadaceae; genus Kordiimonas; species Kordiimonas sp. SCSIO 12603. The sequence continues at coordinate 217,751 of NZ_CP073748.1, forward strand.
GTGCACAAGATCTGTGAACTCAGGGATACTGTGAAGGTAAGCGAGAAGCGCGCGAACGCCAGCTTCAGGGCCAGCTACTGTGCCGTTAATACCTTCTTCCGCAAGGAGGAGTGTACCCTTCACATCGTTATCGTCGCAAACCTGCTTCAAAGGTTCCTGAATGTCTTTATAGTGTGGGAGACGCACAAATTTATAGAGCGCTGCAACCAAATAGTTAGACATGGTCTTTTCCTAATCCATACAATAATTGGCGGCTCTCATACGCTGTTTTCCCGAAAAGTTCAAGAAAACTGCGATATACGGCAAAGCTATGCTTAAAGTACAATCCCAATTGCCAGCCCCATACCAAAAGCAAAGGCGACAACTACGAGCAACAACGGATCAATATTTAAGCCTGCCTTTGACGCTGTATCTTCCACAATGATTTGTTTTTGCGGGATTTCCAGTACAGCACAGAGACTGAGGACAGTCTCTGGTGACGCAACTCCCAAACGTTCAACCCGCTGAACAGTACGCAAACTTAAATCACATGCTTCCGCCAAATGCTGCTGGGTCCAGCTCTTGGCGTTGCGATTCTCTTTTATTAAAGCAGCATTAATTTGCACTTTGCCACCCCTCTAAAATGTCTTCGCAAGATATTCGCCGAGTGCGGCACCCAGAACTCCTGCAACCACACCTGCGACAAAGCACTGGAAAATGGTCTTCTTGAAATTCCTGCTTTTCATCGGCTTGCGGATATCATGACCAATTTGCTTGTCATTTTTATACAGAGTACATTCAAGTTCCGCTTTCATTAAGCTCTTCATATAGAACGTAAGCCTGTAGCGGTCCTTACCAATGGTGAATTCGTGTTCAGTTGTACGGGAAGTAGCATTACGCTTTTCAGATACAAGCTGATCGTTGAAATACACCCACTCCTTACCGTTCCAAACAGAACCGTTAGCGGCAATTTCTTCTTCACCATCTTCAAAAACAAACCAGTAACCATCACGTAAGGTTACTTCTTCAATGTTCATGTTTCTGTCTCGCTTCACCGAATTTGTCATTGCTGTCATGATTAGTCCTATCAGTAATATGTATTTAATCGCCATAAGTTTTTCCATTCGGCGTTATTGCCGTTTGTCCTTTGCGGTGATTTGCATATTGGTGAAAACACGAAAAAATACGCCGACAGCAGTGCGCCAGTACCCCTTACTGGCGTATGACACAGGGTGTGTCGCATAAAAAAAGCCGCAAAAAACTGCGGCTTTTATTGCATATCTAAAATTAGTATATTTGGAGTGTGACATAATAAGTGTCACACCAATAGCCTCATGGCTGCAGCAGAAAATAGGTAAAAATACTTCCCATAGTCATCCCAAACAATATGGCGACAACGATAAGCAGCGTGATGCCGCTTGAAGAAATTGCGCTTGAGAAATAGCTTTGTTCTGCCTCTGCATCATGCTTCAAAATAACCAGATCATCAGGCTTTAATTCCAAAACCGAACAAAGTTCCATGATTGTTTCAGGTGATGCTGCACCAAATTTTTCTACCCTGTGAACAGTTCGCACACTTATATTGCAGGCATCCGCAAGATGTTGTTGTGTCCAGCTTCTACTGAGGCGAGCATTTTTTACAGTTGATGCATTGATATCCATTACATCACCTACGCTTCAGAAGCTTTACAAGTATGAGAACTGTAAGCGCTGTTAACAGAGAAACCGTTGTGCCCAGTATAAACCCCCGAGCAAATTCTGCTGATAGCTCCAGAGTGATTACCAACGCCGATACAAACAAAATACCAACACCAGAACCCATCAAAAACAAAGGTAGGAATTTTTTAAATATCTGCCACGGTGTACCTGTATAATAAGCCTTGGATGCTATCCCGACTATTTTACCGTTCTTCAGTGCCGTACATTCCCACTCAGATGTCAGGAAATCACTGGTTTTGATCCGCACTTCATATTGGTGGCCGCCCTTAGTGAATCGAAATGGTTCATTCTTCTTAATCAAACTACGGTTGGAAGCCACCTTTTCACCACGGACATAGAAATCTTCACGCCCTGACCAAGCAGAAGCATTGATAATCAGTTCTTCACCATCAGCATCAAAAACAAACCAGTAACCATCCTTCAAAGTTACCTCTTCATTCAAAATACTCTCTTTCATATCCTTCGCCAGAAACGCCATTATCACTCCTATCAAGCAGATATATTTTATAGCCATAGTTATCCCAATAGACACCTGTGTTTTGTGCCTCAACGCATTGAGATATATGATAAAAGGATAAGGATTACGCTGACAGCCACATGACACAGCATATGCCTGTCAGATAACTGTCTGTTTTATTCTACCTGAATTATAGGAACTATACCTGAGTATCAGCGAGTAGTGCGATGGTAGGATCACCACCCTCAGCTTTATTATGGCCAGAGACAATATCAGCCTTATTTTGCCAAAGGGTCGTATCAAACCCATCACAGCTTTCACAAAGCGGTGCCCACATACGCGGCTGATGCCCGCAATCTGTACATTGCCAAATAGCACCTTCAAGGGCATGTTCAAGAGCTGTTTCCACTGGATCAGGATCTTCGCCAAGCGCATGAACAAGAGCGAGTTTATATTGCCATGCCGTTCGTGTAGGGTGTTCTGCAAGCAAACGGTCAAGTACCGGTTTTGCTCCGGAATATTCCTGTGCATCCATCAAGGCATCCGTAAGAAGTAATAAGGATTCTGGATGATCCGGATTCTTTGCCACAAGCGCTCGCACACGCGAGAGCCACCCTGCCGGAGCTTCGGCAGCATCAAGTTCCTTGTAAAGCTTCGCATATGCCGGATGTGGTTCTTGCCCCCAAGCATCCATAATAATTTTTTCAGCTTTTTTACCGTTACCACCTGAAAGCTCAAGTCTCGCAAGCGCTGAAACCGCAGCATAAAAAGCTGGCTGTAACGACATCGCTTTCTTAAAGCCTTTACGCGCTATATCGCGATCACCTTTCAAGTTATGTTCCGCAGCCTCCGCGTATGCAAGGGTTGCTTGATGGCGCTTGCCAAGATCATCAGCAACCAAGCCTTCTTTCATCACCTTGGAAAGGGCCGCTGAAGCCTGCTCCCAATTCCCTGCTGCAACCTCAAGGGTAAAGAGCGTTTTCAAAACCCACGGACTTTTTCTGTTTTCTTCAAAAGCAACCCGAGCAAGGCGCAAAGCTTCACTTTCCCGGCCGGTACGGCGCGCCTCTGAAAGCAGACCACGCAGCCCAAGGAAGCGCCCTTCATCGGTTTCTTCAAGCGCTGCAAACCTTTTCGCGGCTTCTTTATGATTGCCGCCACGTTGGGCTGCTTCTGCGGCGATCAAATGCACCATCGGCTGCGGCGGTAATAATACCTCGGCCTGTCCAGCCAATCGCCCGGCTAATTTATGATCGCCCGCAGACAGTGCGACAAGCGACTGATTAAGAAGCTTGAGGCCGCGCTGTTGGCGCTTTACCACCTGATTACTACCGAAAAGTGGCATATCACGCTTTATCCAGCCCACAAGCCACACCACGCCACCAGTAAGCGCAGCCAAACCAACGGCAACAAATGCAAGAGAAGCGAAACTTGCGTAAATTCGGCGGCCTTGAAAATCAATTGCCACTTCACCAGGGTTATCAGCGAGCCAAACCGCCGCTACTGACACAACCAGAATTGCCAGAAACCAGAATATGATCCGTGTCATATCTTATTCTCCGGCTCTAACTGGTGAACCAGCGTTGGTCGCAGCCTTGATCATACGGCTTACAGCAGCATCTGCCTCAACATAGGCCTTGGCTTTTGCTGTCCATGGGGCCATAGCTTCTTTGACAGGAGCAGAGAGAGCTTCTAATGCTTTCAAAGCACCTGCCGTATCTCGAGCAGCCAGCCTTCTTTCCGCCTGCAAAAACACTGCGTCATCTCCTGATGCACCAGCATCTGTTCTTCGGCTGGTAAAAAGACTGCTGAGGAAACCACCATCAGCTTTTTCTCCGGCCGTTAATGCGCCTGATACAGCCGCATCAAAATCACGTACTAGCGAAATATAAGGGCTGATCCCTGCCGAATGAGTTTCCAAACGTGCGAATTCAGCTCCCATCAGCTGCTGATCAATCGCTGGCAAATCTGCAATATCTGTGCGTAGGGCATCCAGTTCAGAAGAGAAATCAAGACCAGCAAGTACCCGATCTTTTAAACGAACAAGTGCTAACACCAAACGACCACGCGGACTTGCTTCAAGGGCACCAGCCTGTACAGCCATTACACTGTTTTCAATAGCCTCAAGACGTGCTTTGAATTGAGCATTCTCTGCTTTTGCAAGCGCTAAAGCACCACGAAGCTGGGAAACTTCAGGATCTCCTTCGCTATTCAGCGCACTTAAGCGTGCGATATCGCCTGTTAAGCGTTCTATATCTGCCTTCAATGCCACAAGCTGAGCAGAATCACCGGCATTACCGACAGCGGGGTTATTAGCAGCAGCAAGCTCTAACTGACGCTGCAAATCCGCACGTGCTGTATTGGCTGCTGTAATATCAGCAGATTGCTGAGCAAGAATTTCTTTATAAGTAGCAAGGCTGGCTTTCAAAGCCTCAATTTCTGCCTCTAATGCGCTGCTATCAAAAGGAACCGAAGCCGGAACAGTTCCCACGCTTACATCTTCACTTAAAAGGCCAAGCGCAATTAACTGTTTTTCCGCATAAGGTGCTGCAAACAAACCACCAACAAAGGCTGCTAAAACACCTGCCGTGATCCAGCCCGCTTTTCCTGATGAGGTTTTAACCACCGCAGGCTGTTTATCCTCGAACTTTGGAGTTTCAGAAGATACTGTTTCTTCAATGATTTCGGCTTCTATGAACTCAGTAGCTCCTGATGCAGAAGCTGACTGACTATTCTGATCTTGCGGAAGCTCGGTTTCATCCGTATTTGATGCTTCTGCCATTTTATTCCCCGCCAATTTATCTACTTAGTAGGCTTAAGAGTGCTTTTTCCTCAGGCATGATAGACCGCTTGATCTCTCTCCATGGCCCTAACAAACTATCCGCTACCCGCTCAGAAAGGCAGTAAGCATCCAGCTTGGGGAGCCAGTCATGGAAACCGCATTCAGATATCGCTTCTTCAAAGATGGTGGCTGTACGCGGAGAATAAAAGAGGACTGCATCAATTCCACCATTTTCCATCATTTCCTGTACCGCAGGCGGGAAAGCCCGATTAGGGAGAGATTGATAGGTAACAGTATTTTCTGCATCCAACCCAGCATCACGCAGAACCGAAGCAATATTATAGGCGATTTCACTGCCACATAGGTGGCTATAGTCCCGTTTTTGTTTATCACCGCACTCTAAAAGAAGCGGCACAAGCTGACGAGCAGTTCCCGGGCCAACCGTTATATTGGTAAAACCTTGCGAACGGGCAACTTCTGCTGTTTGTTCGCCCACAGCAAAGATTGGACGATCTTTTTTTCCTATATTTGCAAGACCATACCGTGCACCATTTTTACTGGTTACCACGAGCGTACGAGATTCATCCGGAATCTCAAAAGAGACCGGAGCAATCTTGATCATAGGCGCATAAAGAACATGATATCCAAGCGCTTCCAGTTTCTGCCCTGTTTCCCCGGCTTCTGTCTCCGGGCGCGTTACAAGAATAGTTTTCATGCGATCGCTTCTTGTACTTCCTTGTTAAGTTTTTCGAAGAAAGCTTGGCCTGCTTCTGCTTTTATGTCCAGCCCAACTTTATTTCCGAGAGCATTTGCAGCCTCTAAAGTCGCATCCGTTTCCGCGTTTCGCTCAAAAATCTTCGAACCATCAAGCGATAACAGCTGCGCTTTCATAAGGATATGATCACCATCAACTGTAGCATGCGCAGCAATTGGTGTGCGGCATGAACCGTCAAGCGCCGCCAAATACGCGCGCTCGGCTACCACTTCAAGTTCTGTATTTGAACAGTGAAGTGGGGCAAGCATATCCCGCATACGGTCATCATTCTCCCGGATTTCTACAGTTACAGCCCCTTGTGCCGGCGCCGGCAGAAATTCTTCCAGTGAGAGCTTTTCAGTAGCCGCACTTTGCATATCCATGCGGTTCAAACCAGCTAGCGCGAGGAAAGTTGCATCTGCTTCCCCTTCACCCAGCTTTCTCAGCCGTGTTTGAACATTACCGCGGAAAGTAACCACCTTAAGGTCAGGACGAAGATGAAGAGCCTGAGCACGGCGGCGTAGAGAAGCTGTACCCAGAATCGCGCCCTTAGGAAGATCGAGGAAATGAGAAAACTTCTCGCTGATAAACACATCACGCGGATCTTCTCTAGGCAGGAATACGGTCAAACATAAACCTTCTGGCAATTTGGTAGGCATATCCTTGCTTGAATGTACGGCGCAATCGATACTTCCATCAAGGAGCGCTTCTTCGATCTCCTTGGTGAACAGACCTTTGCCACCAGCTGTCATCAAGTGCTTATCAAGAATGCGGTCGCCCGAAGTTTTTATAACAACAATCTCGATCTGCTCTTCACTCAGGCCGTCATGTGCCTTAAGAAGACGTGCCTTTACATCATTTGCTTGTGCGAGTGCCAGAGGGCTGCCTCGTGTGCCGATTTTGATCGATTGTTGCAAGATACTTGCTCCCGGTGCTATGGGCTTACAAAACGCTAGTGTGCTAGCATATATAAGCAGCATCCACAGTTTTTGAAACTCTATTTGCTTAGGGTTATAGAAGTATTACGGTTCGGCCCCAAGCCCAAAGATGGATTTATTATCATGACACAAGCCACTGAGACGCCTGACAAAAAGCCGCAGCGCCCCTTTGTGCTTGGAATTGAAACCAGCTGCGACGAAACCGCTGCCGCTATCGTAAGTGCTGACAAACAAATTCTGGCTCATCAGGTTCTTTCTCAAATTGATGACCACAGTGAATATGGTGGTGTGGTGCCCGAAATTGCAGCACGTCAACATATCTCTAATCTGGACCATCTGGTGGCTGGCGTCTTGAAAGACGCTAACATCTCAATAGCAGATTTAGATGCCGTAGCTGCGACAACAGGCCCTGGGCTTGTAGGTGGCCTGATGGTTGGCGTTATGACGGCAAAAGCAGCCGCAAGAGCCGCTGGTAAGCCCTATGTGGCTGTAAATCACCTTGAAGGCCATGCCCTTACAGCGCGGCTTGTTGAAGATATTAAATTTCCTTACCTACTCCTTCTAGTATCCGGCGGACACTGCCAACTCCTAAGTGTAAGCGGTGTTGGAAAATACAAACGCCTAGGCACTACAATAGATGATGCCGTTGGAGAAGCTTTTGATAAAACTGCCAAACTACTGGGGCTCGGGTACCCTGGAGGCCCAGCGGTAGAAAAAGAAGCATTAAAAGGGGACCCAACCCGCTTTAAACTACCGCGCCCGCTTATCGGCAAACCTGGATGTGATTTTTCCTTCTCAGGCTTAAAGACGGCAGTACGGCGAACAGCTGAAGCATGCGTGGAAGAACGCGGCGCTTTATATGCAGATGACCGTGCAGATATCTGCGCGGCTTTCCAAACCACAATTGCCGCATGCCTTACCAACAGGCTAAAGAATGCTATCAAACTGTTCCGCGAGGAAGCAGGCACTGATACACTGCCGCTTGTTGTAGCAGGAGGTGTAGCAGCTAATAAGTATCTGCGTGCGGAGCTACAAAAAACTGCTTCAGATAACAATATGACATTCCATGCTCCACCACTGGCTTTGTGTACAGACAATGGCGCCATGATAGCCTGGGCAGGGATGGAGCGCTTTCTTGATGACCCAACCATTGATGATTTTGAAATGGCACCAAGAGCGCGCTGGCCGCTGGATGGCACAGCCATACCGCTGGTAGGAAAAGGCAAAAAAGGCGCGAAGGCATAAGCACTTGCCAGTGTCTACGAGAGCAGGCAAACTATAGAAAATTTCAGGAGACTTTGAGTGCATAAGATTGGTGTTTTAGGGGCAGGAGCATGGGGAACCGCACTAGCGGCTGCTGCAGTTGCAGCAGGTCGGGAGACCACTATATGGGCAAGAGAGCCTGAAGTTGTTTCTGCAATCAATAATACCCATGAAAACACCGTATTCCTGAAAGGCGTGGCATTAAGCGAAAAGCTCATCGCAACCGGTGATATGGCTGACCTTTCCGATAGCGATGCAATCCTTATTGTTAGCCCAGCCCAGCATCTTCGCACTATGTCTGCCGAACTTGTGACGCATCTAAAGCCAGGTGTACCTTTGGTTATTTGCTCCAAGGGTATTGAAGTTTCAAGCGGTAAGCTGCTGAGTGAAGTACTTGAAGAAACAGCACCAAACAACCCAGCTTGTATCCTGTCTGGCCCTACGTTTGCTGCGGAGGTGGCCAATGGTTTGCCTTGTGCACTTACACTGGCTGCAAAAGATAAAGCTTTAGGCGAAGTCTTAATTGATGCGTTAGGCCAACCCACTTTCCGTCCGTATTATAATGATGATGTGGTTGGAGCCCAAATTGGCGGCGCAATTAAAAATGTACTGGCTATTGCCACGGGCATTGTTTCCGGTCTGAGTATTGGTGAAAATGCTCGTGCTGCTGTTATCACCCGTGGTTTGGCAGAAATTGTTCGTTTCGGTGAACTATATGGCGCTAATCCCGAGACCTTGATGGGCTTATCAGGTCTTGGCGACTTAATCCTCACATGTTCCAGTACACAGTCCCGGAATATGTCGCTGGGCAAAGCTATTGGTGAAGGCAGAACCTTTGCTGAAATTATGGCTGAACGAAACTCAGTGGCAGAGGGCGCACATACAGTAGAAATTGTTCATAAACTCGCAGTGGAAAAAGGGATTGATATGCCTATTACTGCAGCGGTTTATCATATTTTAAAAGAAGGTCAGAATGTAAATAAGGTTATGGAAAAGCTTATGACCAGACCATTTACAGAAGAAGGCGTATAGGAGGAATAGATGCTCTATGTAATTACCTGCACGGATAAAGCAAACAGCGTTGATCTGCGCATGTCTGTTCGTCCCGATCACTTGGCTTACTTAGAAACTGCCGGCGATCGCCTGAAAGTTGCTGGACCACTTTTATCTATTGGGGAAGATCCGAAGCCAATTGGCAGCGTGATTATCATTGATGCAGCAAGCGATGCAGCGGTGCAGCTTTTTGCAGATAATGACCCCTATGCCACCGCAGGGCTTTTTGAGAAAGTAGAGATAAAGCCCTGGAAGGCAGCAGTGGGCGTTTGGGCACAATCTGAATAAAGGAACATCTTATGGCATATTGGTTGGTAAAATCTGAACCGGGTGACTGGTCATGGGAAGATCAGCTCTCTGTGCCGCAAGAACCATGGGATGGTGTTCGTAACTTCCAGGCCCAGAAAAACATGAAAGCTATGGAAGAAGGCGATTTGGTCTTTTTCTACCATTCGGGCAAATCCCGTGAAATTGTTGGCCTGTGTTCCGTTGCCCGTGCGCCGTACCCTGACCCAGACGATGAAAAAGGCCGATTTTGCCTTGTTGACCTGAAGGCAGAAAAAAGCGCAAAGACCCCGCTGAATCTCACCGAAATAAAAGCACGAGAAAGCCTTGCACACATCGCACTGGTTCGCCAATCTCGCTTATCGGTTATGCCTATAGATGATAATGCATGGGCAGAGATGTATAGCGCTTGCTCTTTTGACTAATGAAAAAGCCATCTCCCCTTCATTTAGAAGATCTACCCGCTGGACCACCTAAAGGCACAAAACTGTGTAATCTCGCTGATTTGCCAGAACACGGCGGTAAGGAAATAATCTTTCGGGAAGATAGGTTTCGGGTAAGTGTTTTAGTCCAGCAAAAAGATAGCTTCATCAAGGTCTATGACAATCGCTGCCCTCATGCAGGCACCCCTCTAAATATGTTCGATGAAAACTTTCTAAATATTGAAGGTACTCTCCTTATTTGCCGCACGCACGGCGCACTTTTTGACCATAAAAGTGGTAAATGCATTTTAGGGCCATGCAAGGGGGAATATCTTAGAGAAGTTGCCGTTGATATTACCGAGACCGCAATTTTCACGCGCTGATTAAATCAGTACCGTGCCAGAACGGCGTCTTTGCGGCGCATTCTGATCAGCATCACCTGGCAAAATAATTGAAATAGCGCGCCAATGACTCTGCCGATATTTGTGGTAGAAGTTCTTTTTCAGAATCATATTATATTCAGGGTCATAATACAGCTTCTCTTGATGACGCTGTTTTTTCCCTTCGATATCAAACTCGGTCGTTACATGAATTACAAATACTTTGCGATCACCTGATGGTAGGGAAATTTCTTTTTCACCTTCTACACTCATATGCACCCAAAATTGATACGTTGAGTTTTCTTCAAAATGAGTAAAGGTGCCTTCAAAACTAGTCTCATTTCCCTTTTCCAGAGGAAATAACCCTTCCAGTTTTGATTCATTGAAATCATATTCATACTGACCATTATGGCGTACGCCACCAACTGGATATAGGCCGCGGTACATCTTAACGGTGCGCAGATGATTACCATTCCAATCAGACCAATCAACGGACACATATTTACCGTCAACATCAGTGATTTCTGATGTAACCTCACGGCCTTCAGCCTTGATAATAGTCTTCATGCCAATCATTGCTGTGGAGCTGGATGTTTTGCGTGCAATAGGGTCACATGCCGCAAGCAGCAGCATGAGCAACACACCCAAAATCAGCTTCATACCAGATTGCACTCGTCTCAACTCCCGAGAAAAACATATATGGTAATAACACTTAGATGCGTTTTAGGGAAGTCTGTCGAGCAGAAATGCAAGGTAACTTTGGTTCAGTTATACAACACATAGATTAGGTTATGCGTGTAATTCCAGTATTTCCAATACCCTGATTAAGCGAATTCTATCTTCGGACGCATAAAGTCAATCAGCTTACCACTGCGGGCAGAAACATCTGAAAAACACGGCACATCAAACTCTATAGAAATGAAGCTCCCGGTAGGGACTTTGTGGTAAAGGCGATCAAATAATGACTTTTTGCCTTTGGTAGAAAGTGCCATCGCGGCATCCTCAAGGCCTGGATTATGACCAATGATCATCAAATTATTTACGGCAGGGCCATATTCTTTGATAATCGCAAGAATAGTGTTAGCACTGGCCCCATATAATCTTGGTTCAGGCTTCATATTCCATTCAAATCCACCCGCCTCAACAATACCAGAGAAAGTTTCTTGTGCACGAGTGGCCGTGGAGCAAAGAACTAAATCAGGCTGTATTTGCATCTCGGCAAACCTTTTCCCAATCTTTGCAGCTGCCCTATACCCACGTTTGTTTAAATGACGGTCGTGATCACAGCTGAAATCACCTTTCCAGCAGGATTTAGCGTGCCTGAGCAAATATAACTGTTTCATATCTTTGCACCCCCTATAAGCGCTCATCAAACACATTGCCCTTTGCTTTTTTCTGTTTTACCCAAATCAGGATATACAGAACCCCTCCAGCAAGAGCGGGTATTTAACATCTAATAAAAGTCTTACAGATATGACGTTACAGTTTAAATCATTTGGCACAAAAAATAACACAGCACTCATTCTAGCCCACGGTGCAGGCGCTGGCATGGGCCATCCATTTATGGAATATTTTGCCACTGAATTAGCCAAGACAGGATTGGAAGTTATTCTCTTTAACTTCCCTTACATGACAAAACGCATGGAAGACGGAAAGAAACGACCACCTGACAGAGCACCTGTGCTTCTCGAACATTATCGAGAGTTTATCAATCATATAGGCCCCAGAGAAAAAGTATTTATAGGCGGTAAATCCATGGGTGGCAGGATGGCGAGTATGTTGCTTGCTGAAGACAACTCTATTGCTGACGGCCTCGTACTGCTCGGATATCCGTTTCACCCACCAGGAAAACCTGAAAAGCTCCGTACCCAGCATTTTAATGATATCAACAAACCTGTATTTATCGCTCAAGGTGAAAGGGATACATTCGGCGGCAAAGAATTCACTAAAAGCTTATCTTTGCCCCAAAACTTTGAAATGCATTGGCTACCAGATGGTGACCATAGTTTTAAACCACGTAAAGCTTCTGGCCATACAGAGCCGGAAAATTGGGATAACGCCGTAAACGCAATCTCAAACTTCTGCATACAGGGCTAAGATTTAATCATAGTTTGCCCAGTATTTTTCTTGTCTTCCGGATCTACCTTTGGCGGAACAAGCAACCCACGCTGAACAGCCTCTCTTTCATTGATACTGTTCAGCCACCGTTCCAGATGATCAAGTCCATCAATACTTACACCCGCCCATTCATAAGATCTTACCCAGCAAAAATTGGCGATATCAGCAATCGAATAATTCTTGCCCGCAAGATATTCGCTTCGGCCAAGCTGCGTATTCAACACTTCGTAAAGACGGCGAGTTTCTGTTTGGTACCTATCAATAACTGCTGGAATTTTCTCAGGGAAATACCGGTGGAACACATGTGCCTGCCCTTGCATGGGGCCTACACCGCCCATCTGAAACATTAACCACTGGATTGCACGCGAGCGTGCCTGAGTTTCAGTAGGTAAGAGCCCCCCGAACTTTTCCGCCAGATACATCATCACCGCACCAGATTCGAATACAATAAAATCATCATTGTCATGATCAATAATAGCTGGAATACGGCCATTTGGGTTAATAGCTAAATACCAATCCTCTTTTTGCTCTTTCTTATCAAAGCTCAAAGGTTTGGCTTCATATTCAGCGCCCAGTTCTTCAAGGGTAATTGCCGCTTTGTAACCATTCGGCGTGGAGGCCGTATATAGCGTGATCATAACATTCACCGCCCATTATCTTCAAAGTTAACTAAATAGTCAGAAAAATACTCTTTCCTATAAAGGCTACTTCTGCAACCCTTGATAAAGAATAAGAATGGTTTCTGATCGGACAGAAAATGGATAATGGCGAGAAGCATATTCTCTATGTGGAAGACATTGAGGTAAATCAGCTTATTATAAAAAGCATGATCAGCCGTATGTCGGGATACCAAATTGTATGTGCTGAAACAGGGGCGGAAGCACTCAAGATGCTGGCAGACAAAGATTATGATCTCGTACTGACCGATCTTTTTTTGCCAGATATGAATGGCTTTGAACTGTATGAAAAATTCCTAAATAAGGAACCGGAAAGCACCCTACCTTTCATTGCGCTCACTTCAGATATAAGTGACGAATCTAAAGAAAAGGCCGATAGCCTGTCTTTTAAAGGTTATCTGGAAAAACCTGTTCGGCCTGATGATCTAGAAAATATGCTAAAAGCAACTTTTGCTGAAGACTTACCAGTCTGACATCATACTAGGGCCAGTGGATTTCTTATTTGCCACAATACGCCACAGTTTCAAATCACCTGATTCCAGCATCTTCTTACGGCGTGTCCAAAACTCTGCTTCACGCATAAGGGTTTGAATCATCATCGCACCGTCTTCTTGCTTAGCTAATTTAGCGGCAACAGCATCAGCGCCTGCCCACGCCTGATTGATCATATCAATATACTGCATGGAAATATCTTCAGATACACGTACCTGCAAACGGTTATCCTTAAGGATACCTACCATATCATCTGCAGTAATTGGGCAAGGGTGATTACGTTCACCAACAGCCCACTCTTTATAGCGATCTTTACCCGGTACAGAATCGTTATCGATCATATATTCTGTCATCAGGAACAAACCACCAGGCTTCAGTTTGTCTTCAATTTTTTCGATAACACCGCGTTTATCGTTAATTGTGAAAAGTGCTTCCTTTGACAGCGCCCGATCAAATTTCCGATCAAAACCTTCAATATCATCCGGATTATACTGCTCAAGTACGGCTTTTTTCTCTAACCCCGCCATTTTTGAGAGCTGTCGACCCTTTCCAACAAGGTTTTCGCTTTCTTCGTAGCCTGTCATCCAAACGCCAAAACGGTCCACCAGCACACGTGCGGGACCACCAAGGCCAGCACCAATTTGCATCATGGACATTTCAGGGCTCAGCGCCAAAAGTTTGGAAAGAGAGATAATATACTCAGGCCCCCCCGGACCACAGAAACCTTTACCCCAAATATACTGGGCAATATCAACAACCTCATCGCTCCAAGGGTCGATATCCTCGTTACTTTTGGTTTCTTCCGCAGCTTCTTTCTTGGGTTTTTCTTCAACAGGTTCATCAGGCAGCCGTGCATCAATCCGTTTCTGGATCTCATCCGCATCATAGCCTTCCCACCATGCTTTCAGGCGAAGGCCTAAGCCCATTTTACCTTTCGCGCTTTTATTCTTTTTTGCAGCCACAATTAAAACCCGTGCACATACCCTGCTGCTTTGCAGCAATCACTACCCAAGCTGTATATGAAAACCGATCGGAGCCATTTTGCAAGCCCCGATCGGGATTTTTTATTATATCAGTCGTTTTTAACCACGCAAAGTTGCGCTTACAGCTTTTTCCGCCGCAGCTACCACTTTCGCAGAGATCGCCTCGATATCTTTATCAGAGAAAGTCTCATTCTTCGGCTCTAGCAGTGTAGAGATCGCGATAGACTTCTGCCCTTCCGGAACGCCCTTGCCTTCATATACATCAAAAACATTCACTTTCTTGATGAATGCTTTATCTGCACCTTGGATAGCACGAACCAAGTTCGCCACCTGAACATCCGCATCCACAAGGAATGCAAAATCACGCTCTACAGACTGAAGATTTGAAACTTCTAGCGCACCTTTAGCTACAGATTTACCGCGTTTTGCTGGAATCTTATCAAGGAACACCTCAAAACCAACAACCGGGCCATCCACATCCAGTGACTTAAGCACTTTCGGATGCAATTCACCAAAGCTTGCCAGAATATTCTTTGGGCCAAGGCGAAGAGTACCTGAGCGACCAGGGTGATAATAGCTCGGTGCTTCAGTAAACACCTGAAGGTTCGCCGTTGGTGCACCAGCTGCATCAAGAGCTGCAATCGCATCACGCTTTGCATCAAACACAGAAACCGCTTCTGAAGCCTGAGCCCAATGACGTTCAGTTGAAACGCCAGTGCGAATACCTGTTGCAACAAACAACTGGCCTTTCTCGGTATCATCAGCGAATACCTGACCAACTTCAAAGAGAGCAACGCTTGATGCACCGCGTGCCTTGTTGCGCTGTGCTGCCTGCATCAGGTTAGCCAACATGCTTGGACGCATGCAGTTCAACTCTGATGAAATCGGATTATCTACCATCAGACAGTCCTGTCCGCCACCAAACAGTTCAGCATGATCACGGTACATGAAAGACCATGTTACCGCTTCGTGCATACCAGCAGACGCAAGCTTGCGCTTCACGGCGCGTGCACGTTTCTGACGCGGGCTTAGCGTTGAACCAGCTTTATGGTCTGTTGCTGGTAGCTGAACACTCGGAATAAAGTCATATCCGTGGATACGGAGTACTTCCTCAACGATATCAGGCTCGCCCACCACATCACAGCGCCAGCTTGGTACTGTGATTGTGTATGGATCATTGCCTTCAATACCAAAACCAAGTGTTTCCAGAATCTGCACACTGTCTTCTTTTGGAAGATCAAGACCGCCCAAAGTTTTCACACGCTCTGAACGGAACGGTACCTTGCGATCCCATACTGGTGTGTCGCCAGCTGAGAACACATGACTTGGTTCGCCGCCACAAAGATCCATGATCATCTTGGATGCGATCTCAACCGCATCTGCCACAAACAGTGGGTCTACACCACGTTCAAAACGGTAACGGGCATCTGTATTAATACCGTGGTCACGGCCAGTGAAAGCGGTACGCACTGTATCAAACAGGGCTACCTCAAGAACAACATCTGTCGTCTCTTCTGTACACCCGCTTTCTTCCCCACCAATAATACCGCCGAAACCAAGAACAGCCGCATCATCTGCAATCACTGTTTCAGAACCGTTTGCTGTATATTCCTTATCATCAAGCGCTAGGAAGCTTTCGCCTTCATTTGCTAGACGCGCTTTCAAATTACCCTGAAGTTTCGCAGCATCATAAACATGCAGTGGGCGACCAAACTCGTATGAGATATAGTTAGTGATATCCACAAGCGCGGAGATTGGGCGCAAACCAATTGCCTTAAGGCGGTCCTGCATCCACTGTGGGCTTGGACCATTTTTCACGCCAGTGAATTTACGGCCAGCAAAATAAGTACACGCATCTTTTGCTTCTTCTGGCAGATCAATAGAAACGGTTACATCACTATCGTATGCGCCAGCAATCTTCTCAACAGCCAGTGGCTTCAGTGTGCCTAAGCCAGCGGCTGCGAGATCACGGGCAATACCGTAAACACCCAAACAATCCTGACGGTTAGGAGTGATTTCGATATCAATCACCGGATCATCAAGACCAGCCCATTCAACATAGCTTGCACCAACAGGTGCATCAGCTGGCAAATCAAGGATACCATCATGATCTTCACCAAGCTCAAGCTCAGCGGCAGAACACATCATACCGTTTGATTCAACGCCCCGTACCTTACGGAGCGCCAGTGTTACATCAAGGCCCGGCACATAATCACCTGGGCGGCCAAGAACCACTTTCATATCTTTGCGAGCATTCGGCGCACCACAAACAACAGTGATGGTTTCAGAACCTGTGTTTACAGTACACACTTTCAGCTTGTCTGCATCAGGGTGTTTAACAGCATCCACAACTTCAGCAACTGTGAAGCTGCCAAGTTTTTCAGCTGGGTTTGTTACCGTATCAACCTCAAGGCCAATCGCATTTAACTTTGCAAGAATCTCATCAAGGCTCGCATCTGTATCAAGATGGTCTTTGAGCCAGTTCAGTGTAAATTTCATCGGCTCATCCCTCCGGCAATAGTAGGTAGATCAAGCGCTTGGAAACCGTAATGCTTCAACCAGCGCAGGTCAGCATCAAAGAAGGCACGTAGATCGTTCATGCCGTATTTGAGCATTGCAAGGCGGTCAATACCGCAGCCGAAAGCGAAACCTTGGTAAACATTTGGATCGAGGCCACATGCCTCAAGAACCTTCGTGTTCACCATGCCTGACCCCAGAATTTCAAGCCAGTCGTTACCGTCACCAATTTTCACAGTGCCGCCATCAAAGCTGCACTGTACATCCACTTCCATAGAAGGCTCGGTGAACGGGAAATAACTTGGACGCAAACGCAGTGTTACTGCATCAACTTCAAAGAAGGCTTTAAGGAAGGCTTCTAATGTGCCTTTCAAGTGCCCAAGATGCGTATCTTTATCAATCACAAGACCTTCCACCTGGTGGAACATCGGTGTGTGTGTTGCATCAGAATCGCTGCGGTAAGTGCGGCCCGGTGCAATAATTCGGATCGGAGGCTCTTTTGACATCATCGTACGAACCTGCACAGGGCTTGTATGCGTACGTAGTACTTTACGGTTACCTTCAGCATCCGGCTTTAGGTAAAATGTATCGTGGTCCTGACGTGCAGGGTGCTCTTCAGGAATATTCAGTGCCGTAAAGTTATTGAAATCAGTTTCAATATCCGGGCCTTCAGCCACATCGAAACCAAGGCCTGCAAAAATCTCTGCAATCTCATCCATAACCTGGCTGATTGGGTGAACGGAACCAGCTGCATGTTCCTGCACCGGCAGCGTTACATCAACGCGCTCAGATGCAAGGCGGGCTTCCAGTTCAACTTCCTCAAGCACTTCCTTGCGAGCTGCCAGAATATCAGCAACCTCTGTCTTCAGGCCGTTTAACGCAGGGCCCATCACCTTACGTTCATCAGGAGACATGCCACCAAGGCCTTTCATCAAGCCTGATACACTGCCTTTTTTACCAAGTGTCGCAACACGAATTTCTTCAAGGACTGCCATGCTTTCAGCGCCCGAAACCTGTGCTGTAATTTCTTCCCTAAGGGATGAGATCTGTTCCTGCATTTTTCTTCCAGTTACAAAACCACAAGTGTTTCAAATGAATAATACGAAGTTTCTATGAAACAAAAAATAAAGGGGATCCGGCCACAGGCCAGACCCCCTTTTCATAAATTTGGTCGCGATAAATCTACGAGCCAGCTTTATTTCGCAAGGGCGGCCTTAGCCTGTTCCACAAGCGCTTCAAAAGCAGTAGCTTCGTTGATTGCAAGGTCGCTCAGTACTTTACGGTCAAGCTCGATACCAGCGAGCTTAAGACCGTGCATGAACTGGCCGTATGGCAGACCGAACTGACGCGAACCAGCGTTGATACGCTGAATCCAAAGAGCGCGGAAATTGCGCTTCTTAGCTCTGCGGTCGCGGTATGCGTACTGACCGGCTTTCTCAACAGCCTGGCGAGCAACTTTGATAGTATTCTTGCGACGGCCCCGGTAGCCTTTAGCTTCCTCAAGAACCTTCTTGTGACGAGCGTGCGATGTTACACCGCGTTTAACACGTGCCATGGTATTTCTCCTTAACCTTCAGATTCGTGAGTGGCTTAGCCGTAAGGCATGAACTTCTTAACGATTTGCGCATCGCAATCTTTAAGAATAGTTGTGCCACGTTGGTTACGGATTTGCTTATTGGTGCGCTTGATCATACCGTGCTGTTTGCCGGCCTGAGCAGAGCGTACTTTACCAGAAGCAGTGAGCTTGAAGCGCTTTTTAACGCTCGCTTTTGTCTTCATCTTGGGCATTTTCTGTCCTCACATACGTAAAGATAGTAAACAAGAACCCCCGCGGCAGCCCATTAAACAGCCGGACGGTTCGGTGAAGTGGGCTTCATACAGCAAGTGATTACGCATTGCAAGATGATTCAGACACCGCAGTTTTCAGCGGTTTTGAAGCCTTGAAATACATCAGAAAACTGCCAACATAAACAACAAGTGAGGGGAGGATATTATGGTGGGTTATTCAGGTACACCACTTATAAAAAAGCTGGGAATCAAAGAAGGTTTTCGCCTCAGGTTCGTGGGCGCCCCAGAAAACTATTCGGAACTTCTCGGGCCACTTCCTCTAGGAGTAGAGGAAAATACCCCGGAAAACTGCCATTTCATCCACGGTTTCTATAAAGAACGAACTGATCTTGAGACCGATCTTCCCCATCTCATGAATCAGATAAACCGCAATGGTATGATCTGGGTTTCCTGGCCAAAGAAGGCCTCAAAAGTACCAACAACCATCACCGAAGATACAATTCGTGAAATTGCGCTGCCGCTTGGTCTTGTTGATGTAAAAGTATGCGCGGTCAATGAAATATGGTCGGGCCTCAAACTGATGATTCGTAAGGAACTAAGATAATGAGCATTACACTTAGACCTGCTATCAGTAGTGAACTTGATGCACTGCATGATCTCTGCATGCGTTCAAAAGCTTATTGGGGATATGATGAAGCCTTTATGAAGGCCTGCACCGAAGAACTTCACATCAACAAAAGCGATCTGGAAAATCATCATGTGGTGGTAGCTGAAGAAGGCTCGCAAATCCTCGGTGTTACCCAACTGGAAATCACTGATGAAAATGCAGAACTGGATAAACTGTTCATTTGTCCAGATGCAATTGGCAGAGGGGTTGGCAAACAGCTATTCAACTGGGTGAAAGAAACATCTCATGCTGCAGGCGTCAGGAAAATCACTATCCATGCAGATCCGTATGCTGAAGATTTCTATAATTATATGGGGGCAAAAACTACCCGAACAGTGCCATCAGGCAGCATTGAAGGGCGTGTTTTGCCCTTCATGGAATATGTGATTGAGGGCTAAGGGCGCACTACATAGTTAAGGTGGCCAGTTTTCACCCAAATCTTCGCACCGTCTTCGCCCGCTTTTAATTTGGCAACATAACCAACAGGCACCCGGAACCAGCTGCGCTCTGTAAAAGTTTCGCCTTCTTCATGAAAACTGCCAGCAAGTACAAGGAATTCAGCACCGCCTTCTGCCACGATTTCAGTTTCCACGCCCGGAGAAAGTGTTTCAAGGCGGACGAACTCACGCTCATCTTCAAAGAGTGGCGTTACTTTCACGCCTGGGCGATTTGCTTCTGAAACAGCGCCCATTTTATGCATGTCCGTGCGTACAAAAGTACGGTCATCCATATCATACTGCCATAGCTTCACGAAGATGGTGCAACCTTCATCAGAGCGGGGGGTATGGCTTGAGGTTGGCGGGTTACGCACATATGAACCAGCAGGATAATCACCGTGCTCATCCTGAAATACTCCATCAAGCACAATGAATTCTTCACCGCCCGTATGTGTATGAGCGGAAAAATGGCTTTCCGGTGCATACCGAACAATCGTTGTAGCTCGCGCCATTTCATCACCTAGACGATCAAGGAGTTTCCGTTCAACTCCTGCCATCGGAGATGCTTGCCACTCATTCTCTACATCATGCACGGAAACACGCTTTGAGAAATCTGTATGTTTATCCATCACTCTTCTCCTGTAGCGGCGCCCGCATGCCAGCAGACGCCAGAAAATTTTTAAACCGCATGCGTCATAGATGGACGCGCGGAAACGCGTTCACGCCAAGCCTTTACATTCGCACAATCTTCGGGGATTTCAATTTTCGCAAAATCAGCAAACGCAAAGCCAGCTACCGCGGTGATATCGGCAACCGTGAAATGATCTGCCGCCAAATAATCACGCTCTTCAAGGATTTCATTCATCCAGCGCATGGTCTTCAGCGCTACACCGTGGCGGAAATTACCCCAATCAGCATTCTGGTAGGTTTCGATATCCGGGCCAAGACCATCCGTCGCGTGGTGGAAATACGCGCCAACTGCCTCAAGAAGGCCATCTTCGATCTTACGCTGGATCATATGGATTCTGCCACGTTCAGCGGCCGTTTTCCCTGTAAGATCCTGATCACCAGTTACATGATCAACATAATCTGTAATCGCTGCCGATTCAGAAAGAATGGTACCATCGTCAAGTTCCAGTACCGGCACCACACCTGATGGGTTTTTTGCCAGAAATTCAGGTGTACGGTGTTCACCCGCCATCACATCTACATGGATAAATTCCACATTATCAATCAGACCTTTTTCCGCGAGAGCCAAACGGACACGTGCTGGGTTTGGGAAACCCTTATATTCATAAACCTTCATTGAAATCTCCTCTTTTTTACCTACTTACCTATCAGTAGATAGATAATGAAAATAACATGGGTATGTTGTTGGCACTTGTCAACAGCCTATCTTCTGATAGATAGTAAAAAGATGACCAAAACATATTCGCCAAAAGCACAAGAAATATTGGATGCCGCGGAAAGACACATGCGTTCCGGCGGTTTTGACGCCGTCAGTTTCCGAGATTTAGCCACTGAAGTTGGTGTGAAAAGCGCCAGCGTGCATTATCATTTTCCGCAAAAAGCAGACTTAGGAGAGGCTGTTGTCAGCCGGTATACCGAGAAAATTCTCGAATCACTCGGCGAGCCTGAAGCAACATCCATTTATGAAGTAAGACAGCGCCTTGACCGCCTTATTGGTATATACAGAACCGCCCTATACGGCGATGATAAGGTATGCCTTTGTTGTATGCTGGGTTCAGAAGCAAGTTACCTGCCCGAACCTGTTGCTGCTAAAGTTCTTTCATTCTTCATGCAGGTGAAGGGCTGGACAGAAACAGCCATTTCCTCTGGCGCACCATCAGTGGATGCAAGTGCTATTGCTTCTTTTATGATCAGCAGCCTTCAAGGCGCTATGACCCAAGCTGTTGCCACATCAGATAAAAGTCATTTTGAAATAGCTGAACAAACCCTGAAGTTATGGGTTTCAAATACCCTGAAATAGGATCGCCCCGTGGGGCGATCAGCACCTATAGAGCTTTAAGTTTCTCCAACACCTCTGAATTTTTAGGGTAAAAATGCAGAGCAATCCTGTAGAAATCTTTCGCTATAGTCTGTTGATTATTCTCAGCCGCATACGCCGCTTCCTGTAAAAGATTACGCACAGTTAGAAGGCTACTTTCAGGCACTTCCTGTTTCCAGGCTTTATAAGCCGCTAGAGCGACATCAAATTGCCCTTCATAAATAAGGTCATATGGCAACTTATAACCGGGTGTTAATTTTCTGAGAGCATAGGCCTTCGAATTCATGCCTTTACGGCCCATAGTTAAGTACCATGATTGATCAGAAGGATTCTTTTCGATGGTAATTTCACTTCCATTGAATTCATCCATCTTGAACCTGCCTTCTCCGATATGAATAAGCTTTCGAGGGGCTCTGCGTTTGATTGAATTATCAAGCCACAAAGCACCATCCCGCTCTTCAATTGTCACTACTTCATGAAACGGAGACCAATACCCCGTGTTCAAATTCCGGTAATGCCCAACAATACGGGACCGCACTTCTTCAGGTATATCCGTCTCACTTACCTGAATCTCTCGCTTCCACCCCAGTGTTTTAATAGTTGTTGCGATCACTTCATTAATGGCAGGCACCCGCACACGGTGAACCCCATTTCCAAAAGCAATAATAGCTTTTCCGCCTTCCATACTGCCCATTACAGCACCGCCAATACCGGTGTTATAGCCAAGGTGCGAAAACCAATCGAGATTACCTTGCGCTTCATACCTCGCCCAACCCAGGCCCCAGCCCCCAGCTTTCTTAAATGTCTGAATCGATGTAACAGTCTTCGCCACCCAAGGAGAAATCACCTTTGAAGGCTTGTTGGCAAGTGCTTTCTGCATATCCAAAACCAGCTTCGCCATATCTGCAGCGCTACTCCAAACACCACCTGCTGCCTGTTGTGGGTTAATAAGAACTCCACCGTCACCAAAATGGCTTCTGTCAAACGCATGAGCTTTAGCCACATTCTTCGGGAATTCCTTATGCCCGACCTGATGCATGGTCGTATTTCGCATACCAAGTGGATCAAACAACATTTCTCTTGCCAATTCTGGGAGTGTTTTTCCTGTCACATCCTCTATTGCTACCTGTGCTACAACAAACCCGCCGCCACTATATTTAAACCGCTGCCTGGGCTCCCACATAATAGTAATAGGCTCCTTGTAGCGGGCCAGCTTCTCACCATTCAGGCTTTCAATCAGAGTGGGAATATCGTCACCCGGATAATAATCAGCAAACCCGCTTTGAGATGTTCCTGCCGTGTGCGTTAGTAGGTGGCGCAGTGTAATAGGCTGGTATTTATTGAAGTCGCTTTCAGGCAAAGACCAACGCTTCAGATATTCTGAAACAGGTTTATCCAAATCCAGCACACCTTGTTCCACCAGCAACACAGCAATAAGGCCTGTAATAGCCTTGGAAACGGAAGCCGTTGAAAAAGCAGTATCAGGATCAACCAACTGGCCTGTTCCGTAGTCTTTTTCTCCAGCACCGATGAGATGAACAAGTTCATAGTTATCAATGACAGCGACCGACAGGCCAGTAAGTTGGTGCTTTTCAAGGAGCTGGTCGTATTGGATTGTCTCCTTCAGGCGGATATCAACCCTGTCTTCAGCGCATGTGATAGCACTCACCGCAAAAATGGTAGCCACACCGATAATGCTGTTTTTGATAATTGTTGGTATTTCCATAGTTATTTACTCGCTGCATAGTCAAAACTATAAATAGGGTAATAACTTTTCGGCAGGTTTCTGCCTGAGTTCGGTAAACGGTATAGTCTTTCCCATAAACGGTACATGGATGTCATACACAAAAACATCTCTGATAAAACTCCTTAGCCAGGTAGTTCTTTGCTGGATTATTGCCACGCAAGCTTCACTGGCCGAAGATAAATTCACCCATATTAAAGATGTAACCATCTGTTACAGCGATGCTGCTTCAATGCCAAATTTCGAAGATGCAGGCTGCACTAAAACCAGTTTCTACGACGTTAAACCACATAAGAAGTCAGCTTGGGTTAAAGCAACTGTCACAATCGCTGACGAGATATTAAAGCAACCAGAACCACTGGGACTTTTCATCTCAGGCACCATTTCAAGCAGTTTGTATTGGAATGGGTCTCTACTTGGGCACAATGGGAAGCCAGCCTCTAATTCAGTGGATGAAATCCCCGGAAAAATGGATGCCGTCTTCTCCTTACCACGCCAGCAAATCAGAGCAGGGAAAAACAACCTCATTATCCAACTATCGAACCATAATAGCTATATCGCTCTGAAATCGCCGATACATTATCTTGCTATTGGTCCTTATAACCATCCGCCAAATGTTGCTTTAAAGAACTATCTACCCTCAGCAATACCCTTGGGCATTTTACTGGTAGGTGTATTTTATTTTGGTTTTCAGGGGTTCCGACAGAAGAATATATTAGAAGGGCTCGCCTTGCCGCTTGGTGCGCTTTTCACTGTGTTACAGCTTCTTGCCGAAATCACCCGCGGGCTCTTTCAGTATGAATACCCCTTTCAGGAAATAAGGCTTATTCTCGTAGCCCTTTTCTCAGGGCTAACGGGTAGTTTCCTGTTTTATTATATATTCCAAAAGTTCTGTCCCAACATCAGATCTATCTATTTTTTTGCTAGCCTTCTTATGCTGCAATTGCCGGCAGTTGTAGAACCATCCTTTAATGACAAAGCGGCCTTTGCCATGCTTGGACCAACGATAGGAGCTTTTCTGTTAACGAGCCACGGTATTTACAAACAGAAACTTCATGCAAAAATCTACACCGTGGTACTTTTCGTGTTCGCAACCATTATTGTCGCCGCACCTAATGCATTTTTAGATACCTATTATTATTATTCCGTAGCCTTGCTCTTTATCTTTTTATTCTGGGATCACGCCACTTTACTGGAAGAAAAGCGGGCGCTCTTGCGCTCGGAACAAAAACGCGCCGACAAGCTACAACTGGTCTTGGAAAGCAAGCGGGAAAATGACAACCCAAGCATAATCCAGATTTCAGAAGCAGGGAAAATCAAACGTATCAACACGACCCAGATCATCTACTGTCAAGCAGCAGGCGATTATGTAGAAATCTATCTTACAGGCGGAGAGACCTTATTGCATACAGCAAGGCTTTCTAAATTTGAGGAAAGCTTGCCTAGCAGTTTTATGCGCGTTCACCGATCTTATCTTGTGAACACACATCATATTCTTGAACTTGTAAGAGAAACATCCGGCCAAGGGAGTTTAAAACTTACAGAGACGCAGACCATTCCTGTGAGCCGCAGAATCATGCCGCAGGTCAGAAAAGCTTTATCCTAAACGCCGAATTTAACCATTAATGCTCTTTGCAATGGCTTCTGCGGCAGCTCGCGGATCATCTGCCTGAGTAATTGGGCGACCAATCACCAAAACATCAGCCCCGGCTTCTACGGCATCAAAGGGGGTCATCACCCTTTTCTGATCTCCAGCTGCACTACCTGCAGGGCGAATACCTGGCACAACAAGCTTGAAATCAGGATTTGTTGCAGCACGAGCTAATGATATTTCACGGGGGCTACATACCATCCCGTCAAGGCCATTTTCTGCACCAAGCGCTGCTAAGCGGGCAACCTGATCAGCAACCACATCCTCAACACCAATCGCCTTCATATCCGAATCGTCCAAACTGGTAAGGATAGTAACACCTGTGACCCACGGCTTCGCATGACCATGCTTTGCAGCCTCTTCCGCAGCAGTTTCCGACGCACGGCGCATCATCTCAGGTCCACCTTGAGTGTGAATGGTCAGAATTTTTGGGCCAAGTGGTGCGACCGCTCTTATAGCTCCCGCAACAGTATTTGGAATATCATGGAATTTCAGATCAAGGAAAATCGGCATGCCCGTTTCAGCAACTGCTTTAAAACCATCCGCACCGTTCGCACAGTAAAACTCAAGGCCAAGCTTAATACCGCCAACAACACCATTCAGTGTTTTGGCTAAATCCACAGCTTTTTGAGTTTCAACAGTATCAAGAGCACAGTAAATGCGGTCGCTAGGTTTCATGGTTCAGTCGCCTTATAATAAGAGATACGATTGAAGCCAGCATGTAGCCTGTTTTACTCTGTTTTGGCAAGCACGCTGCCGCCAGTTTGGGCTGTTTCTCTCGCTCGCGCAGCCTGCGTTACGTATGCATCTTCTGCCATAGCAGACATTTGGTCTTCAAGATAACCAGCCCTACGTTCGGCTTTGCGGCGCTTTGTGAAACCTTCAAGGCGAAGCCACCCGGTTACAAAAGCGGAAACCAAAAGCCCAATAAAAATACCAATGAACAAGAGAAGGTAAAGCGGCATAGAAAAGCCGCTCCAGAATGGTTCAAAGGAAATTTGAACCATCGTACGATTATTAACCGCAAAAAACACCAGAGCAAGCCCTATAAGCAGCCAGAAAAGGCGGCGAATCAAGAGTAGCAAGGACTTGCCCATAATGTAGTTCCAAGTATGGTTAAAACGCGTGCCTATTTATTTAGGCGTTCGCGTAGATGTTTACCAGTTTTAAAGTATGGAACTCTTTTCGCGGAAACATCCACTTGCTCACCCGTACGCGGGTTACGTCCAACACGAGCAGGACGTTCTTTTACTGAGAAAGCCCCGAAACCGCGTAGTTCAACGCGATCCCCGCGAGAAAGTGCGCCAGTAATTTCATCAAAAATCTTCGAAACAATTCGTTCCACATCCCGATGAAAAAGATGAGGGTTCTCTTCTGCAATTTTGTTAATCAATTCGGACTTGATCATATGCATCCTCCCGTGGGGGCTGTCTTACTTCACTCGGCACTATCACCCGTGGTCCGTTGGAAGTAGCGTGCCACTTGATCGCGCATCCGTCAAGATAAGTCGTTCAAAGAAAAGGCTTTTATGGGCATATTCTTACATTTTTTTTGAATTTATTCGTTTTTCACACAAAATCAGGCCCATTTAACCCACCAGAGTAAGAGATTTTTCTAACCACCCCTGTTCAAATACAAAAAAGCCGCCACCAAAAATGGCAGCGGCTTTCCCGTAAGAATAATAAGCGTATGGCTTAGTTATCTTTTGCTTTCTCAAGCGCAGCACCAAGGATATCACCAAGGCTTGCACCAGAGTCTGATGAACCAAACTGTTCAACAGCAGCTTTTTCTTCTGAGATCTCAAGAGCTTTGATTGAAAGGTTAACTTTACGGCTGCTCTTATCAACGCCAGTTACCATTGCATCAAGCTTGTCACCTTCAGAGAAGCGCTCTGGACGCTGGTCATCACGGTCACGTGCAAGATCAGAGCGGCGGATGAACGCAGAAACACCAGTGTCGCCAAGCTCAACTTCAAGACCGTTCTCAGTTACCTTAGTAACAACTACAGAAACCTGCTCACCGCGTTTCTTAGAAGAAACGTCTGCAAATGGGTCGCCAGAAAGCTGTTTGATACCAAGAGAGATACGCTCTTTCTTCATGTCTACGTCAAGAACAACGGCTTTAACTGTGTCGCCTTTCTTAAAGTCTTGGATAGCTTCTTCACCAGAACGATCCCAATCAAGATCAGATAGGTGAACCATGCCGTCCACATCGCCTTCAAGACCGATGAACAGACCGAACTCTGTGATGTTCTTAACTTCGCCTTCGATTTCTGTACCTGCAGGGTACTTATCAGCGAATGCTTCCCATGGGTTGTCGCCACACTGCTTAAGACCAAGAGAAATACGGCGCTTAGAAGCATCAACTTCAAGAACCATAACTTCAACTTCTTGGCTTGTAGAAACGATCTTACCTGGGTGGATGTTCTTCTTAACCCAGCTCATTTCAGAAACGTGTACTAGACCTTCAACACCAGACTCTAGCTCAACGAATGCACCGTAGTCAGTGATGTTTGTAACAACACCGTTGAACTTAGCGCCAACAACGTATTTCGCTTCGATGCCTTCCCATGGATCTTCAGCAAGCTGCTTCATGCCAAGGCTGATGCGCTGTGTCTCAGGGTTAATGCGAACCACTTGAACTTTGATAGTCTCACCAATTGTAAGAACTTCAGATGGGTGGTTAACACGGCGCCATGACATGTCAGTAACGTGGAGAAGACCATCGATACCGCCAAGATCAACGAACGCACCATAATCAGTGATGTTCTTAACAACACCGTCGATTGCATCACCTTCTTTAAGCTTACCAAGAAGCTCCGCACGCTGGCCTTGACGATCTTCTTCAAGGATAGCACGGCGAGATACAACGATGTTACCACGACGACGATCCATTTTCAGGATCTGGAATGGCTGCTCAATGTTCATAAGCGGTGTTACGTCGCGGATTGGGCGAATGTCCACTTGTGAACCAGGAAGGAACGCAACAGCGCCGTTCAGGTCTACAGTGAAACCGCCTTTAACGCGGCCGAAGATAACACCGTTAACACGAGCGTCGCCTTCAAATGCTTTTTCAAGCTCAGTCCAAGCTTCTTCACGGCGCGCTTTATCGCGAGACAGGATAGCTTCGCCAAGTGCGTTCTCAACGCGATCAACGAATACTTCAACATTGTCTCCAACAGCGATTTCAGCTTGCTGGCCTGGCATTGCGAATTCTTTAAGAGGAACGCGACCTTCGGCTTTAAGTCCGATATCAACGATCGCGAAGTCGTTTTCAACAGAAACAACTGTACCAGTTACAACCTGGCCTTCAAAGCCAGTTTCAGCTGGCATAGATTCATTCAGTAGGGCCTCAAAATCAGAGAGGCTAGGCATTGTTGCCACGTCAGACATTTAAGTCTTCCTTTCAGTATAGTTTTGTTTTCGTGCCAGCCGGTTGGTTCCGGCGGTCTTCTCCCGGGATATATAACGAAAGGACAACCCTTTCATTTTCTCCTGCCCGGAAGCCTCTAACAGCAACACAAAATATCCCTCACGCGTAAAGCATGGGGACCGCATGTAATGCGTCTTCGGTTATTGGAACTATTATCGTTCGCGTACGACCGCAACAGCTCTTTGAAACACGGCGTCTATATCTAATAATGTTGTATCTAGCAAGAGGGCATCTTCAGCGGGCTTCAAAGGCGCTTCCGCACGGTTCATATCGCGCTCGTCTCTGGCTTTAACATCAGCAAGAATAGCTTCAAAATCCGCCACCTCGCCGCGACTTTCCTGCTCTGCGGTTCTACGTCGCGCTCGTTCTTCTGCACTAGCTGTAACAAACAGTTTCAAGTCCGCATCGGGGCACACCACAGTACCGATATCTCTGCCGTCCAGTACAGCACCTTCAACACCACCCGGAGGATTGGACGCATAATTACGCTGAAAATTCAGAAGGTTAGACCTAACCACCGGCATAGCAGCCACGTGAGACGCCGCAGTGCCCGTTGCTTCATGGCGTAGTTCTGGTGCTTCAAGGAGGGATAGATCCAGATCCGCTGATGCGGCCTCCGCGAAGGCGTTATCTTTCGGGTCCACACCCGCCTTCAAAGCCGCAAGCCCTACCGCACGGTAAAGTGCGCCAGTATCCAGATAAGCATAACCCAGCTCTTTTGCCAGACGCTTGGCAAGCGTTCCCTTTCCAGCTGCCGCTGGGCCATCAATTGCAATAATCAACGCGAATCACCTTTTTTAGATATCTGCGGCGCTTATAGAAAATACAGCCTACTGGCGCCAGCGAAGAATATATTTTTACAAATAACACATCCCATGATAAGGAACAAATCAAGAACATGCTTAAAGAGGGATGTTATGTTAAAAGCACTTATTTTGGGGGCACAGATCATGATCCAGCAACTCACACCTAATTTGCCTGTTGATAGCATAGAACCATCTGCAGAATTTTTTGCGAAGATTGGTTTTGAAGTAACGGTACGTGTACCAGAGGAAGGTGCGATGGGCTTTGCTATTCTTATGAACGGCAATCAGCAGGTAATGTACCAAACCCATGACAGCCTGAAAGAGGATGATGCCTCCCTAGCCACCGCAGGCAGCCCGGTTCTTCTCTATGTAACGGTAAATGATTTAGATGCTGTTGCCGAAAAACTGAAGGGGTATGATAAAGTGATGGAAGAACGCACCACCTTTTACGGTGCCCGCGAAATTACATACCGAGAGCCAGGTGGCCATCTGGTAACTTTCGCTCAGTTCCCCGAACAATAAAGAATACTTAATAACAAGAGCGTACCAAATACGCTCTTGTTATTAATTCAATATCTCAAGCACCGCATCCAACTGATTATCTTGCCCCGCTAGCAGCTTCTCAAGATTAAGGGTAACAGCGATATCAGGCTTAAGGCCTGTCATGTCAAAGCTCTTGCAGCTTCCATCAACATAGCGTTCATTTGGAAGCCCAAGCAAAAATCCGTTTGGTAAAATCCGCGGCAGGATATCTGAGAAAGCGCCGACCGTTGCTTCCCCAACCTGGGTGACTTTAGGTGTTCGCCCTTTAAGGCCCATCAGAAACGTTTCTGCGGCACTCATAGTGCCCGCATCTGTTAGCACCACAATATCACCGCCATAAGAATTCTCGCCAAACGCTTCAACCATAATAGGTTCTGGTGCGGTCCACTCTCCAGTTGCTGCGAAATCTACCGCCGCCTGCTTCGAGTATGCGATATAATCATCTTTTGTCAGGCGAGATAACAGTTGCAGCGCCATCTGGTCACTTCCACCAATATTTGAGCGCAAATCAATAATCAATTTATCGCTTGCTTGAAGCTTCTTAAAAAGCCCATCAAGAGCCGTTTCATATCCTTCACACGATGTAAAAGAAGCTAATCGGAGATATAAAATACCGCTTTTGATATCTGCGAACTGAAACTGGTTATCACAGTATGAGCTTACACCGCCCGTAAGATAGTGATCTTCAATAACGCTACCAACCTGCTCGAAACCATTATAGGCTGGCACGCGTTCAACATGCTCGGCCCCAAAGAAATACCGTTCTGCACTGGGAGCTACGAGTACCGTATGTGGATCTCGAAGTTTTAGAAGTTCGTTTACAAAGAGATCATGCAATTCAGCGGAAGTTTGAACAGCAGACGCGCCCTTGAGTATGGCTTCTTCATCCCAACTGATCTTTTTCTCTTCAAAGAAAGGGTAGTTTTGTTCGAAAATACTAAGAAAGGCTATCGTTGTAGCCTCAACTGAACGATCGACGGGTTGATCACACAAGGCTGGCAACTCATTTAAGCGTTCCGCCTTCATTTTTGATCCTGTATCAGAACGGCTGAAATAGCGAATACCATTATCTGGTGCGGTAACGCGCATATCTGCTTCAATGAAACCTGGTACAGCTACAGAGAAGCTAGCTACATATTCATCACCAGATTGGTAGGTCATAGAATCTGGAGAAAGCACACTCTGCAAACAGCTCACACCGCTTGTTTCGAAAATGGAAACTCGGTTCCCTTCAATATGAAATAGAAAGCCATATCCTTCGGTTTTCCATACGCCATCCAGATTATCATCCGCCTTAGCCTGCACAGACACCAGCAAACCTAAAGCCAGAAAAACCAGATATTTCATACCTCAACCTGCCCCCACCGGTGATACCAAGTTATACCGTCATACCCGCGCCAAGGCCCGTTAACAACTCAACAAAAGTTGGAAAACTGGTCTGGATCGGAGCAGCATCATCAACGGTAATCGGTGCTTCTGCCATCTGCCCAAGAATGGCAAAACTCATGGCAATGCGGTGATCAAGGAAGGTTTTCACCTGCGCACCGCCCGGTACTTTGCCTGCATTACCAATGATTTCGATACCATCATCAAACTCTTTCAGCTCAACACCATTGGCTTTAAGGCCTTCCGCCATTGCTGAGAGGCGGTCACTCTCTTTAACGCGTAGCTCTTCAAGCCCCATAAAACGACTGGTACCCTCTGCCACCGCCGCGGCACAGAAGACCACCGGGAATTCATCGATCATTGTACTTGGATCAACAGGCAATTCAGTAACCGCTTTAAGCTGAGCATAGCGCACACGCAGATCACCCACAGGCTCTCCACCAAGTTCACGCGGGTTTTCCACGGTAATATCTGCACCCATCGCTTTCAGCGCATCCACCACACCTGTACGGAGCGGATTAAGACCAACATTTTCGATCAGAATATCTGATCCCGGAATAATACTTGCCGCCACCAGAAGGAAAGCGCTTGAAGAAATATCGCCTGGCACCTCAAGGCTAATAGGCTTAAGTTCAGGCTGGCCTTCAAGGCGGATAACATAATAGCCATTCTCCTCAGTCGTCGTCACCTTAGCGCCCATCGCCGTTAGCATGCGTTCAGTGTGATCTCGGGTAGAGATTTTTTCGCGAACTGTCGTAATACCTGGGGTATTCAACCCTGCCAGCATCACTGCTGATTTCACCTGCGCGCTGGCCATTGGCGTTGTGTAATCAATGGGCATCGGCGTATCCGTGCCTTTAATAGTAATCGGCAGGTAAATTTCATCTCGTGCAGTAAATTCTGCACCAACCTCACTAAGCGGCGTGATAACGCGCTTCATCGGCCTGCCACGAAGTGAAGCATCCCCTGTAACCGTTACAGTAATATCATGGCTCGCCATCAAACCCATCAACAGGCGGCAGCTCGTACCGCTATTTCCCATGTCAATGATATCATCCGGCTGCAGAAGGCTACCAACACCAACACCGTTTACAACCCAGTCACCACATTCAAGTTTTTCAATTTTTGCACCCATGGCCCGCATAGCATCAGCGGTTGCCAACACATCTTCTCCTTCAAGAAGACCGCTGATTCGGCTTTCCCCAACGGCGAGAGCAGAAAGCATAAGTGAGCGGTGAGACACCGATTTATCACCTGGAACCTTTATTTGGCCCTTAAGTGCTGATTTAGACTGAGAAACAAGGCTTGGCACAGTGAAATTTCCGTATTAATAAAACAAGTGAACGACTATTGCTTTGACAGTCGCTGCCGATCATGGCAAGGGATGCGCCAAATTCATAGCTCTAAAGCGCGTCAAATTTCAAGGAGAAGCACGTGGCAAAACCAGAATGGGGTACAAAACGCACATGCCCAAAGTGTGGCGAGCGCTTTTATGACCTACAAAAAGACGACCCGGTTGTATGCATTGAATGTGGTACAGATTTCAAACCTGAGCCAATTCTAAAGACTAAACAGCCGATCATTGTTGAAGAAAAAGCTGAGAAAGAAAGCTCCGAAAACGAAGATCTGGATCTAGAAGATGATGATCTAGAAGTTGGCGGTGACGACGATATTGATGCTGTAAGCCTCGATGATGACGATGATGCTGAAGTTTCAAGCATGGTTGATACATCCCTCACTGAGGATGACCAGTAAGAATTTTGCTTCTGGCAAATTCTACTAAATGAAAAAGCGGGCCAATTAGCCCGCTTTTTTCTTGCCTAGCTTCAAGCAGTTACCTATATATTTCGCACCAGACGATCAGATGGGGCCGTAGCTCAGCTGGGAGAGCGCTACACTGGCAGTGTAGAGGTCAGGGGTTCGAGCCCCCTCGGCTCCACCAATATTTTAGCTTCATCCGACTTAATCTAGCCTTAGCTTAAAGCCCATTTAAATTAGCTTACATAAAGCTTAAGTCGCAGATGACAGATAAACATACCAAGCCATTAACATAATCAACCGACCTGTCACAGCGCTACGGGTTAAGGCTCCAAGGGCAACTAAAACCAACGGCACAGATACCGCAATCAGCCCTGCGTCCATTAAGCTGTTTGAATTACCACTAAAAACGGCAACAATCATTGCAGGCGTAAGCGTCACAATTGCCACAAACATTGAACTCAAAAACAAAATGACCGCTCGCTCAAAACGCCCTGGCCCAAATGTATTAAGCAAAGTGCTTACAGTGTTGTTTTGCCACCGAGCGCTTGCCTGCGAGATTGGAAATATAAGCACCAAGAAAATTGCAGGACCCGCAACCGTTCTAAAAGGTAAAAATGCTCCGGCAATTGCAACCGCCAACAAAATTAGTAGAGATAGGCGACTTCTAAACAGCAATTTAATTTCATTAATAACACCAGCGATATAATGAGACATTCGCGCAGAAACGACTTTAGGTGCCTTAAACGGCACATCTTTTATTGATGTTTTATATGTTGATAGTGGTGCGGCTGGATTACCCTTCACCTTAATCGAACGAGCCTTCATCGGCGCCCAAATCAGCCCTGCAACAACAGCAACCAGTGCTGAAATACCAAGCCAAGACAAACGCGCCACCATATAACCTGCGTCAGTAACACCACGATAAGCATCAACCATAACTGTTTCACCGCTATTAGGTGCACCACCAATGGTTACACCATCTACGGGATAATCTACCGCACCAATAATAGGTGAAGTAAAACCAAAGGCGTCTGTCATTGGATTATTGGCCATGTAATTGGTCTCAGGATCAACGGTTCCAATGATACTCACGATCAACAAAGCTATCCAAAGGATGAAAAAGACCACATCCCCAAACCACCGACGGGTAAGGTTGCGTGCATCTAAAAACAGTCGAATTGCAGCAATCAAGGCAAGTGCGGGCGCAGCGGGCAACCAGAGAGCAATTGTTGTTTCAACAATATTCATCTGGCCTTCTAACCTAAAGATACCAAGGATCAAGCCAGCTACAGTAAGCCCGACCAGTAACATCCATAAAGCGCATGTATCAGCAGCCCAGCGGCCTAAAGCCCAAGCGACACGTGAATGCGCCGCTGTATCTGTTATCTGCCATGGCCGGTGCCGCGTAGGCCCAGCCCTCAAAAAGATATAAGCAAGCGGTGTCAACAAGGTTGCTGCGATTACACCAAGATCAAGCCCCAAAATTGCTGCTGTTAAAACGGGCACTTGCTGATTAATTGTTAAAACCGCGTAGGATGCCTCTTTGTCTGGCACCATATAATGCGCTGCTATGGGTGTCGCGAGTGCCGCCAACAATAAAGCGGAACTGCGTACATAGCGTTTCAGTTCCAACTGGGTGCTAGATTGAAGGACGCCAAAAGTACTCATGTTGCATGCACCCCGCCATCTGCAACTCGTACAATATTGGCGCCTATAGAATCAAAATGATCTACTAAATGGGTAGTCAGCAATATCGTAGCTGATTGGGCTGCGTGGGCTATCAATTCCGCAACTCTTGTTGCTGTATCAGTATCCAATTCCGCAGTTGGTTCGTCCAGCGCCAATAATTTCGGCGCCCCTAAAAATGCCTGAGCCAATATTAACCGTCTGCGCATACCACCAGACCAGCCAATGATGCGCTGGTCAGCATCATGGCTCAGACCTAGCTGCTCCAAAAGTTCGGTTATTTGAACTTTTGCACCTTCACCCACGGCCTTTAATGCCGCCATATGTTCTAAAAACTCTCGCCCAGTCACATCAAGAGGAAGGTCAACAATCTGAGGCGCATAGCCTAATTCATATCTCAGTTTTCGTTTAACTTTGGCATAAGGTTTATCATACCACCACAACTGACCCGAGGTTGGTTTTTCCACAGTCGCACACATACGAAGAAGTGTAGATTTTCCTGCGCCGCTAGGGCCAACTAATAGGTTTAAACCAGAATTAAACTCACAACTAACATCATTGAGAATTAAGCGTTTTTTATAACGCTTTGAAACATTATCAAGTTTTAGCATAAGCCCCCTAATTGAGATTTAATGATCTCATTACTTACTGCTGGCAATCTTTAGTTTGAGGCTATCGCCTTTTCTCTCGTTAAGGCAACTTTTTTCATTCTTTTCAAATTATTAGGGACCAAGATTGCTTTACATAACCTTAGGGGGAACTATTGTTCACTTTGTTTTATGAACGATATGCTGGTGAAATTGAGACAAGGAGATACAGGCCATTATTGCTACTACACTTCAGAATATGCAGCAATAAAACCAACCGTATTCACGCCAGCATGCGCAATAATACCAGGGACAAGACTACGCCCCGCCAGATAGTAGGCAGTTCCATAAACAAGCCCACCAACGCCAGCACCGATCACCCCTCTTAGACCTTGAGGGAAATGCCCAATACCAAATATGATTGCAGAGCCAATAATCGCATAAATCCAGCCTTTTCTGGTATCACCAAACACACGAGCAAGTGTATTCATCAGGAAACCCCGGATTAGCAGTTCTTCACTAACCACAGCTATCCACATCACTGGTAGTATCATCAACAATAGCGGTAAGTTACCTGACAGCTGGCCTGTTTGCCCAAGCCTCGACGCCAGAATATCCATATGATTCATTAATAAAGATACGGGAATAGCGGTAACAAAACGCGCTATTAAAATTAGCAGTGCCGCCCCGATGATCAACATAACCATTTTACTTTTTGAAACATTCCAATCAGGCAGTCGCAAGCCGATATCTCGCACATGATGGCCGTTCATCTTAAAAGCAATTACCAGCAAAGAAGTTAGCGCAACATATGGAAGGGTACGCCCCATAACAGGCAGCACATCATAAATATGCGAATAACTGGTATTTTCTCGTAGCACCAACAATATGGCAAATACCCCTAACGCTATACCGTAGAGTAAAATATTTTCCTTGGGTTGAGTGTTAATACTGTGTTCGGGCATACGGCTTCTCTTGTACTTGCTTTTTCAATCTAGATAAAAACTACCCAATATCCTTGAAATGATCTCAGCTTAATCGTGACAATCAGCCGAACGTTTCATCCGTAAAAGGTAGCTTTAGCATCTTATAATTTGAAAAAACGCCCCTATATCATAATCTTGCGGTTTATAACCGAACCCTTTTCATCAGGGTGTTTCCTTGGAGATGAAGACGTGGCAGACCTGCATACATTTAACGCCTCTCTATTAACTCAATCGGAGTTTCTGCCCGGAGTTGAGATCAAGCGCTGGAAAATCTCTCAGGCCCAAGTGAACTACCATAGCCCCGACAAACATACCCTAAGCATGTATATTAAAGGCGGCGAGACCAGCTATAGGTCTGATCAGGTGGGTAGAAAAGGCGGCCCAAACTCCCTTTGTCAAATGCCGCAAGGACAAGCATCTGACTGGCATATTAATGGCCTCATTGAATTTGCCCATTTGTATTTTACTGACAAAGCACTGAAGCAGTATGCCGCCTTAAATTTTGATGATGATGTGCGCTTTATTGATTTACGCGATTTAACCTATAAGCAAGATCCAAAACTCAGCGGCTTATTTTCCAAGTATCTAAATATCTGCGAACACAAGGAGCAGGCATTCTCCCTTGCTACAGAACAGTTATTATACGCGATCCTTCATCATATTCTGACCCACTACAACGGTTTCCACATAAAAGATCAAACGATTAACGGCGGGCTTTCTCCATTCAATATGAGACGGATAAAAACAGCTATATATGACTGCCTGCACGAAAAGCTAACCCTCGCTGATATGGCTGAGATTGTTAACCTAAGTCCTTTTCATTTTGCACGAATGTTTAAAATAAGTTTCGGCGTGTCGCCTGCTGAATTCGTGATGCTTGCTCGCCTAGAGAAAGTAAAAGAACATCTAGCCGGACCGCTATCGCTTTCTGAGATTAGCGCTGCAACTGGATTTAGCCATCAAAGCCATATGGCGTACGCCTTTAAAAAGGCCACAGGCATTACCCCAAGCCAATACCAATAAGAATGCCAGGCTCAGTATATGAAGAAGATCAAGCTTTTGATCATGGTTGTGACTTTAGTCTAACCTTCTCTAGAAGGTTAGACCGTACGCTTTATAACTGTCTTGGCACTATCCCAGTGCGGTTTCAAAAAGCGCCAGCAATCTGGACCATGCTTTTTCAGCTTGCTCTTTATTGTAAACAGGGCTGTCAGGCGGGCACCAGCCATGCAATGTGCCTTTGTAAACCTCTATCTCAGCCGGAATACCTGCTTTTTCATAAGCAGCCCGCAGAACATTTTTTGCATCCGGGAAGCGCTCATCATCATTCTCAGCAATAGCATGAAGAACATGGGCTGGTGAGTTTGGAATAAGAAGATGAGGACTGTCTTCACTATCACGCACTAAGCCACCCCCATGGAAGGAAGCCGCAGCTCCTACACGTGACGGCACTGCACCAGCCGTTCGCATAATAAGCGGGCCCCCCATACAGTATCCCATCGTACCAATCTTTTTAGAGGTATCGACACTCTCTTGCGCATCAATGAATTTAATGTAATCCCTAGCATCCGACATGCTGGCATCTTGCGTTAGCTTGCGCGCCATACCGATAAGGAATTTACGAGTATCTGGATCACGGAAACTAGCGTCCGGGCCAACAACAGGTGCTTTTGCATCCCGGTAAAACGGGTTTACAACAAGAACAGAATACCCTTGTTTTGCAAGGCGCCGTCCCATTGCCTTAAATGCCGGGCGCAGGCCTTTAATATCTGGCCACAATAGAATACCAGGATGTTTGCCCGTAGACGGGCGAACGAAATAACAATCAGATTGGCCTGAAGCCATATCTACAGTGACATCACTTTCCAGAATAGTATCATCAGCGAACACACCTGCAGAAGGTGCCATCATAGCTGTGATTGCAGCGATACTTAGTTTGCTGAAATCACGGCGGTTAACAGCACCACCTTTTTTTTCAAAGACAATATTGTCTTCTTCCGTTAGATCGTCACACATTTCCACCTCCCAAGTTTAGATTATTGACGAGAAACCCTGCATGCTGATTAGCACAAAGCTGGTTTCAGAACTACGGCAGGGAGCCGCATTGCACGGCATCGTGATGGGAGCAGGCGAGGTAGATAGAATAGGAACGGCACCTTATTTTCAGGTACCGTTCCATTGTTTAAGGGTTTATTCTGGCTGCCATTCAGGTAGACGGCCTGGAGTGGCAGGAGCCCCTGCAGCACTCATGTCTTTCTCGATTGCAGTCATATCAGCGGACAAAGCTTTTAGCTCAGCCAGTGCAACTTTGAATTCATCAGCCGCAATATCATACGCCTTTTGGTGCAAACCAGTTGCTGGAGCTTGACTTCTCCAGGAACCAAAGACAATTGAGTTAACTCGTTCATTGATTGACATCGGCACCGATTCATTCCGGCTGGAAATAGTACGATCACCCAGCAGCGCATAATTCAGCTTTGTAAGCCTATCTTTCAGTGACGCGAGACGCTGCTTATACGCATCAGGCGCATTTGGTGTTCTTAGGAAAGCGGCATCCAAAAACTTAATACGGTTAGCCATTTCGCGGCTTGTCATATTCGCGGCAATAACAGCGCTACGCAGTTTTGCTGTTTTCTGCTGGAAGGCAAGTAGCGCCGGGCGATCCGTTGTTACTTCATCGCTTAAGCCTAGCGGCTTCACGTTAAAGGAACGCGTTTCTCCAATCTTGGAGAGCTGGCCTTTAACGCGAGTATGCATTTCCACGCTATAAGTACCCGGCAACACCATCGGTCCGCTAAATTCACGAGATGAATTAAGCGCGACCGCATCTGGTGCATCGTAGCGCAAATTCCAAGCAACCTGCTGCAGGCCTTTTCCTGTTTTACCAGCAAGTCGGCGCACAACATTACCCGCATCATCTTTAATGGTAAGAATAACCGCTGGCTTTTCTTCGTTATCTTCCGCACGAAGGGTTTCAAAATCAGGATACGGCGTATCTTTACCTTCTTTCAAAAGCTTCGCTTCTGTGGCTTTACGGCGGGCTTTATCAGTTTTAAGGCTATCCTTCAGGTGATATCTGATGACAGCACCATATGGCGGATTTTCTGCACGCCAGAACTGATCACCTAGGAAACCTGTTGCTGATGTACCCCACTTATCCCCTTCAACATACTGCCATGCATCCTTAACAGGGAATAATGTAGCGTCTGCGCTTTCAACATCTGCGATCTTGTTGCGGAGCGGTGAATAATCATCAAGTACGTAAATACCACGACCGAATGTGGCGATTACCAGATCATTTTCTCTGCGCTGGATTTCAAGATCTCTAACCGCGATGGTTGGGAAACCCGCTTTCACCTGATGCCAATTATCACCGCCATCCTGTGTGAAGAACAAACCATATTCGGTACCAGCGAATAGCAGATCAGGGTTTTCATGGTCTTCCGCGATCGTATGAACAGTGCCACGTTCTGGAAGGTTTCCGCTGATCAATTTCCATTTTTTACCCTTATCCGTTGTCTTCAGGATATAAGGCTTAAAGTCACCGCGTTTATGGTTATCAATCACCGCATACGCCGTATTTTCACTATGGACAGAGGCAATGATATCTTCAACAAGCGACATATCAGGCACGCCTTTGAAGCTTTCAACTTTGCGCCAGTTTTGGCCACCGTCTTCTGTAATCTGAATCAAGCCATCGTCAGTACCTACATAAATAAGGCCTTCCTTCAGCGAGCTTTCACTTAAGCCGATGATACTGCCGTATTTCGATGTGGAATCGTTTTTGGCAACAGAATCCACACTCCATACTCTGCCCATAACCTCAAGGCTGTTTCTGTCTAACTGCCTGGTTAAATCGGGGCTGATAACACGCCAATTGTCACCACGATCTTCAGATACAAAAACTTTTTCGGCTGCATAATAAAGCCGTGTTGATTTATGCGGGCTCAGAACAATTGGTGTATTCCAGTTCCACTTGAATTTATTCTCGCCACTTTCCGGTTGCGGCGCGATATACACACGCTCAGCTGTGCGTTTGTCATAGCGTGCGAGACCACCATACTGGTACTGGGTATAAACGATATCTGGGTTGGTTGGAACAGAGACCGCTTTATAGCCGTCCCCCCCCAGAATGATGTTCCAATCGCTATTTACAATACCGTGCACCACATTAGTTCTGGATGGCCCACAGAGCGAATTATTATCCTGTGTGCCGCCACATACATTGTAGAAAGGCACATCATTGTCTGGCGTTATGCGATAAAACTGTACAATCGGCAGGTTTTGAATATGTCGCCACTTGTTACCGGCATCAAAGCTTTCGTAAATACCGCCATCACCACCGATATAAACATGATCGCTATTGTTTGGATCAATCCAAACTGCGTGATCATCTACGTGGCGTGCTTTTGCACTCAGGCGTTTCCATGTACGGCCGCCATCCTTTGACACACTTGTAAAAGTATCCACGGAATACACCGTGTCCGCATCAGACGGATCAACAAAAAGCTCATTATAATATTGAGGGCTGCTGGTTTGGCGTGATGACCGCTTCTTCCATGTTACACCGAAATCGGTTGAAGCATAAACGCCCTTGCCCTTATCTTCTGCTTCAATGATTGCGTAAATAAGGTTTGGTTCGCTTTTGGAGCCTGCAATACCAATACGGCCCAGCTCTCCACCGGGTATACCGCTCGAAACCTTTTTCCAGGTTTTACCGCCATCTGTGGTGCGGTGGATACCACTACCCGGGCCACCATTGATAAGTGTCCACACATGCCGGCGGCGCTGATAACTGCTGGCAACAATGATATTTGGGTTGTTCGGATCGACCACAAATTCATTCACACCGGTGTTTTCATCAATATCCAAAATTCTAGTCCACGTAGCACCGCCATCCATGGTTTGGTACAAACCACGATCACCACCAGAAGACCAAAGTGGTCCTTGCGAAGAAACAAGTACATGATCGCTATTGGCAGGATTAATCCAGATACGGCCAATGTGGCCACTATCCTTCAGGCCAACATTTTTCCAGCTTTTACCACCATCTACTGATTTATAAACGCCATCACCGTTCGCTACAGAACGTTGAGCATTGTTTTCACCGGTGCCCAGCCACAAAACACTCGGGTTATTTGGGTCTATTTCAATATCGCTTGTAGCGTATGACGCATATTTATCAAAAATTGGTTTCCAGGAAATGCCATTATCTGCGGTCTCCCAAACACCGCCAGAAGATGTAGCTACATAGAAATGGTTGCTTCTTTTTGGATCAAAAGCGAAATCAGAAATACGGCCAGACGGATAGGCAGGGCCAATCAATCGTGGTGACAAATTTTTAAACGGATTATTTTCTGCTGCCGCTGGTGCAGATACCAATCCAGACGCCGTGAGCGACAGTGCACCCGCAACAAGCGCAGCATATGAAGTTTTAAGCATGTGAGCCCCCTAGTTTATCAACTATGGAGGCTACGCTATGTCAGAACCCTACGGGAGTAAAGCCAACTACGAGATTGTTACCAGCAAAAACCAAGAGATAGTAATTTACCTTTCCTTCAACAAAAAAATCTGTCCCCTAGCCACTTAAGAAGTATCCAGAATATTTCTGTCACCTCAAAGGCAAAATGGGAAAGTTGTAAATATTTTTCCAACTGCTACTATCAACATGTTTTCAAATCCGTAAAACTGCATTCCCATTACATTCGAAAACAGAGCTTTTAAAATTGATAACAAGCTCCACTGCAGTGGGGAAAATCCAGAATATTTTGCTATGAACGATAAAAACACACCGCCTCAAATCGGCCCGCGCATTCAAGACATCCGCAAACAGAAGGGCTTTACACTGGAACAGCTTGCTTCCCATTCAGGTGTTTCACGTTCAATGCTTTCTCAAATCGAACGCGGTCAGGCTAATCCAACCTTTGCTACACTCTGGAGCCTTACACAAGCTCTCGGCCTTGAAATCTCAGACCTTACAGAAAGCGTGGCGGAAGTACATCATCAAACCATTGAAGTGATGATGCCAAACTTCACGCCCGAGATTAAAAGCGAAGACAGGCTATGTGATTTGAAAATTCTTAGCCCAACGGATCAGGTTGGCCGGGTAGAATGGTATGAAATTTCTATTGAAGCAGGAGGGAAACTGGAATCTGAACCACACACTAATGGTTCAATGGAACATCTCACAGCATTCAATGGCCGTTTTCAGGTCATCAGCGGCACTGCAAAAACCGATGTGCCTACAGGTGGTACCGCACGGTATGCCAGTGATGTCAGCCATACTATTTTAAACCCCGGGCAGGAAACCGCCCGAGGCATTCTTGTTGTGGTTAGCTAGTCGATCAAAAGCTTTTTAACTTGTGCAAATGCATCAATCGCGTGATCCAGTTCATCTCTGGTAATCGCCGCTGACATTTGAGTTCTAATACGGGCTTTTCCGTTTGGAACCACCGGGTATGAAAACGCTACTACGTAAACACCGCGCTTGAGCATTTCATCAGCAAACTTAGAGGCAAGCGCTGCATCATAAAGCATCACAGGAATAATTGGGTGCTCACCCGGCAATAGGTCAAACCCGTGGCGTGCCATACCTTCACGGAAATACTGTGCATTATCGTTCAAACGATCGCGAAGATCATTTGATGTTGTTACAAGCTCAATGGCCTTAATCGCACCCGCCACAACTGGCGGAGCAACTGTGTTTGAAAACAGGTATGGCCGTGAACGCTGTCTTAGAAGCTCTACAATTTCTTTCTTACCGCTTGTATAGCCGCCGCTTGCACCACCAAGTGCTTTACCAAGCGTACCGGTTATAATATCAACACGGTCCA
The DNA here is from genome assembly GCF_024398035.1 of Kordiimonas sp. SCSIO 12603. Taxonomy (NCBI): domain Bacteria; kingdom Pseudomonadati; phylum Pseudomonadota; class Alphaproteobacteria; order Kordiimonadales; family Kordiimonadaceae; genus Kordiimonas; species Kordiimonas sp. SCSIO 12603. The sequence goes on from NZ_CP073748.1 coordinate 260,885, forward strand.
TACAGCCCCGGTATTCATGCGTCCCTTTACCGCCAGCACCAACAAAGCCCGTAGCGTGACAATCATCAAAATGCACCAGAGCATTATATTTTTCAGCCAAATCACACACTTCATCAAGGCGGGCGATATAACCGTCCATTGAGAACACGCCGTCAGTGGTGATGAGCTTAAACCGCGCACCATCTGCATCCGCAGCCTTCAACTGCTCCTCAAGCGCTGCCATATCATTATTTTTGTAACGGTAACGCTTAGCCTTCGACAGGCGCACACCATCAATGATACTCGCGTGATTAAGCTCATCAGAAATAACGGCATCTTCCGGGCCTAGAATAGTTTCAAAGAGGCCACCATTTGCATCAAAACAACTTGGATAAAGAATTGTATCTTCAGCGCCAAGGAATTCGCTTAGCTGATCTTCAAGCTGCTTATGAAGGGACTGTGTACCGCAGATAAAACGAACAGAAGCCATACCGTAGCCCCATTCTTCAAGGCCTTTCATTGCAGCCTTATTCACTTCTGCATGCTGCGCCAAACCAAGATAATTGTTTGCACACAGATTAATAACCTTGGAACCATCACTGATACCAACAGATGAACCTTGCGGTGTCGTTATTTGGCGTTCGTTTTTAAAAAGTCCTTCAGAGCGGATTGTATCAATCTGCCCTGCCAGATGCTCCTGGAATTTCCCGTACATTCTCTATGCCTCCCAATTCAATACAACTTTGCTGGCTTTCCCAGCATTAAGAAGATCAAAGCCTTGTTGGAATTCTGTATATGGTAACCGGTGTGTGATTACTGATGAAATATCAAGCCCATTTTCAATCATAACTGACATTTTATACCAGGTTTCATACATTTCCCGGCCGTATATACCCTTCAAAGTGAGCATGTTGAAAATAACTTTATCCCAGTTGATGTTCGCGCCTTCGGCAGGAATTCCTAGAATAGAAACCTTACCGCCATGGCACATGTTGTTAATGAGATCATTGAATGCGCGGTCATTACCTGACATTTCCAAGCCGATATCAAAACCTTCACTCATGCCGAGGCTTTTCTGAACCTCTTCGATTGTTTCACTGCGTACATCAACTGTTCTTGTGGCACCAAGTTTAGCTGCAAGTTCAAGGCGCTCTGGCACAACATCAGTGATCACAACATGACGTGCCCCAGCATGTCGGCAAACAGCAGCAGCCATTGCGCCAATAGGACCAGCACCTGTGATCAAAACATCTTCACCTAGCAAATCCCACTGAAGAGCAGTGTGAACGGCATTGCCCAAAGGATCAAACAGAGAAGCTACATCAAGATCAATACCCGGACGGTGTTCCCAGACATTTGACATTGGCAAAGCAACATATTCTGCAAACGCACCAGGACGGTTCACGCCAATGCCGCTTGTTTGCGCACAAAGATGACGACGACCTGCCATACAGTTCCGGCAACGTCCACAAACCACATGGCCTTCACCAGACACAATTTGGCCGGGATGGAAATCATTTACGTTAGAACCAACTTCAATAATTTCGCCAACAAACTCATGGCCAACCACCATCGGTACAGGAATTGTTTTCTGCGCCCATTCGTCCCAATTGTAAATGTGCATATCTGTACCGCAAATCGCTGTACGCATCACCTTTATCAACACGTCATTGATTCCAAGTTCTGGCTCAGGCACATCTTCAAGCCATAACCCTACATCTGCTTCACGTTTTACCAGCGCTTTCATGACACGCTCCTTTGTGTTCGTGTGATACAATATGATGGTTTAAATTCTCATAAATTAGAATTTCCTCTACGTATCAGGCGATTTTCCCATATACAAGATTTATAATTCCTAAATAATGGAAATGTGATCTTAAAAAGAAAATGGCCCAACTTCAGCGCATGAGAAACAATCACCCCCTGAACACTTTAAGATCTAGAGATTTAATGAGTTAGACCAAGACCTAAAACCGCACCATCTGCAACAAATACCAAGTTTTAAACCCTGCCACCATCAACGATAATTTCCTGACCCGTCAACATAGCAGCACCACTAGAAGCCAAAAACAAGGCTGGCAAGGCAATATCCCAGCCATGCATAGGGCGCTTTATAGATTGTTGATCAAGGCATTCCTGAAGTGCTTTATCGGTTACCCACAAACGCTGCTGACGCTCCGTAAGTACCCATCCCGGCACAAGCGCATTTACTCTGATATTATGTGGCCCAAGTTCTGTTGCTAATGCCTTTGTTAAACCAACAATTCCCGCCTTTGCAGCGACATAGGCAGGGTATCCTGACAGGCCAAGGTTAGCGGAGTTTGAACCAACATTAATAATAACCCCTACCTTCCGGGTGATCATACCTTCGGCCACCGCCTGCGCAGTAAAGAAATGCGGCTTTAAATTGGTGTCAAGAGACTCACCCCACTGGGCTGGTGTGAAATCTGTAATCTTATGTCGCAAATCTCTAGCAGCATTATTGATAAGTACATCAACTGGCCCTAGGGCCTTTTCGGCCTCAACAATCGCTTCTTTCAGCGCTTCTATATCGCGGATATCGCACTGGATAAATAAAGGCCGATAGCCGCTCTTTTCCTCAATCGCATCACAGATATGATTAGCTGGTCCTTCCGATAAGGAAACAAAGGCAACCTTAGCGCCCTGTAAAGCAAAGGCCGCAGCAAAATACGCACCTATTCCAGAACCACCACCAGTGATGAAAACCGTTTTACCTTTCAAGTCCGGATACTCAGGCATTAGATCGTTTGAAAAGCCTTCAAAAACCTGATCACAATAATCAGCGGTTACATCCCTACCCATAACGTTGTCCAACTTTCATCATTTCCAGCGATTGGTCCTTTGGGTTTCACCAAAGCTTTACTAAATATTATTTATAATATAAATATCTTCAACAGTTATTCCTACCGGAAGAATACTATCAGACATGCCAAAGAAAAACAGATTCCGCAGTGCTAAGTCATACGGCAAACTTGATAAAGACGGTTTCATCCACCGCAGTTGGATGAAAAATCAGGGCTTGCCTGATGAAGCTTTTGACGGGCGTCCCATTATTGGTATCTGCAATACATGGTCAGAGATCACCCCCTGCAATGCCCATCTACGTGATATTGCCGAAGTGGTAAAACGCGGTGTGTGGGAAGCAGGCGGTGTACCACTGGAATTTCCTGCCATGTCACTCGGCGAGACCCAGATGCGCCCCACAGCTATGCTATTTCGCAATTTGCTTGCGATGGAGGTGGAAGAAAGCATCCGCGCCAATCCCATTGACGGTGTCGTTCTTCTTGGTGGCTGCGATAAAACTACGCCGGGCCAGATTATGGGGGCCGCTAGTGTTGATTTACCAACGATTGTAGTATCAAGCGGTCCCATGCTTAACGGCAAATTTCGCGGGAAGGATATTGGTTCTGGCACCGATGTTTGGAAGTTTTCTGAAGCGGTACGCGCTGGGGAAATGACACTGGCGGATTTCATGTCTGCGGAATCTGGCATGTCTCGCTCACCAGGTACCTGCATGACTATGGGCAGCGCATCAACCTTCGCATGTCTTATGGAAATTATGGGCCTCAGTCTGCCCTATAACGGTACGCTTCCTGCCGTTGATGCCCGCCGTAAAGTAGTCGCCCACAACACAGGCCGCACAATCGTGGATATGGTGAAAGAAGATCGGCGAATTTCAAAAATAGCCAGCAGAAAATCGTTTGAAAATGCCATTCGGTTGCATGCAGCCATCGGCGGCTCCACCAATGCAGTTCTGCACCTCATCGCGCTCGCAGGGCGTCTTGGTATTGAACTAGACCTCAATGATTTTGATACACTGTCCCGGGATATTCCTCTTATTCTAAACCTGCAGCCATCTGGCGAATATCTAATGGAAGATTTCCACTATGCCGGCGGGGTGCCTGCTGTGGCAAATCAGATTTCAGAAAAGCTGCATTTGGATGCGGCAACGGTTACAGGCACACCTCTTGAGGGCACCATTGGTGAGGCAAAAAGCTATAATGAAGATGTTATCGCCCCAGCGGAAAAACCCTTTAGTAACATATCAGGCACCTGGGTACTGAAAGGCAATCTATGCCCGAAAGGTGCTATTATAAAGCCGAGTGCTGCTTCACAAGATCTTCTTTCTCACACAGGTAAAGCTATGGTTTTTGAAGATATAGAAGACCTTAAAGTTCGTATTGATGACCCTGATCTTGATGTGGATGAAAACAGTATTCTCGTGCTCAAGGGATGTGGCCCCAAGGGTTACCCTGGTATGCCTGAGGTTGGTAATATGCCAATACCGAAAAAGCTTCTTGAAAGGGGCGTGAAAGATATGATCCGTATTTCTGATGCGCGGATGAGCGGTACGGCTTTTGGCACTGTTGTTCTGCATGTTTCCCCTGAATCAACGGCAGGGGGTCCACTTGCATTCGTTCAAACAGGGGACGAGATCCACTTTGACGGCCCAAACCGCAAGCTTGAATTATTAGTAGATGAGGAAACGCTTAGAGAGCGCCGATCAACTTGGGAACAAACACAACCCCAAAGTAAATATACGCGAGGCTATTACAAACTGTATATTGATCACGTTCTTCCAGGCTGAAGATGGCTGCGACCTTGATTTTCTTGTCGGGGCCAGTGGTTCTGTTGTGGACAGGGAATCCCACTAATGACAGGCAAAGCCTACATCTTGGGAGATTGGGGTACCAGTAATCTGCGCCTTTATCTGTGTGGTGAAAATGGCACTTTGTTGGATGAAAAGAGTGGGCCCGGTATCGGCAGTATACGAGAAAAAGCCCAAGAGACATTCCTCAACCTCACCTCTGACTGGCAAGAAAAATATGGTGCAATGCGGGTTACGTTATCGGGCATGGTAGGGGCTAATATCGGTTGGCGCAAGATGCCTTACTTCAACTGCCCTCTCAACATAAACCACCTCAAAAATCAGCTCATAAGCTTCACAGCAGAAGGGCACCAAATCACTATTGTGCCTGGCTTAAAAACTAAGAATCCCCTCGGTTCTCCTGATGTAATGCGAGGCGAGGAGACCCAGATATTTGGTGTATTGCAAATGTTACCTGAGCTTATGAGTGGTGAACACTTGCTCTGCCTTCCGGGAACGCACACAAAGTGGGTCCATCTGAAAAATGGGAATATTAAAACGTTTCTCACGACCATATCCGGGGAACTGTTCGGTCTTCTCAGAAAACACAGTGTGCTTCTTGATATGAAAGTGGGCTTACCTTCAAAAGTTTGTTCCGCCTTTGAAGCTGGTCTCGCTCGAGCATCAGAGCAAAATAAGACAACACTTCTGCATTTGATTTTTGAAGTGCGCAGCAAACAGTTAGTAGGGGAGCTCCCTAAAGAAGATGCCGCTGCTTATCTTTCAGGTCTTATCACAGGTCGAGATGTTTCTGGCGCCATCCAAATTTTTGGAAATAGTAACGCCGTAAAGTCCTGCGTTCTTATTGGTACGGATACCCTCACAAACTTCTATAAAACAGCTATGGAAAAGCATAATATTCATGTGAAAACAATTGCAGGCTCCGAAGCAGCACTTGCCGGCCTGAATGCTATCCATACATCATTTCAGGAGTAAATAGTGAACAGCGCCGAAACATATCTGAAGGAAATGCCGCTTGTTGCTATTCTCAGAGGTATAAAACCAGATGAGGTAGTTGCCATTGGTTCAGAGCTTATAAATGCAGGCTTCAAAGCCATTGAAGTGCCTCTTAATTCACCGGACCCTCTGGAAAGTATTAAAAGACTGGTGAATGCTTTTGGCAGCAAATGCCTTATTGGTGCAGGAACCGTTCTGACACCAGATGCTGTGGAAGCAGTAGACGGCGCTGGCGGGAAACTGATCGTAACCCCCAACACAGACCCTAATGTAATTGAAAAGGCAGTTAGCCTTGGCTTGCTGCCTATGCCAGGTATGGCAACCGCTACAGAAGCACTGACAGCGGTGAAGGCAGGGGCAACACATCTGAAACTGTTTCCTGCAGGCACATACGGGAAAGGCCATATTGGCGCCTTGAAAGCAGTACTGCCAATCAATACAAAAATCTATGCCGTGGGTGGCGTATCGCCAGATAACTTAGCTGAATGGCTTTCTGCTGGCGCTGACGGTGTGGGCTTTGCTTCAAACCTCTATAAACCGGGCTTAACCGCAGCAGATGTTGCAGAAAATGCAAAACACATGATCACTGCATATAAAACTGCACAGTAAAAGAGAGAAAAATGACCGGCGATATTCTTCATAGTGTCCCTGTCCAAAACCAGCTGGGTGAAGGTATTATATGGGATCACCGGACAAGCACCCTTCTCTGGACAGACATACTCGGCAAAAGACTATTTCAGATGAAATGGGAAGGCATTGAAATTATTGAGCAAGCCTTGCCTGAAAAACTATGCTCCTTTGGTTTAACACCCAATCCTGACAGGCTGATAGCAGCTTTTGAAACCGGTCTTGCTTACTTCACAATCAGCACCCAAAAGATTGAGTGGCTGCATAAAATTTACGGCACTGAAGCCAAAAATACCCGGCTTAACGATGGCCGCGTTGACCGTCATGGTAATTTCTGGGTTGGTGGTATCGTGGAAGATGATAGCGCTCCTACAGCAAAACTCTATAAACTTAGCCCTACTGGCAAACTTAGTATTCACCGGGATACGATTGCCATCAGTAACAGCTTGAGCTTTTCTCCGTCCGGTCATGAAATATATTTTGCTGACACTCCAAATCAATTAATTGAAATCGCAGCACTTGATGGCACATCGCCCCTTATGTGGCATCCTTTCGCAAAAACCGATCCACATGCTTATCCTGATGGTGCAACTGTCGACAAAGAAGGAAACCTATGGTCCGCCGAATGGGGTGCTGGACGAATAACAGCCTATACTCCTGAAGGTAAATTACTCACAAGGTACAATGTACCAGCAACACAGCCCACCTGCTGCACATTTGCCGGGCCAGAACTCAACTATCTATGCGTTACATCTGCCACGACAGGATTATCCCATGAGGCATTAGGCAAGACATCTTATGAAGGCAGTATGTTTATTTTAAAGACTAGTTTTACTGGTCTTCCAGAGAGTATTTTTGCAATAAAAAATTACATTTCCTAAACACCAATACCAGCTACCTATGCTGAGAACAAACTGCTACGTTTTTTCAATCAACTCTAGCGCTTCATCAATCAGCTTCTGCATCGCTTCCACTGCAATTTGCGATTGGCCTGCAGCAATCGCCTCATATACAGCCCTGTGATCAACACTAGACGCACGATCCACACCTTTAAATCTATTCGTAAGCCGAATACTGTAAGTCAGTGCGCATTTCACCATTTCTTCAAGCTGCTTAAAAAATGGATTATCACTTGCGTTAAGCACAGCTACATGAAAAGCGATATCTGATGCTAGTGGATCATCCAGCCCCTTTTCTGACGCCTCCATACGCTCAAGCGCTACTGCAATTTGTGCTATCTTTTCTTCATCCATTTTCAAAGCAGCCAATCGGGCAGCTTCCGGCTCAAAAGCGCGACGGGTTTCCGTGAACTGTTTGATCAAAGTAACTGAAAACTGCCTTTCCAAAAGCCAGGTTAAAACGTCAGGATCAAGCAGGTTCCACTGCTCTTCGCCAAGTATCCAAGTGCCATGGCGTGGTCGAGCTGCCAGCAACCCCTTCGCTGTAAGCATTTTTATTGCTTCACGAACCGCAGTACGACTTGCTTCATATTTTACACATAAATCTGCTTCAGTTGGAAAAGCTTCACCACGGGAATACTCCCCAGCGACAATAGCAACGCCTAGCTCATTCACGAGCTGTCGTGTGAAACTTATACCTCCAGGTCGCAAACTCATTAAAATCCTCGTTCATAACATTCGCACGACTTATTTCAGGGGAAATAACTTCAATCAAGCCTTGATTATATTTTATCAGGCCCCACCAAATTCCTGACGGTGCATATCTTTATTTTTCCTCATCTGAATGTCCAAACCAAGCAGTTTTACTGCGAAACACGTTTCCGACCGTTCTCTAAAGAAACACCAGCAATAACAAGCCCAATCGCCATAATAGCTATAAATGTGTAGGCGATAGCAGGCATCTGCAACGAGAAATCCACAAGAGAATGCAGAGCTAATTGCCCCATAATGCATAATATCGCGAGCAGCTGCGCTCTATATCTTTCTGTATACCGCATAGCTTTTTTAATACGCCAAGCGATAGCAAAGAAAGCCATTAGCAATGCGATAGTAGCTGGTATCCCCACGGTAAAAGCTAATTCAAGATAATCATTATGGGCTCGATCGAAATATATATTTAGGCTATTTGTTCGGTATTGCTGGAATATATATTCAAATGAACCGGCACCATGCCCAACCAGTGGACTGTCTTTAATACCCTCTAAAACCATGGGAAATGCGATAGCCCGACCATCAGTCATTATACCAGAATTCAATCGATTACTTAGGCGTTCGCCGCTTAAAGTGAAAATACCGACAACACTTGCAATCACTATGGACACTATTAACAACTTAGACTTCCAAGTATTTCTTTTTGCTTCAATTACTGTGACTAGGATAAACAATCCGGCCATTAAAAACGAAGTAACCACCCCTGCTCGAGAGCTCGTCAACATCAAAACAACGGCCAGAAAAACTATCTTAATGATAGGTTTCCAGCCACTTGTTAAAAAGAGGTTGATAGTATCTCGGGCATAATAACGATCGATGGAATCGCCTTTATTAAACCTAGACAATACTTCCGTTAACTCCATAATAGAGAGGATTAAACCCATACCGGTATAGGCAGCAAAACTATTTTTGTTAACAAAGGTAGAAGTCAAATCTTTTGTGTAGACTACTTTCTTATACCAGAGAACATACTCATTCCCTGACACATACAAAGCAAAACCAATCGCTGCATATATAAAAATAATATTTAAAATTTTCCCCAGTAATTTCTTCGCATCATCACGCTGTTTCACGACATACAAGACAATCGAGAAAAACAGTAAATAGCTTACCCCCTGAACAGAGAAAAATGCGGCTTTCTTAGCAATTACGGGTTCAGTAAAGGCAAGTATCTGATAGAAACAAATAGTAAGAAATACCGCTACACCCAACCAAACAATAGTTGGTACACGCTGAAAAAACATTAAATTAGGCTGTATTTTTCCAAAAAAATTTAATCCAGAGGCTATACAAACTATTATAGCCACATAGGTGACCCACATCCATTGCCAAACAGGCCTAGCACTTGCCAACAAAGCTGGTGCTAAAAACAACAGAGCAATAATTAACTTTTGCACAGACTCAATCTCATCATTATGATATTAGTATTTCAACTTTATTTCATTAGTGTTAATTGATTTAGAGGTCAATCATGAGTACTGATATTGTAGATAACTCAGCCTATACTTCGAATACCAAGAACTCAATTAAGAATAAAACCGGCATATTCCAATTATCAGTAAAATTATTTATTATTGATATTATAGCGCTATTCATCACATTCTTTATCCCTTGGTTCTTTAGAATTGGAATTTGGGGTACATCTATTTCAAGCCTTTATTTAATAGCCTGTCTATTGAGTTTAGGCATATTTACTTTTATGGCTTTTAACGAAAAGTGCTATCAAGAAGATCGTTTAAAAAAACCTTTTGACGGCATAGTGACTACATCAAAAGCTATTATTTTAACCTTCAGCATTCTATTATTTATCACCTTCTTGTTGAAAGAAACATCCAGCTTTTCAAGGATCTGGGCTACGACATGGCTTATGCTTTTTCTAAGCTATGTAACTATATCGAGATTTTTTATTGCCAAACACATAAAAAAACGCCTTGCATCTGGCATTGGTCTAGAAACCGCAATTATCATCGGAAAAGTTCCAATAGCAGCTGCATTTGAAGCATTCATTAAAGAACATGAATTGAACTTTGAACTTGTTGGGTATTCGGCTCAGCGAGAGGAACAAAAACAATATCAGGGTACATTACCATGGCTTGGTCCGTGTGATGAGATTAGCCAGCACATAAAAAAATATAAAGTAGACCATGTATTTATCGCAGAAGAGCATACGAACAGCCCAAAAATTAAAACGCTCCTGAAAGAAATTAACAAACGGTCCGTTAACTGTTATCTTGTGCCAGACTTGAAAATGGAAGATGGCTTTGCTTCAAAAAGATATCGAAATTTCGGAGCGTTTTCTGCCGCAGAACTTAGCAATAAACCTATTGATCGCTGGCCTGCAATCGTAAAACGCATTGAAGATTTAACTTTATCTATTATTGCTTTACTCATTATTTGGCCAGTTCTTCTTATAACAGCGCTAGCGATTAAGCTCGAATCTAAAGGACCTGTATTTTTTAAACAACCTAGATATGGTTTTAATAATGAACTTATAAATGTTTATAAATTCCGGTCGATGTATACTGATATGACAGACCTACACGCAACCCAACAAACTACAAAAGATGACCTACGGGTCACTAAGGTCGGAAAGTTTATCAGAAAAACTAGTATTGATGAACTTCCTCAACTTTTTAATGTACTAATCGGAAACATGTCACTAGTTGGCCCTCGACCACACGCAGCTCAAACAAAAGCTGCCGGGAAACTATTTGAAGATGTTGTAGATAACTATGCTATTCGACACCGTGTTAAGCCAGGTATTACGGGCCTTGCGCAAGTAAATGGATGGCGAGGCGAGACAGACACGGAAGAAAAAATAATTGAGCGTGTTAAACATGACTTAGAATATATGAGAAATTGGTCTTTTACTCTTGATATCTTTATTTTATTTAAAACTGTATATGCCTTAATTTTTTCTAGTTCAAAAGCTTATTAAATACTCATCAATAGAAAAGAAAAAAACTCTATATGAAAATACTTCACATTGCTCAAAGAATTCAAGGAGGACTAGCTAGTTACCTAGAAGAGTTGCTATATTATCAAGAAAAATCTGATTTAATCGAAAATATAATAGTATCCATACCCAACACAGAAAAAGAGTATTTAACAAAAAACCAAAAAACTCAATATGAATATCATAACTTTATTTTAAGAAATATTTTTACTATGTTTTATTTTTTTGTCTTTTGTAGAAAACTGATTAAAAAATATAATCCCGATGTAATACATTTACACTCAGCGTTTGCAGGAGCAATAGGCAGAATCGCTATCATAACTTTACCCAAGAACCAATCAGTAACAATTTATTGTGCGCATGGTTGGTCTTTTGATATGCCCGTCAGCAGGATAAAAAAATGGCTCTATATAAAAACAGAGCGAATATTGTCGATATATACCGATGTGATCATCAATATTTCCAAGCATGAATACAACCGGGCAGCTACAGAAGGACTACCGAAATCCAAACTCGCATTAATTATGAATGGTACTCAAGACATACAAACAGAAGTCCAACCATTAAACTTTATAAACCAAACAGAAATGAATTTTGTTTTTATTGGAAGACATGATTTGCAAAAAGGCTTAGACTTTCTATTAAACATCTTCACAAATAATAACATTACTGCCAACCTACACATTTTAGGTGAAGCAGTTCTTAATCAAAACAATCAGAAGTCGCTAAAAAAACAAAATATTTTTTTTCACGGCTGGCAATCTAGAGATAAAGTTGATCAATTTATTACATCGTGTGACGCTGTAATAATGCCATCAAGATGGGAGGGCTTTGGCCTCGTTGCAATTGAAGCAATGAAATTATCTAAACCAGTAATTGCTAACCCGGTAGGCGCCTTATCAGAAATAATCCAGAATAAAACAAACGGGTATTTTATACCTTTCAGCGAGACCAACAAAGCCGCAAAGATGATCAACCAAATGGAAAAGTCAGATCTCGCAATATTAGGCAGGAAAGCAAGAAAGACTTACCTAAAATCATATCAAGCAGATAGAATGGCTGCTGAAATTCAAAGCTGCTACATTGAAGCAATCCGGAATACCAAATAATGAAAAAAATTATGTTAGAATGCATTTATTGTAGAGGTAAGGTAGAAATGACTGATCTTACCTGTATCCAATGTGGTAAATCATATAAAAGCATGATTGATACTTCAGATACAATACCCATTATGATTGATTTTTCTGATAGCGTTTTCACAGAAGATTTATATTCCAGCTCTAAAAAAACAGAATACAATCTCCCATCCAGATCTTTTCACTTCAAAGGTATGTTACGAGCACTATATTACAAAGTAATTCGCCCTTTTAGCGGAAGCAAAATCAACTTTTCGTATATTAAAAATTTCATTAACCAAAATAATCAAGAAAGTATAAATGTACTAATTATAGGTGGCGGCACAAAAGGTCATGGAATAGATCAAATCCTCTCGCTAGAGAAAGCCAACATAGTGTCGGTTGATGTTTACCCCTCAAATTATGTTGACATAATTTGTGATGGATCCAATTTACCTTTTCCCGACAAATATTTTGATGTTGTAATTACCCAGTCGGTGATCGAACACGTTCTCACCCCACATAAATTAGTAAACGAAATCCATAGAGTATTAAATAATAACGGTATAGTTTACGCTGAGACATCCTTTGTACAACAAATACATGAAGGGGCTTATGACTTTAGCCGCTATTCCTTAAGCGGGCACAGATGGCTATTTAAACATTTCGACGAAATCAAAAGCGGCTGTATTAGCGGCCCAGGTTTTGCGCTTAATTGGGCAATAAAATATTTCATGTTGGGTGTTACGAGAAGTGAAGCTATCGCAAAACTTAGTAGTTTATTGTTTTTCTGGCTAAACTGGTTTGATTTGATAATTCCACATAAATATAAAAAATTAGGCGCTGCAGAAGTGTATTTCCTTGGGGAGAAGTCTAACACTAATATAGATCAATATGATATTATTAATTACTTCGATAAAAGCTACAATGAACAAAACTAATATTATATTCCTAGCCAGTATTCTTATTCAGGCTTTAGTAACATTTGTTGTTTTTCCATTGCTTCCAGATAGATTTTCAAGCGACACTAAAAAAGCATTTTATTTAGCATCTGAAAATATAGACGAAATAACAGGATCATTCAAAAATATAGCATTCCTTTACTCATATCTACCTCAAGACAGTTATCAAATAATATCATTTCTTACATCAATATTATTATTGTTTTTTCTTTTTAAAAAAATTCCGGACAACAAGATAAACTGGCAGCATCTCGTTTTTATTTTCCCGAGCCAGTTCTTCGTACTATCATCTATTAATAAAGATACTTTTGTTTTTATACTCTACCTAACAACGATATACTTAATATATAGTAAGAAATCTTGGAAATATTCTATTATTTTTCTACTATATTGTTGTTATGCATATCTCTTTAGAAGTTATTTTTTCATCATAACCAGTTTGGCAATTTTATTTATATGTTGGGATAACAATAAAAAAATAGGGATAACTGTTACTATACCTCTAACTTTAATCTATTTTTTTATTCCAATTGAGTATTTACATTCCATTGCATACCATAGAGACGCGGGAAATCTATATAGAATGTACTATCTAGATGCCGGAGCTCGAACAGCTTTCCTAAACCCATACCAAACACCAAATCATTTAGAATTTCTTATTAACTATACATATGCCTTTGCAAGATTGAATTTTCCTGTGGTTTTTAACTTTGAGCTAAGAGAAACAATTATGTTTCTATATAACTCTTCCATTTTCATTTTAATATTTAAAAACTTATCCTCCATATATGAAGATCAGAACAAGAAACTTATGCTTATATTAGCCACCTCTCACATACTTACTTTAGGTTTATTTGAACCTGATTTGGGATCATATTTTCGGCATGTGTCACCGCTGGGTATATTCTATATATTCCTAATAAAACCATTGCTAATTAATACTCGACACAATCACTTCTTAAAGGAACAAAAACGAGGCTTTGATACAAATGGATAAGAAGGCTAAATCTAGAGATCATTTATATACATGAAGATATAAAACCATATAATAAACATTGATATTTAGCTGCCTCTAATTGTACATCATTTAATCAAATACTAATACTTAACAAACTGATAAAACTACCGAAACAGCTTCTATTTTAACTTAAAGGATAAATACTGATGCTTATAAAAAAGAAATCTTCTATTATCTATATAGCGTAAATAGCGATTAAATTACCTATCGAACAGATCAATGTACATGAACAAAACTATACTTAAATTATCTACCAAAAATCCTATAATAAAATTTATCCGATTTATTTTTATAATCTTTATTTGGGGATTATTCTCTCCCATAAGACTTTTCATACCCAAAAGGAAAAACCTATATCTTTTTGGAAACAATAAGGGGTCTATTGATAATAGCTATTATTTGATGGATTATCTATCTAAAAACTTTCCAGATCTAGATTGCTTTTGGGTTAATCGAAACTCCATGGAGATATATTCTTTACGTTCCATATGGCTACATCTCAGAGCTTCCAAAGTATTCATTGTAAACGGTAAAACAGACATCCTTATATGGTTGGTAGGCCACGCAGAAATACACAATTTATGGCATGGTATACCTATGAGGAAAATTAGACTAGACGATGATATGCAGCATGGTTTGAATAAATGGTTTATTGCATTGAGTGATTGGTTAACCCCAGCTTTTCATTACGTAAATTCTGAGTACGAACGGAATATAATAAAGTCAGCTTTCTTCAGACAAAAAGCAATCCTAGAAACAGGCTCTCCGCGTACAGATATAATTTTACATCAAAAAGCTGCGAATATAGCTGAAACATCAACTACACCTACCGACATAAAAAAGGTACTGTATGCGCCAACTTGGCGCCCTTATGATAGTCCCTCCCCCCTTATGTCTGTTGATGACTGTGAATATATCAACAAAGTTTGTCAAAAAAATAACTTAATATTGTATATCCGTGCTCACTTTTTAGAAAATATTTCAATCGAATCACAAGCTAGGTTCCCTTTGATTCAAATTTGTGACAATGATAACGATGTAAACACCGAACTAGATCAATACGACATACTAATATCGGACTATTCTTCAATAATTTTTGATTACTCGTTACTAGATAGACCTATTTTTCTTTATACACCTGACATCGATTTGTACTCTGAAAAAGTAGGCTTTTACTTAGACTACAAAGATTTTGTGGAAGGCAACAACTATACAAATTGGAAAACCTTGATGAAAGCCTTGAGTTCTTTAACTAATAAAAAGCTCCTAGAAAACAATCTGGTTTTGAGCTCTAAGTTCAAAAAGCTAGGGCATACTTTTACGGATGCTCGGAATATGAAACGAATTGCCGACTTTGCTATAAAAGGAAAATTATAACGTGTGTGGTCTATTATTTGTTCAAGCCAAAGAAAATCAAAATCTAGATAATAATCAGCTCCTTGAAACATTAAAGCTTATGAGTCACAGAGGCCCTAATCACATGGGTAGTCTTCATGCAGACAATACTACATTTTTAGGGCATACAAGGTTAAGTATCTTAGATACAGACAAACGAAGTAATCAACCGTTCTTTTCTAGATGTGGTAGATACTGTATAATATACAATGGCGAAATATATAATTATATGGAGTTAAAAAGGCGGTATCGTATTAAAACAAAAACATCTTCTGACACAGAAGTTTTATTAGAATTGTATATTAAATTAGGCCCTAAAGTTCTTTACGAATTAAACGGCATGTTTGCATTTGTTATATACGACATAGAAAATAGAGAAATATTTGCAGCTCGTGATCGCCTAGGTATAAAACCATTATATTATTACCAACATGATGACACATTAATATTTTCCTCAGAAATTTCATCCGTTTGTAATTTGCTTAAAACGCAATCAATTGATCAAATCGGCTTACGACAATACCTTAAACTGAGAACCTTTTTTAATAATAGAACATTATATAATGATATTAAAATGTTTCCTGCCGGCTCCTTTTTCTCGAAGGGTCGGGTATATAAATATTGGGACTATTTAGATTGCGAAAGCCATACTACGGACGCTTGTGACGAAGAAGTTCAACACTTAATCGAGTCTTCTGTAAATTACCGATGTATAGCAGATGTACCACTAGGCAGCTTTTTAAGTGGTGGCGTTGACAGCTCTATTATTGCATCTCTATCAAACAAACCAGACACTTGGACTGTGGGCTTTAAAGATAACAACGAGTTTAAATGGGCTAAAATAATAGCAGATAAACTCGAAAGCAAACACACTGAAGTAACTTTAGCTGAAGAAGAGTTCTTAGAGTTGACATCAAAAATGATTCGACTTCGCCAAGAACCTCTTTCCGTTCCAAACGAAGTATTATTGTATAAAATGTCAGCTATAGCCAAAGCAAAAAACACAGTGATTTTGTCTGGCGAAGGAGCAGACGAATTATTTTATGGTTATGATAGAATATTCCGTTGGGCACACGCTAATACCTGGAATATTAAAATGTTTGATGAACTATACAGCTACGGAAGCCATAGAGACGATGAAGTATTGTACGACGTGCTACAACCATATTCATTGTTATCTAATTCCTTAGAAAAGGTATCCGCATTTTTTCAAGTAAGCCATCTCCACGGATTGCTACGCAGGTTGGACAATAGTTCAATGTTAGGCTCTATTGAAGCGCGAGTACCATTTGTTGATCATCGCCTAGTCGAGTACATGAAAGGGAGAAATTTCGAATATAGAATACAACATAACAATGTGAAGGCTCCTTTAAAAAGAATATTTTCGCACTTTTTAACACCCGAAATAATAAATAGGCCTAAAATCGGTTTTGCCGTACCTCTCCAAAAGATATTCAACTCAAATAAAAACCCTATGGATAACTGGTTGGACTTTAATATGTCGACCTTACTTGGAGATGACTGGCCAATGTTAAAACGAGAAATTTTTGCAGGGATAGAATCATGATTATAGGGTATACAACAGGTGTATTTGACTTGTTCCATGTGGGGCATGTCCGAATTTTAAAAAATGCTAGTGCACTTTGTGATAAATTAATAGTCGGCGTCACCTCAGATGAGATGGTGTATGAGTATAAAAAGAAAAAAACTGTAATTCCGTTTAACGAACGTTTAGAGATAGTTTCTAGCTGTAAGTATGTGGATGTAGCAACAATACAAGAAAATCATGACAAACTAGAAGCATGGAACCGGTACCACTTTGATATTATGTTTGTGGGAGATGACTGGTTTAAAACATGTAAATGGCGTAAAATAGAAGAGGAGTTAAAAACTCGTAATGTTAGAACTATCTACTTCCCATATACAAAAACGACATCATCTACTCTAATAAATCAAACCTTAGAAGATCTGAGAGACAACTAAGAAAATATTCTCTTAAGTGCAAAAATCCATAAAGCAACTTTGCTAAAATACGGTATACTCAAGGTATAAATAGCAACTTCAATAGTAAATATATTTCTCGTATAATATACAGTTATCAACCATAATAGAAAAAACAGTATATTATACGAATATTCTGTTTTTTCGTAGCCCGTCATTAATGTTATATAGTTTATAGGGCCGCACACACAGTTTATAGAATGTATTACTGCTATCATCACCAAGAAATAGTGGCCATTATGATAGCTCTTACCAAACATAGAAAGTACTTGTTCTCCAAATAGCGAGAATATTCCAATAAAAACTAAAGCATTTAGAAACCCATACAATGTCAATAAAATACATATTTTGAGTAGTTTTTCTTTCTCTCTAAAGAAAATTTTTGATATTTTTGTAGAAAGATATAAGTTAACAGCTATCTGTGGCAAAAGCATAATTGCCGATACTTTGTATATAATAAAGAATAAACCAGCATCTTGGGGGGTTAACAAATATCCTACCAAAATCACGCTAATATTCTGAGACGCAACCCCTACAACAGAACTTGTCCATAGCCCTTTGGATGTAGCCCACCAATCCTCCTTATCTATTTCAGGAGTTATATAACTATCTTTCTCTAAAAGAGCGCGTTCACTAAATATATACTGTACGGCAACAATGAGTAATAAACTTCCTGCGGCATATAACAGCACAACTGGTGCAGTCAGCGCTATACCAAATCCACCACCTAATGTAGGAATGAGGACACGCCAGAGGATATCTCTTGGGACCAAAGCACCCACGACAGACCCACGTGCCCGCATTATATGGGAAACATATTCAGCCCCTGCCATCGGCAACAATAGAAGAACAGCATAGTATAAATAATCGACCTGAGCTGAAGGTTTGAATAACGAATATAGATACACGCCAACCAAGGATAAACACAGCGTGCCAAAGCTAATTTTAACGAACAGATGTTTACTATAGGCCACTGCACCATGCATTAAAGCCAGCTTATTCTGGCCATCATATTGCGGGATATAACGCAGTACAAAATTATGCTGACCACCCGTACCAACCATTGCCAAAAACGTGGCAAGGCTAAAGCCCATTGCAAACTTACCGTATTCAACGGGCGTCATCCAACGGGCTAGAAGTACAAACATGATGTAAGACAGCCCTGCAGTTGCTACTTTAATCATTAAAGCAACACTACCTTTTTTTAGTAATTCACTCAGAGCCACATCAGCTCCTCAACCATCAAAAATTGAATAAATAATCTGCAATAGAAAACAATATTAGTATGACGGACTTATAAATTAATTTAAGTATAAACACACATCTTTTTTATGAATTGCTCTAAATATCCTTTAATTAAGCCTCCCCCTCAAGGCAGCTAGGTAACTACGGCCAACTGGGATGTGCACACCATCCAAACACTGTAGTTCATACTTGCTGCCAGGAAAACTCTTAAGGGCTTGTGTCTCTAGTAAATTCACACCGTGTGATTTATGAATCCGCTGGAAATTATCTGGGAGCAGCAACATCAGCTGCCCCAGGCTTTTCTCGTGGAAAAGGTTACTACCGTTTTTCAGTATAATCTCACAGTATTTGTCATCTGCTTTAAGGCGTACAATATCTACCACCTGAATGAGCTGAGTTTTTCCGGCATGCCTTACTCCCAGGAACTGTGCTTTCCCTGCACCCGTGTGCTTACCTTGACTAGCCCCACCCAGCTTCCCAAAAGCTTGTTTCAAACGCTCTTCCGTAAAGGGTTTTGCAACAAAATCCACCACACCATACTCAAACGCTGTTAACGCCTGATCTGTATTCGCGGAAACAATAATTGTTTGAAAGTTGCGCGCCACTATACCCGCGAGCAAATCAAACCCGCTCTCTCCACCCAAGTTTAAGTCCAACATCAAAACATCTATTTCATGGTCTGTGAGAAATTCTTCCGCATCTGAAACACATTCTACTGTCTCTAAGAGGCGAAGGTCTGGCCCAATAATTTCGCGTGTCATCCTAGACAGCGCCTTGGCCACCATATGCTCATCTTCCACAATCAATATGCGCATCTACTATCTCTTAGTTTCCAATTTAATCTTGGTTACCCAGTTGCCTGTGTGGTTCATGCCATCTTCAAAAAGATAACCCTCACCCCAAACATCCTTCATACGTGCTCGCACATAACTAAGCCCTATCCCACCTGTCGTAACCTTCCTTTTCAACGGCTCACCAGAGGGTGCAACCAGCTCATATTGAAGCTGCCCATTCGGTAGAGTAAGCTGCTCTAGCCTGAAAGGTCCCACATCCTTCTTAAAACGCGTATGGGTCATGGCATTTTCAATAAGTGTATGAAAAATCGCAGGTGGGACTAGGGCTTCACCATCCTGCACACTGGTCTCAAGCCTGAATTTCACATCTTTTCGGTAACTCATCAGCTCAAGGTGAACATTACAAAGCTCTATCTCCCTAAACAAAGGAATAGATTGCTCTCCCGCTATTTCCCGAAGAATTCTAAATTCACTCGCAAGAGCATGGATCATTTTCACCCCAACATCGGGATTTTCACGTATCCATTCAGCAAGTGCTGATAGCGTATTCATTATAAAATGTGGCTGCAGGTGGCTCTTTAAAAGCTCAAGCTCCAATCTTTCAGACAGCAGAGAAATTTCAAAAGCTTCACGGCGTTTATGTTCAAAGGCAATGGCTTGCAAAACAAACAACACCACCGAAAGCGCAGACATATAGTAATAATAATAATTGCTCAGATAGATATCTTGCTCGAAGAAAAAGCCTGTGGAAAACAGAAGTAAAACGAGTAACACCAATTTCCCATACGGATGCTTTTTTCGCGCAGCATACAGAGCAGCTATAATAGCCAGTAAAGTATATAACCCCGTGCTTAGAAACAGCCCAAACTCTATGGAAAAACCCTTTAAAACAACGGGGGTCACTAATAACAGAACAGGAAGGATCCATGTGTAAACCCAGGGCCTTAAAACTGTAATATCAAGGCGGTTTGCCACAAATCGAAACAGAAAAACCCCAGCATAAATACGGCAAACGTACCATAGATAGAGCCATAATATATGATAGGAATACGGGTATGAATATAGGGTAGCAAGAATACCAAGCAGCAACTCCACCCATGCCAAAGCAAACATAGGCGCAAGCCATATTTCGGCATCAACCTTTCGCCGGATAAATGCTCCCATAAGGAAAAACACTGCCGCAGTAAAAATACTGCCTGTCATCATTAAGAACGGTAGATAATCCTCGAAGGCAACATGCCCCTTTTCTTCAAGCGGCATTATAATCGCAACGACTTCCAATTCTGGCTTCAGAAAACTCCATTTCTCACCAAAACCATGTGCAGAAAAGCGAACAGAGATTATATTTTTGCCTTCGTGAAGGGCATTAACACGAAGCGGGAAAATACGGTGCACTCTACCCGGCTGTTCACCTGCACTGGTTTGAGATGGAACACCGTTTGAACCAACCTGCTTACCATTGATATAAATCACTGAGGTAACAGTACTATACATTGTTATCGCCAGCGGGCGCGGCTGTTCAAACATCCCTACCGGCACATCTATTTCTGCTCTCAGCCAATTAACCGGTTGATCAGTATCATAGTCAAAATCGCTAAGGGTAACCCAGTTCCCACTTTGAAAAGGAGCCGCCGAAAACACCCTTTTATCCTCTCGGGAAACCTCAAAATCTCCAAGGACAACTGAAGGGAACTCTTCCTCGCCAGGCATTGAAACACTGCCGTAAGATATCAACATCGCACCAAAGAAAAGCGCAATGAATACAAATTGAAATATAACGTGCTTTATTTTCATGAACCGCAAAATATCACGAAACCAGCCTTTGTCGTCGGCTATTTTGAGCAGTTGGCCTATAGGTTTGAGCAGTTGACGTGCTTCTGCTCAAAACAACAATACTCACGCCCTACATGCACCTCGAAACCAATAACAGGCCATAACTTGCCGTAACTAAAGCGAGGTATATTATGAAATACGCAACTTTACTAAACAGTCTATCAACTGCCACCCTGATCTTTGGAGCATTATCCTTAATGCCTACCGCACATGCCGATGATGCGCCCGAGCTTTCCTATACTTTCATCGAAGGTGGCTACCTAACCACCAGAAATGGCTTAAGCGGTTCGGTGCAAGATGGTGATACAGCAATTAATTTTATATCTGCAGACACGGATGGTTTTTTCGGTCGCCTCTCTTACCAATTTGGTGACAACATGTATGTTTGGGGTGACTTCTCTCAAAACAAATATGAACTGGCAGCATCTACCCAGACAGGTGATGTATTTACAAATGCCTTCTACAGCTTAAAACCCCGTCGGTACATGGGTGGCTTGGGTATCTTCCATGAGCTTGATGATAACTTCCATCTGTTTGCAGAGGGTGGTATTGCCGTTACCGATTTCAGCCTCAAGCTAGCTGGGGTCAACACTGGCCCTACTGGTGATTTACTGAATGTTGTTAATTTAGCATCATCCAATACAGAAATTCATGGCACCGCCAAAGTCGGTTTGCGTTACATGACGGAATTTGGTCTGGAACTTAATCTTGCAGGTTCGTGGGCCGGGGATAGCCGTATCAAAGCCAATGATGCAGGAAATGATTTCCGTATAGCAGATGAATATGCGGGCGAAGCAGGGCTTAGATATCATTTCAATGATAAAATATCGCTTGGCGCTTCGTATCGCAGAACATCGGAAAATACATTTCTAGGTTCTGTTCGGTTCAGCTTTTAATCTCGCTTAACTGAGCCGACATGGCCTCATTCTTTATTGAGTGAGGCCTTTTATTCCTGGAATTCACCAAGCAGGAACAGTTTTGATTTCAATTCTGAAAGATTGATTTCCAGTTGTGCCTCAAGCTGCTTATCAACATCACCCATCAATGCATAGGCTTCTTCTACAAGTTCAAGCCCTTCAGGTGTTGCAAAAATCCAGATCTGCTTCTTATTTAACTTATCCGGCACACGGTTCACTAGCTTGTCCCGTTCCATCCTGTTCAGCAAATTAGAAACTGAGGGGCGACTAATACCAAGAACACTGGCTATTTCACTAGGCGTGCATAATTTACGGTCTTTTAAAATACCAAGGGCATAGGCCTGCACCGGCCGCAAACCAAGTGGTTTCAAGCATTTTGTATATAGCTCGCTAACCAATCGGTGGCTTTCCGCCAAGCGAAACGCCAATTGGTTCGAAAATGTTTCAACATAATCCACGGTAAAAAACCTGTCCCCATCAGTACGCAAAAACAAGATGCATACTTTTGAAAATTTTACAAAATACTTTCGTAAATTTTCCCGAAGTTTTTACTGATTTTTACATTAATTAATCACTATTTACGAGAAATTTGCTCGCATAAATTAATCTATCTTTGAAGGTTTTCCGAGATGCTTGATTCTATATTTCAGGCACCGGAGAGCATCATGAGAACGATTGCTATTACCTCCCAGAAAGGTGGATCAGGCAAAACCACCTTAACGGGACATCTGGCGGTAGCGGCTGAACAGGAAGGTTTCGGCCCTGTCGCTTTAATTGACACTGACCCTCAAGGAAGTTTGAGCGACTGGTGGAATGCAAGAGAGGCAGAGACACCACTCTTTGCTAAAGCCAGCCTCTCTTCGCTGGCAGATGACCTTCAGGCTCTAAAGGAAGCAGGTGTTAAACTTGTTTTCATTGATACACCACCCGCTATCACTCGCGCCAATCAGACTGTGATTGCAAAATCTGATCTGGTCGTCATCCCAACGCGCCCCAGTCCCCATGATTTGCGAGCGGTTGGTGCAACGATTGACCTCGTCGAAGAAGCGCAGAAGCCCATGCTGTTTGCCATCAACGGTGCAACGATGCGCGCCAAGCTAACCGGCGAAGCGGCAATTGCACTATCACAACACGGAACAGTGGCGCCCGATATCCTTCACAATCGGCAAGAATTTGCAGCCAGCATGATTGATGGCAGAACAGTTATAGAAACCAATGCGAACGGGAAATCTGCCCAGGAAGTTTTAGGGCTTTGGCAATATATTGAAGCGCGCCTCAAAAAGCTGCCCGTAAAAGCCAGTTTTAAAACCACCAATCATCACCGCATGAATGGATTTGGTAAGAAACCCGCCAGCTTTGGCGAACAACCTGCCGCGCTCTAAAGGAGAATAGTTATGACAACCGCCTCCCTGAGCGCAAACCTATTAGTTCGAAAAGGAAGAGCTGTTCCATCTGGACAGAATGTCGAACCGCTTTTTCAAAATATTGACCTGAAGGTACCGCAAACCGAGCCCGTAAAAAGGCCTATCCGCAAATCACTGCGCGTAACAGAACGAGATAATAAACGCTTACGAATTTTGGCGGCGCGCCTCGGCGTTTCACAGCAAAAAATTATGGAAACAGCACTACTAAAAATGCTGAATGAAGCGTCAGATCCGAATGGATGTATCTGCGGTACCCCTTAAGGGATACCAGGCAGATCATCATCATCTTTTTGTGGGGCTTTGGCAAAACAGTCATGCCCCGCACGTTTCATAGCCACGCACTTTGTAACCGCGCTTTGAAGTGACGTTACAGGACCGAAAACCAACCTATACAGCCCAGGCCGATTTGGGGATTCAACAATATCGGAATGCAAATTGCCTACTTCCTGCTGCAAAGTGGAACTGACAATAGACCTTAAGCGTTTTACCTCAAGCTCCGACATGGCAAAACCCACTTCCAGATGCCAGACCTCATCCCAATCTTCTGGTTTGGGAGCCGCTTTACCTTCTTGATTTGCAGTAACATCTGTTTCTTTTTCCTGCACAGCTTCCTCAGCAGGTGCTGGTTCAGCCGCAACTGTTTCCTTGGCTGTCGCTTCCCGATCCAATATTTCCGCGGCCGTTAACGCGTTATCAGCGCGTTTCTTTCTCGTATCAGCGCTATCCACAACGGGTAGCAAGTGAGGTGCAAGTGCTTCTTCATCAAATCCTAATTCTTCGAGACGCTCCGCATAACGTTGCCCCACATCTTTCGCTTTACGCTCTAGAAGCACGGACATAGTGCCAAGGCTATCCCCTGCTTCTAAATAGCCATCACGGCTGGCACGCCAGACAAGGCCATATCCTCTAATGGGATCCTGCTCAAAGCCAGCCTCTCCATTCCAATATATCATCCCCATCATATAGAGAGCTTCAGGCACCCCCTTCATAGCCTCACTTTGCCATAGTGAAACAGCTTCAGCGACTTCGGAATCTGTGCCGCCACCTTCAAAAAACAGGATATTTGCAAGCTTCAGCGCTGCCTCTTCATGGCCGAGCTGAGAAGAAAGCCGATAAAACATTGTTGCCACAGGGATGTTTTTCTCTGTTCCCACCCCGATACGGCGTACTTCAGCCAGATGATAATAGGCAAGCGCATTACCTGTCATAGCGAGGCTTTCAAGCATGGCCACACCACCCTTGATATCGCCACTACGCATCATCTCAAGTGCATCTTCAACACTTTGCATATCAACAGATGTTTGCGGCATATCATCTTCTGATATCGCACCGAATAATATTGCAGCAGCTAGGAGTGTGGATTTTATCATTTCAGCCTCTGTTTTTGCGCTATCTCAAATTTTAGCAAAATGCCTGTAAAAATCAAAAAACTACTTAAAGCTTCTTTCACACCCTGTGATTAGAGTGAGAAACTGACAAAACAGGCAACTACCCTTGGAAAGAGGGCAATGAAAATTATCAGGCGTACATTCCCAATTATAGCTGGGCCAGCTATTCTTTTACTCGCGGCATGCAGTACCCCGCAAGCAACGACAACGCAAGGCTCATCCCAGCCCGTTCCTACGAACACTTCACAACAACCGTTAGGGCATCTGTTTGTAATGGCCCAAAACATGGCCGCAAACGGAAATCATAGCGCTGCAATTCCATTATACAGGCAGCTTATCAACATGCCAAATGGAAGGATGGCTGAACAAGCTCTCGCTAAAAGCTTAATAGCGACAGGCGCTTATTCTGAAGCAGAGAAAATTCTTTTAGCAAGAGAACAGCAAGGTTTAGCTGATTGGGAAACATATCATTTATTAGGAAAATTATATCTTTCTAACGGGCAGTTTGAAAAGGCACTTTCGGACTTTGAAACAGCTTTCAGATTAAACCCTACAAACACGCAGATTCGCTCCGGGCAAGCTATAACATTTGCAGCTCTTGGCAATATCTCAACAGCACTTGCAACATTCGGCACAGAGGCTGACCTGCTACTTCTCTCTAACAAGGCATTGGTTCTTGCGGCCTCAGATAACCCAGATGCAGCCATTACAATCCTTGAAGCCTTGGTTCGTGCAGATCAGGCAAACCCCAGGGTGCGTCAAAACCTTGCCCTAAGTTACTTGCTTAAAGGTGAAGAAGCTAAAGCATATCAGATGGCACGTTTAGATCTTGATCCAGTTACTCTGGACGATACGTTCGCTTTCTACCGGTCACTAAAATCTCTTACCCCCATGAGACGTATGCAGGCACTGGTAACAGGCATTGTTCATCAGGAAACCGATACCGATGAACAAGCGAATTTAATACTAACTGATTCTGAATCACAACAAACTGCAAGCAAACGCATAGTGGAGGAACCAGAACCTGAGCCAGTTCCTGAACCAGTATCTGAACCCGCTAAAGATTATGAGCTCACGGAGGTACCCCCACTTGTAGAACCTGAGGGCTGGGCCCTTCAAATTGGCGCTTACCGCAACATCGAACGCCTTATGCGGGGCTGGACCATCCTTTACCGCAAAAACAGTGATATTCTCCAGGGTATTCCGCCACGTCGTTCGGAAATAGACTTCGGTGAAAATGTGAAAGACGGCACACCAAAAGGTTTTTACTTCCGCTTAAATGCAGGCCCACTGAAATCCCTCAGTCACGCGAGAGAAATCTGTAAAGAACTGATGGAACGCGGCACCGAATGCTGGATCAGGCCACCTGAGGAAGCAGAAGGTAAGCTGCCTTCCCAGAATTCAGAAGAATAACTCTCACCCAAAACAGCATAAAACAGGCAAAATTTAATGTTTTGCCTGTTCTCCCCTTGAACAGATTGATATAATTCCAACCTATGGAAAGGTGCCCATAAGGGGCCTTTAAGATTGGTTTCGCGGCGCTGTCAGGTTTGAAGCACCGCACTATTCGCTCGCAAGGGGAATGATATGTCTCGTATGTCCGTTTTTAACAGCCCGTTTCTTGTGGGCTTTGACCAGCTTGAACAGGTATTTGATAAAGTGTCCAAAAACGCTGGCGAAGGCTATCCTCCTTATAATATTGAACAACTCAATGACTGCACTATGCGTATTTCACTGGCGGTCGCAGGCTTTTCAAGAAGTGATCTCAATATCGCGGTTGAAGGCAACCAATTGATTATCCACGGCAAACAGCAAGATGATAGCGATACCAAAACCTATCTCCACAGAGGTATTGCGGCACGCCAGTTTGTACGTAAATTTGTGCTGGCAGACGGCATGGAAGTGGAAGATGCACACATGGAAAATGGGCTTCTTCACATTGACCTGGTAAAACCAGAACCTCAGGAAATTAGCCGTGAGATTAAAATCCGCTAATGCTGGATCAGGCACAAACCGAACTTAGCTTCCATACGAGTGGGTGTGGACTCTATGAGATTTCCAGAAGTGTAAATGATTGGCTGAGTACCACAGGTTTAAAGAACGGCCTGCTTACAGTTTTTATCAAACACACCAGTGCATCACTTACAATTCAGGAAAATGCTGACCCTGATGTCTGCTTGGATTTAACTGACGCTTTAGAGCGCCTCGCTCCGAGCGATCCCCGTTTATACAGGCATATCGCAGAAGGGCCGGATGATATGCCAGCACATATCAAAGCGGCACTTACTGATGTTTCACTTTCCATTCCTGTAAACAATGGCCGAATGACACTTGGTACATGGCAGGGCCTTTATATTGCTGAGCATAGACGCGCACCTCACACACGCTACGTAACCTTGCACCTAATAGGCAGCTAAAACCCGTATACTAAAGTAGCACGCGTAGCAGTATCCCATGCAGAGGTAGTATCAGGCGCATTTGAATCGTATTTCACTTCCACTGAAAGCCGCGCTGCTAAGTGGGAATTCAACTTTGCATTAAACTGCGCCAAATTTTCAAAGGTGGTAGATTCTGAGGCGAAAATGACCGAGCTTTTATCCTTTAAGGTCAGATCTCCGCTTAGCTTCACATCATAGGTGGTAGAAAGTCGACCAAGATATTCGGATTCTGTCGCGCCAGTTTCTTTCAGTTTGCTGAAACGCACCCCCGGCCCACCTTCAAAACGCAGCTTCTGCTTGCCCGTATCAAACACATCAACACCGGCACCGATATTCTCCACAACTCGGTAATCAAAGCCTGAAAAACGATCTAGTTCCAATTCTGTATAATTAAGAAGAAAACCCTTTTTCCATGCTCGCCACAACGTTTCATATTTGGCTACAAATCGCTGCCTAGTGGTCGTGCCTGCATTTCTGGCATAATCAAACCCTAAATCAAGAGCATGTTCCCAAGCCTCACCAAACTTGCGTTTGAACGTGAGCCCCGTGGTAACTGATTTCTCGTTGGTATCACCTGTGCTGCTGCCTGCACCCAATTGAATTTTGGCATTCCAAAGCTCCGGATCAACATAATAGACAAAACCTCGTGCCTTTGAAGCAGCTTCAGCAGCTGCCTCTGCCTGTTCCGCTTCATCTATTTCTTCCAGAAAGTCCTCGTGAAGCCAATAAGGCTTAACTCCCTCTGCTGCTTCAAGGATATCCATGCGTTTATCTGGCCATGTTTCCAGCGCCATGCCCAAAATAGTATCAAAACTTACGCGATTATTAGTATCTGCAGCCTTCTGGAGCATTTCGGTTACACCTTTTGGTGTTTCAGCCCAAAGTGGAGTTGACAAAAATATCATAGCTGAGAAGATCACTGCATACGCACAGCTTGTATGGCCAAATAGTCTCATGGGCATCAGATCCTGCTAAACGGATTATATAGGGATTATTAATTCCTCTACCCTCAGGCAATTGGAAATACAAATTCTGAACTAGGGGAATGGGGAATTTTTATGCCAACAGCATTTGTTACAGGTGCAACTGGTTTTCTGGGACGTCATCTCATCAATGTATTACGTGAGCAAGGTTGGGAAATTACCGCAATGGTAAGAAACCCGGCAACTGCTAAAGACATGATTGGCGAGGGTGTGACCTTTGTGGAGGGAGATCTGACACGTCCCGAGCAGGTGCACAAAGTCATGCCCCAACAACTGGACTGTGTGTTCCATACTGCCGCTAATACAAGTACATGGCGCGCGGAAGAAGATCTTCAGTATGAAGTGAATGTGGAGGGTACACGAACAATCCTTCAAGCGATTCTCGACCGTGAAGTAAAACGCATGGTGCATGTCTCTTCAATTTCCACGTTCGGACATCATGATGTGACTATCACAGAAGAAACTCCACGCCTTGGTGCTGAAAGCTGGATCAGCTACGTACGGACCAAATCCTATGCTGAACGAAAGGTGAAAGAAGCCTGTGACCGTGGTTTAGATGCAGTAATCGTGAACCCCACCCACATTATTGGGGAATATGACAGCCACAACTGGGCACGGCTTATCCTTAAGATGGCAAAAGGTGAACTACCAGGCACACCACCAGGAGCTGGTAATTTTGCAAATGGTCGCGCTGTTGCCGAAGCTACAGTAGCGGCTTTCCATAAAGGCAAAACAGCAGAGAATTATATCCTTGGCGGCCCTCAAGCCAGCTATTATGAATTCCTGTCTATCGCGGCTGATATACTTGGCATCAAAGGCCCTAAAAAACCAATGCCAGCCTTTATTTTAAAAACTCTGGCTTTCCTTCTAAGCTTTTCAAAAAACCGCCCCATGGTTACACTGGAGGAGGCAAGTTTCTCCTGTGAGGTCGCTAACGCTTCAAGTGCAAAAGCTATCTCAGAATTAGGGTTTCAGGAAATTGATCTAAAACAGTCTATTCAAGAATCTATAAGCTTTTTGAAAAGCCAAAAACTGTTGTCATAATTTTCGAAAATTTTTACTAAATACTTAGATTGTGTGCTTATAGTTAGGTTTTCAGATATCACAATTTTAGCTTCTTTATTAATACTGCTTCCGCAGGAGATTAAGCCGTGAGCGGAAATATGCTCGTCCATTATGAAATACAAGGCCGCCAAGGCGCCAGTTGGACAATTCTGCAAATATGCGATGACAGGGAAACCGCAACAAAACTCGGCGAAAAACTATGGGGCGCAGGAAAACGCTTTACAGGCCTTAGGGTTCTTAAAGAAAGCTATAATAAATCCACACAGGAATTTAAATCTGTAGAAATATTTGCCCGAGGCCGGGCTGGAAAAAAATCCAAATATGACCAAACGGGGCAAATCACCCCTTGCCTATCGCCTGATGATCTCTATAGCGCAGATGGCAGGCGCTCTATCTGGTTATTGATGAGCACAACTCTTAGCGATTGGCGCATAACACCAACTGAACTACTCCATAATCTGGAACACTATAACAAGCTTTATAATACAGGTACTTTGCTGCAAGATGCGGTACAGCGAACCGCCGTTTCATTTGATGTGGAGAATGAAAGCATTCAGGAACGCATGCGCAAACTCTATAAGGTTATAGATGCTTGCGTAGATATTATGAAATCCACTCAGGCAAATGTTCCTACGCTAGAACTTGGAAGACTTAAACCAATTATCTCAGCCCTTGAAGGGGCTTCGAATAAAAGCTTTCTCTTAACTTGTTCTCTTGTTGAATATTTGAGGCCTGCCGTTACGCCAAGCGATAAATTTGGTCGTGTTTCGGTGTTTCTATCCAATACGCGGCCCAAATGGGTAACTGAAATACTAGATCAATTACTTTCAGAACTGCTGCTTCATAACTCGGTTATTGATGAAATACTTGGCAGTTATGAAAACCGTGCCGATATGATGATAGATATGGCCTATCTTGCTTCGGGTAATCTAAGCATCGCGAACTCGGAAGGTAGAACTCAAAAATTTCCCAATGAAGCTAAACGTTTAAGCGGTTTTATCAAAGAAGGCATGTTGCCTCTTACTTCTCATGGGCTCATAGAACGCCTAAAAAAGGAAATTTCAGCATCACAACCACTTTCACAGCATGGTCTGGTACATCAAGTGGGCTGCCTTAGAGACTTAAAACGCACAGCCTATACTCTGCTTGATAACCCCCACACATTAGATACTTTAAGAGAAGAACTTAATTCCAGAGCTTCACGGCTCATTAACAGCCATTCAATTGCTGAATTAATCGCCAGCACAGATAACCCCATCGAACAGATTGAAGCCCTGCTTGATTTGGAAACGGCAGCCATCGGGCAATCAAACAAGCTAACGATCGCCAATTGTATCATGCCTATTCTCTCTCGCCCTGATTATGAGACTATCTTTATGGGATTAGATGGTTCTGGTATCAGCAGAATGGGAGATCTGGTTAATCTGCAAAAAAAGGTACTTGTGGCAGAGCTTACAGAAATGCACCGACGGCAGATATCCGAAAAGCTGGATGGCTTTTGTAAAGTTATTCTAGACAATACACAGCTTCTGCAAAAGCTTCATAAGTTGGATATCAGCCTGCAAGATAAATCTGTTAAAATCCTCCAACTTATGGGAGACGGCTATTTCACTGACGGGGACTGCTTAATGCGTGCTGAACAGCAAGTACGTACCTATATGCGTCAGGCTGGCTTCACAGAAGGGTTAATAAGCGGCCTTGGTAGAGAAGAAGCGGAAAACAAACTTATAATGTTTAAAACGTTACTCGCAAAGGCAGGTATAAAACGCTTAGACCCCGAAGATCAGGTTAATCTTGATTCAGATAGTGGTTAAATACCTTAGAAATCAGAAATAATACCACCGTGTTCCCAATCACCATAACGTGTTGGTTCTAATCCTTCACGGCCACCAATTTCTTTTGGTTTTTCACCATCTTTTTGTTCAGCTTCTTTTGAAGTTTCATCTACTGGTTTTTTAATCTCTTTTTCGGTCATGCCCTAATACTCACATAAGGGGTTATTGCGCTTCTTTCCGCGCACGATACCAAAAGCCAAGACCAAAGGCGAGGATCACATAAGGCAGAACAAAACCAAACTCACCTGTAAAGCGCCAGCTCTCTTCATACTTAAGTGTCATTGGATCAAGAACCGAAAGAATAAAGGCATTGTGCGCTGCGTGTAAAAGACTTGCCGCCCAAATACTCCGAGACCGTAGGTAAACGTAAGTAAGAATGAAGGATACGCCAATCGTCATCACGGTATAATTAAGAACCTGCAGCTCAATATCCTGAGGGCCCGCGTTATATTTGGTGTAAAGAAGGATCGGCAAGTGCCATAACGCCCATACTACTCCGACAATCAATGACGTTACGGGAAAAGAAAACTTCTGCAGTAAGAGAGGCGTTAGAAACCCGCGCCAACCAATTTCTTCACCAATCACAGCTCCTAACCGCCATACGAGACCAACAACAGCAAACATCAAAACCGCAATGATAATCACCGCTGTATCAGACCAACCGGATAGTCCTAAAAAAGCTCCAACTTCATTGATAAATTGCGGGTCAACAACGGTACCAAAACCGCCAACCCAAATGATACCGTAAGCAACCAGCCCATATACAATTGGAATTAAGTAAGCTGTCCATGCCCAACGTGTAGGACCAAATCCCCATCCGAGAGAACGAATGTCAATGCCGCGAATTTTACATGTAGCAAAAGCCGCTAGCGCAGGAGACCACATAAAAGTAGCCATAAAGTGCCGTTTAATACCAAGCTCAATCAACATGTAATAACCGATTGAAGCAAACAACCCAGTTAACACCACAAACGTAAGCGCAGTTGAAATTACTTTATCATCAGATACTAATTCTTCATGCCTGATCAAAGACATACCAAATCCTTATCCCCCACAAAACCCAGCCCTGATTTTGCAAACATTAAGCGGCAAATCAATACAAACTAAAGACCGCCTTGAACCTTGGGGCCAAAATGCCCAAATATTTTATAAGACACCATAAAAATGCGACAACCCGCAGGACATTTGAGATGAGTACCGCCAGAACTGGCTTATTAATGGCCGTAATGACCGGCCTGTTTGTTACAATCGGCACTTTGCTTGGAGGCCAAACCGGGATGGTTATAGCCTTCATGATAGCAGTTGCCATGAATCTGTTCGCTTACTGGAATAGTGACAAGATGGTCCTCCGAATGCACGGCGCACAACAGGTTGACCGCAATAGTGCACCTGAACTTGTTAGCATGGTGGAAGAATTATCTATACGTGCAAACCTGCCAATGCCCGCTGTTTATATCATTGATAGCGCACAGCCGAATGCGTTTGCAACAGGACGAAATCCTGAAAATGCTGCTGTAGCCGCCACTACTGGGCTGCTTCGCATGCTTAACCGCCAGGAAATTGAAGGGGTAATGGCGCATGAACTGGCACATGTGAAAAACCGTGATACGCTTACAATGACCATTACGGCGACACTCGCTGGTGCTATTTCAATGTTAGCTCAATTCTCTATGTTCTTTGGGGACAACCGTAATAACCCACTTGGGTTCCTCGGCACCATTCTTATCATGTTTCTTGCACCACTTGCAGCCGGGATGGTCCAAATGGCAATTTCCCGAACCCGTGAATATGAAGCAGACAGAATAGGCAGCGAAATCAGTGGTAACCCTATCGCACTTGCCGACGCATTAAGGAAACTCCACCGCGGCGCACAAACAACAGCAAATCACCGAGCGGAAGAAAACCCTACAACAGCTCATATGTTCATTGTAAACCCACTGAAAGGGTCTTCAATCGATAGCCTGTTTTCCACCCACCCAAATATGGAAAACCGGATCACAAAGCTTGAAGCGCAAGCAAGGAACATGGGACACCGACCTGCCACTCAAGCTCGTTCTATGTCAAAGCCAAAACCTCAGAACACTTGGGCAGACACCATCAAAAAGAATGCCCCTCGCTCTAAAGCAAGAGGCAGTGTTCCTAATTCAGGAAACAGTTCTGGCCGCCCCAAAAACCCTTGGGGTTAAAGACCCAGCTTTTCTTGTGCGAGTTCCTTAAGTTCTACTTCAGGGCGCGCTCCCAAGTGAGAAATTACTTCCGCGGCTGCCAGACCTCCAAGGCGTGCACTTTCGGTTAGCGTTTTACCGCTTGTGTAACCATGAAGGAAGCCTGAAGCATACAAATCACCTGCACCTGTTGTATCTTCAACGGTTGTTGGCTCGGCAGGCACTTCAATAATTTCATCAGGGGTCACAACAACCGATCCCAAAGCACCGCGCGTAAGAGCAGCGACTTTCACATGAGGACGCACTTTGGCTACAGCTTCATCAAAATTGTCAACTTCATAAAGCGACATAATCTCTGCTTCATTAGCGAACAGGATATCTACTCTATTTTCTACAAGTTCAACAAATTCAGAGCGGAAACGGTCTACACAGAAGCTGTCTGAAAGAGAGAGCGAAATCTCAGTACCGTGCTTAGAGGCATATTCATATCCCTTTAGTACAGATGCTTTCATAGAAGGTGTATCCCAAAGATACCCTTCAACATAAATAACATCAGAAGAAGCTACATCTTCTTCTACCACATCTTCAGGGGTAAGCTGAGTACATGCCCCAAGATATGTGCTCATAGTACGCTGCGCATCTGGGGAAACAAGGATCATGCTGGTCGCGGTTGGTGCACCTTCTGTTGCAGGCTTGGTAGCGAAATCAACACCAATTGCTTTAATGTCATGAGCGAACACCTTGCCTAATTGGTCATCATGCACCTTGCCGACATAGGCCGCAGTACTGCCGAAGGACGCAATCCCCGCAGCTGTATTCCCCGCTGAACCACCAGAACGCTCCACCGCAGGCGGCATATCATCATAAATGCGTGCAGATGTTTCAGCATCAACAAGCATCATGGACCCTTTGATACGCTCATGCTTTTCCAGAAAAGTGTCTTCAACGCGCGCGATGATATCTACAATCGCATTACCCATGCAGATAACCTGATATTTAGAAGCCACAACATTCCCTTTCGGCTTTAATCACTATTTCCTGCACCATAGAAAACACAAGCGGGATTGCAAGAACTCTCTGTTCTTCCTATGTATAGGAAAACCGCGTCATAAGCGGACAAAAACCATATGCGAGGATATCAACCATGATCGGCACAGCGATAAACAGAACATGGCAACAGTTGCTGCACCCCAAATTCAGGAGTGTATTTTTAACCTCCGTAGCATCTGCCCTAATCACCCTTATTGGCCTGACCTTTGTACTTTCATACTATTGGCCTGAAACATTTGTTTTTGGCTGGGACTGGATCGATGAACTGGGCGAATCTATCGCAGCGGCAGGCTTTTGGGCTGTTGTATCAGTAGGATCATATCTCCTGTTCCCGGGGATTGTAACAATGGTGATGGGTGTATTGATTGATAAAATCGCCACTGCCGTCGAGGAAGAATACTACCCCAACAGAATAGGCACCCGAGAGGTACCAATAACAGATGTGGTGATCAGCGCAGGCAAACTTACATTGATTATGCTTGTAGTGAATTTACTTGCTCTTGTGCCTTACATTATCCTCTTTTTCATGACAGCTAGTGCTGGCGCATTTGCGCTTTTCATTGCCATCAACGGCTTCCTTCTGGGCAGAGAATATTATGAAATGGTTGCTATGCGTCATATGGACCGAAAAATGATGAACCGTTTCCGTATGGAATACGGCAGCAAAATCTTTATGGTTGGTGCGATGATGGCTGCTATGTTCGCGGTACCATTTTTGAATATTCTAGCACCTATCATTGGCGCTGCGGTAATGACCCACGTTTTCCATCATCTTATTGCACAGCGTCGTGCTGCATAAGGAATTAAGTATGCGTTCAGTTCTTTCTCTGTCTCTCCTTATACTACTGTCAGCGTGTATGGGCGGCACCGAAGAACCACCACAGGTACAAACACCTGTAGTGGCAGAACCTGAACCAACACCCGTAGAAAACATCGAAGTTGTTCTGCCCGATGCACAGCTAATTCAAGGACACACTCCAAGAGATGTTCAAGCAGCTCTTGGAGAACCAAGCCTCGTGCGCCGCGACGGCAATGTGCAAGTTATGCTGTTTGAACAACCTTCCTGCGTTCTTGAAGTTATCTTCTTTGAAAAAAACGCTGATGATCATTTCAGGGCAACAGATATTAATGCCCGTTCCCTACGTGGGGAAACACTGGAAGCAGACGCATGCCTTGCTAGTCTGCTCGGAGATGGTGTTTCACTTGATCTGCCAAGCCCATAAGGGTACATCTTCTGAAGTAAGGAGAGCATGATGGCCAATTTAAAACTGGATCTACCTACCATTATCAAACTAGCGGTATGGAGCCTTATTGTTGGTGGTATCCTCTATTGGCTTGAATGGAGCCCTGGCCAGATTTACGGCTTTATCATTGATAAGTTTGCAGGCATCTGGGACTGGATGGTTGATTCAGGCCTTCAGTATATGCTCTTGGGTGCAACAATTGTTGTTCCTGTTTTTATCATCAGCCGACTTCGCGCAGGCCGAAAGAATTAGAAAGTGGCATCGCTTTTTAATCCTGCAGAAGAAAACGATGTTCGGCTGCATGCGCCTGCAACTGCACGCAACCGCGATGTTATTTTAGATGTTCTTAAAGAACACCTTCCGGCAGAAGGTACCTTTTATGAAATCGCCGCGGGTTCTGGAGAGCACGCTCTTTATTTCTCAGACGCTTTTCCTGATGTGATCTGGCATCCAACAGATATTGATGAAAGCCACCTTAACAGCATTAACGCATGGCGGGCTCATTCAGGAACCCAGAACCTTCAAGAAGCCCTATATTTTAATGTGCTGGAAAACCAATTCCCTGACAAAACAGATGCTATTTTAGCCATCAATCTAATCCACATTGCACCGTGGCGCGTGGCTGAGATACTCATTGAAAAAGCGGGCAATGCTCTAAAGACTGGCGGTACGTTATTTCTCTATGGCCCTTACCAGCAAAATGGTGCCCATACTTCCGACAGTAACGCAGATTTTGATATCTCGCTTAAAAGCCGTAACCCTGAGTGGGGTATCAGGCATATGGAAGAGGTCACATCACTTGCTATAAAGAATGGCTTTGATGCTCCAGCCGTTATTCCAATGCCTGCCAATAATTTCTCACTGGTTTTCAAGCGCAAATAAAAAGCGCCACCAAAGGCAGCGCCTAAACTTAGATGAATGTATAAAGCTTACTCTTACTGAACGGCTGCTGTTGCTTTATCCGTATCGTTCGCTTCTTCCTTAAGGTCATAGTGCTTAGAGTAACGCTTGGCGATTTTTTCAACTGGTAACAGGATGAAAACATCTGTCGTACCAAACTGCTCGTCAACCACTGCGCCATCACCAATAAAGCAACCAATACGCAGGTAACCCTTCACAAGCGGCGGCAATGCACGGCGCGCACGGCGAACATCAAGTTCATCAGCAGAGATGTTGTTCATTTCAACATGCATGCTATCAAGCGCCTTCACCTTGAAATCTTCCGGCACAACATGGTTGTGGTAAAGATAAGAGAAAGCCTCTTTAAATTCAGCCGGATCAATACCTTCAAAGCTTGCACAGCCGAACATATATGCAATGTTATGGTCTTTAAGGTATTCGGCAATACCTTTCCAAAGCATGTTGATGGTGCTTGTGGCACGGTAATCTTTGTGAACACAGCTGCGGCCAAGCTCAAGAAGTTGGCGGCCTGCACCCATCTGCTCTTTGAAACTGTCCGTCATCAGTGGTGACAGATCGAATTCACCTGAAGAATAGAAACCACGGTGTGCTTCAGCTACTTCCTGACGTAGAAGACGGTATGTACCTACAATCTGTTTTGATTTTGGTTTGTCATGGTCAATCACCAGAAGGTGGTCACACACAACATCATAATCATCAATATCACGCTTGGTTACCCGCATCTTCCAATCAGGCTTGGCATGCATTTCTTCATAGAAGATTTTGTAACGCAGCTTCTGTGCAGCTTTAATTTCCTTGAAAGAACGAGCAAGGCGCACTTCAAGGCTCCCCTGACGAACATAAGAGGGAGCACCTGCCATAGCCTGGGCAGCAGCAACACTTGGGCGTATACGAGCGTATTTCTTCATAAGGCAATCCTATTAGCCGCGCTTCAAGTCAAACCTATTACATAGATTTGACCGGAATATTACATCACATGTCTTACTAAATGTTCACTTTTTCAAGATCATGTGTGTTTTTAATCCCCGCGATATCCTTTTTCATCAGGATATACAAGAGAATTAATCCCGGGATAGCAAGTACCGTTGCATAAACAAAAAACTCAACCCATCCTACAGATTCAGCCACAAAACCGCTAGGAGCCCCAAGAACTGTACGAGCTTGATTCGCAAGTGAGGACAAGAGCGCATATTGGGTTGCAGTGAAATTGGCATTACAGAGGCTCGCCATATAAGCAATGATTACAGTGGTACCGAGGCCTGTTGCAAAATTCTCCATACCAATCACCACAGCCAAGCGCCACTGCTCTGTTTCGCCAACAGAAAGCCAAGCAAAACCCAGGTTCGTAAGCATCATTAAAATACCTGATAGGAATAGCGCTTTATACATACCAATCTGTTTGTAAAGCGCAGCACCAAGGCCAACACCAACCATCAAAGTGATAAAGCCTACTGTTTTGTTGGCGTACGCAACAGCGGTAAGCGAAAACTCCATATCCCTGATCAGGGGCGCTGTCATAATACTCGCCACCGCATCACCCGCTTTAAAGAACAGAATAAACAACAGGACTAAAAGCCAGTTGTCTCGCTTTGAGAATTCCTTGAACGGAAGAATAACAGCTTCCCGGAAACGTGCGGCAAACAGAGACTTTGGAGCCCGCTGAGCTTCTTCTTCCATAAACTCATCATCTTCACGGCTATGGGTTGGCTCACCAAGCCAGAGGACTGCTAGTGTACCCGGCAGTAATAAGAGTGGCAGCAAGCTAATCGCCAGCCCCCAACCAATTTGATCTGCAATCAGCAGCACACCAACACCAGCTATGAAATTGGCTGTGCGGTACCCAAAAACATAAGAAGCTGCGCTATGCCCTTGGTCTTC
Source organism: Kordiimonas sp. SCSIO 12603 (assembly GCF_024398035.1). Taxonomy (NCBI): domain Bacteria; kingdom Pseudomonadati; phylum Pseudomonadota; class Alphaproteobacteria; order Kordiimonadales; family Kordiimonadaceae; genus Kordiimonas; species Kordiimonas sp. SCSIO 12603. The sequence goes on from NZ_CP073748.1 coordinate 299,414, forward strand.
ATCACCCAAAATTTCAATCCGGTAAGCATCGATAACGATATCCTGACTGGCGGAAAGAAACGCAATTGCACAGGTAAACACCGCAACTTCAAAAAGCTGATCAGCAGGATTTAAAACTGAAATCGCAAGCAAACAGGCCGCCATAAGCCCTTGGATAAACAGCAGCCACCCCCGGCGCTGGCCAAATATCTTGGTAATTGGTCCCAGAGGCAACCGGTCAATAGCCGGAGACCAAAGGAATTTCCATGTGTAAAAACTAGTCGCAAGCGCGAACAAACCCACGTCAGCTTTGCTGACATCATTATAAGAAAGCCAGAAGCCCATAAGGGAAATTACAAATGTGAGCGGGAAACCACTGGCCATACCAAGCCCGAATGTGCCAACAACCCGTTTGTCACCGTAAGGCTTAAGGCCTCTTAATATACCGCCCACTTTTCCCATTAAACGCTCGCTTCCACTGCCTGAATATATTCCGCTGTTACTGTAATCCAAAGCCCTGCAGCTTTGGCAACAAGAGTTCCATCGACACTATAAACCGCAGTACCGCACATACGCTTCCTGCCTTTTGGTTTAGTTGGATCACCCATATCCCAACCAATGATCTTGGCCTGGCCTTCAGCTTTAAGCGGCGCAAGAATCTCAGCGTGCAAACGCCCTAAAAGCGCAGGTTCACCTGGTGCACAGCTATAGTATCCTGGGCAATCAAGCGCTGACCAAAGGTATTCTGGCTTTATAAAACCACTTTCGTCTGCAAGTTCATCACCCAAATCCCAACAAGCCCCAACCAGACCCGGTGTTTCATTAAGACGTTTGCTGTGAATACACATACCATCACCCTTGGTACGGTCTTCACCACACACAAAACACCGTCCAAATGGTTTGAACTCGCCCGGTGCGTCAGGTGCTTCATAAGGGTTGATACCCAGTTCAAATTTAGGTGGAAGCGCAGGCACATCAAGCTCAAGTGGTTTTTCTATCGCCGTGCCCAAAAGCTTGTCACCAAGTTTAAGCTCAGCTTTGCCTTCCACAGCGATCAGCTCAAGTTCTTTATCGAGAGGCGGCGGCGCATGGAGAGATGCTTCCACAGCACCCGTAAGCGCATTTGCCAGCATGCCACTTGCGTACCCGCCATTCGCGGATGATGGAGGGCCATTGAATCGAGACTTAATATAAATTGACTGCTGCACGTTATATTCTCCCCCGCGCATAATATTTCCCTTGTTTAAAGGGGATTTAGGCTATGATGCAAGTAACTGCTTTCAATCCACATCAGTTTATGGTCAAAGACCCGCATGACAAGCTCTGAGAATAAAAAACACAATAGAACCTTAAGCGCACGGGAAACTGCTGTGCGCACCTTTATGGCGGTTACGCTGAAAAAGCGGCCATTTGATGTTGCCCTTGATGATATGGCATCGAAGGCGAACCTTGATGCGCGTGATCGGGCTTTTGTGCTGAATCTGTTGATGTTGAGCTTAAGACGGTACGGCAGCCTAAAAGCGCTTCTTGGTTCACTCCTTTCGAGCAGTCTTCCAAAGAACGCCACATGGACAGAAGCCGCACTTATAACCGGCCTTACACAAATCCTTCTCATGCGTACTGCAGACCATGCGGCAGTGAATGAAACAGTTACATTGATCAAAAACCTGCCTGGTAAGGAAAAAGGCTTCTCAGGCCTTGTGAACGCAATCTTGAGGCGCGCCGTACGAGAGCAGGAAAAACTTCTGACAAAGTTGAACCGCACGCCTGAAAAAGACTTGCCTAAATGGCTTTTTGATAGCTGGAGCAAAGCTTACGGTAAAAAAACTGCTGTAGGTATCGCCGAAGCATTACGGGATACACCGCCACTGGATATTTCTCTGAAACCTGAGGAAGACAAACAAGCCTGGGCTGAAACGCTTGAGGCAGAAATTCTACCAACGGGCAGCTTACGGCGTACCATCAGCGATGTAACCGCCCTAGAGGGTTACGGTGCAGGCGTTTGGTGGGTGCAGGATATGGCAGCAGCCATCCCCGCAAAACTGCTTGGTGATATCAGCGGCAAGCACGTTCTTGATCTCTGTGCTGCACCGGGCGGCAAAACCATGCAGGTAGCGGCAGCTGGCGCACGAGTAACCAGTGTGGACCGTTCAAAGAATCGCCTTAAAAGACTCGATGCTAATTTGAGTCGTACCGGCCTTAAAGCTGAAGTACATGCCGCAGATGCCTCCACTTTCACGCCGGGCACACCTGTAGATCATATCCTTCTTGATGCCCCGTGCAGCGCCACCGGTACCCTGCGCCGTAATCCAGATGTGATCTGGACCAAAGCACCCGAAGATGTTGCCAAGCTGGCAGCACTCCAGAGCCGTATCCTTGATCATGCCTTCGAGATGCTACCTGTGGGCGGCACTATGGTTTACTGCGTATGTTCTATTGAAGACAGTGAAGGCAAAGGGCAGATTGCTCAATTCCTTGAACGAACCAAACAAGCTGAGCGTACGGCAATTACAAAAGATGAGCTTGGCGGTTTGGACGAGTTAATTACCCCTGATGGCGACCTTTTATGCTTCCCCTCAATTATGGCAGATAAAGGCGGTATGGATGGTTTTTATGCAGCACGTATAAGAAAGCTGAAATAACCGCTAAAATATTGATCTCTTGGCCGCTCAGTCCCTTGCGGGATGCGGCATGAACTGATATGGAAACCCCATGCAGAAACCAATCAGAATCGCACCGTCCATCCTGTCCGCTGATTTTGCGAAACTGGGTGAAGAAGTTAGAGCAATTGACGCCGCTGGCGCCGATTACATCCATATTGATGTTATGGATGGCCACTTTGTGCCGAACATTACTATCGGACCCGATGTTGTAAAAGCACTTCGCCCACATAGTGACAAAGTGTTTGATGTGCATCTGATGATCGAACCTGTTGACCCATATATTGAAGCTTTTGCAAAAGCTGGTGCTGATATTATCACCGCTCATGTAGAAGCGGGTGCTCATACCCACAGAACACTTCAGGCAATCAAAGCGCAAGGGGTGAAAGCGGGTATTTCGCTAAACCCTTCTACCCCAGAGACCACTATTGATTATCTCTATGAAGAGCTTGATCTGATCCTTGTTATGTCTGTGAACCCTGGCTTCGGCGGTCAGTCTTTCATTACAAGCCAACTACGTAAACTTGAAGCGATCCGCAAACGTATTGATCAGCTTGGTCTGGATATTGACCTACAGGTTGATGGCGGCGTAAACCGAGAAACAGCTCGTCAGGTTATAAGCGCTGGGGCCGATGTATTAGTTGCAGGGAGCGCTACCTTTAAAGGCGGGCCTGATATGTATGCAGAAAATATCCGCACTATCCGAGGCGAATAAGATTTAGGGGGAAGAGGTACCAATGAACGCGGCCGACAAAATCGCTGGTTTTGCCGCAAGCGCACCTCTTTCGCGCAGCACCTTAAGGCGTGCGCCATCCTCAGGGTTTTTATCAAAATCCTTCAAGAAAATGGGGCGCTCTATTCGTGAATGGGGTTACGGCAATAGCCTGTACGAACAGCGCCTTAAAGGTCGTCATCCCGTTCAACTCCTTGGCAGTCCTGATGATCCGGCACCGGGCAATGCTATGCTCGCATCCGCTATTTATGGTGGTGATCTTCTGCATGACGGTGAAAAGCACAAACTGCACGAAGCCTTCTGGCTACATATTGGAGACAAAGCCAGCAAAGCTTATCATAATTATGCCCACAGCTTTCACTGGCTACAGGATTTAGCGCAATCCGGCGATCAAGCCAAAGCCAGAGATGCCGCTGAAACCATTCTCGGATGGTGGATTCCGGTGGGCGAGCAGTGGCACAAAGATATCTGGGCCGCAGAAATTCTTGCACGCCGTCTTATCAACTGGCTGGCACACGCTCCCCTCATCATGTCATCTCTTGATCTGATTTACCGATCGAAGGTACTTCATTCCATGGCAAGGCAAACCCGCCATTTGATGCGTACATGCGGAGACGTAGAACCGGGCCTTCCAGAAATTTATACAGCCACCGCCTTAACACTTGCAGGGCTTCTCCTTCCAGGTGGAGAGAGCTGGCGTGCAAAAGGTGTGCGTACACTTGAAACCAAGATCAAAGCATTTGTACTACCTGATGGTGGCACAATAAGCCATAACCCGGCTGATGCGATCCGCTGCATGCAACTGCTTATCCTTGTTCGTGGCGCTTATATTGATACCGATAATGATCTGCCATCATGGGTTCAGATCACGCTCGACAGGCTAGCGCCTTATGTACGTGCCATGCGCCATGCAGATGGTAGTTTTGCTCAGATTGGTGGTGTTTCGGCGGAAGGAAGTTTTGGGGTAGATTCCATCCTCCTCGCCAGCGAAGCCAAAGGTAAGGCCATTGAAAACTCCACGCATTCAGGCATCCAACGTATCAGCATAGGGCAAAGCACACTTGTAATGGACTGCAGCCCACCACCCTCTCAACAGCTTTCAAAAAAGGCACACGCAAGCACTGGATCTTTTGAATTCTCTGTCGGGCAAGACCGTTTGGTTGTGAACATGGGTCCCGCTAAATTAGATGGGCCACTCTCGGAACTCGGCGCTATGGCGCGTTCAACCGCTGCTCATTCAGCACTTGTTATTTCAGATACAAACAGCAGCCGCATTCTGGATGACGGCACCATCGGCAAAGGTGTAAGTGAAACTCTTACGCTAAGAGAAAGCACAGAAGACAGTACCACCGCTAAACTAACCCATGATGGTTATTTAAAGCGCTTTGGGGTAAAGCACGAACGTTCAGTCACACTTTCAAACAGTGGTAAACAACTAAGCGGTACAGACAGACTTTTTGGCCCAAAACTTAAAAAATTAGGTGGCGCCTCAATAGCTATCAGGTTCCATTTGCACCCATCTGTTGAAGCGCTTAAGGCACCAGATGGCCGCATCACGCTTGAAAGCAAAAACGGCCGCGTCTGGATTTTTGATGTGGATGAAGGCACAGCTGAGATTGAGGAAAGCCTCTATCTCAAAAAGCCGGACAGCCCAGCAAATTCCCGGCAAATCGTTGTACGGGTTCCTGTTAAGGAAAAAACAACGCCCATCTGTAGATGGGTATTTAGTGAAATGGATACATAACTCGCAGCTTGGGAGCGGGTTCAGTGTCCAAACAATGTGAAGTAAGGCACAGTAAAAATGACTAAAGTCACTATCAAACGCGCTCTCCTCTCTGTTTCAGATAAAACGGGGCTTCTGGAACTTGGGCAGGCGCTAGCTGATATCGGCGCAGAAATCCTCTCCACCGGCGGCTCTGCCAAAGTTCTGCGTGATGCTGGTATTCCAGTTAAAGAAGTTGCAGACCATACGGGCTTTCCTGAAATGATGGATGGTCGTGTAAAAACACTACATCCTAAAATTCATGGTGGCCTTTTGGCGCTTAGAGATAATGATGATCATGTAGCCGCTATGGATACGCACGAAATTGGTGCGATTGATCTGGTTGCCATCAACCTTTATCCGTTTGAAGCCACAGTAGCTTCGGGCGCTGATTTCGCCACCTGCATTGAAAATATCGATATTGGTGGGCCTGCGATGGTACGTTCCGCGGCTAAGAACCACGGCTTTGTAACCATCATCACAGACCCTGTTGATTACACAGCGGTTATTGATGAAATCAAAGCTGAAGGCGGCACCACACTAGACACCCGCCGCAAATTGGCTGCTAAAGCCTACAGCCGTACGGGCTCTTATGACGCTGCGATTGCACAGTGGTTTGCTGAGCAGAACGGTGAAACATTCCCAGACCGTATGCCGTTTGCAGGCAGCAAGGTTCAGGAATGCCGCTACGGTGAAAACCCACACCAATCAGCGGCTTTCTATAAAAACGCTGAAGACCGGCCTGGCATTGCAACAGCAACCCAGCATCAAGGGAAAGAACTTTCCTATAATAACCTCAATGATACAGATGCGGCCTTTGAGCTGGTAAGCGAGTTTGATCCATCTGTTCCAACGGTTGCTATTATCAAACATGCGAACCCGTGCGGTGTTGCGATGGGTAATACGCTTAAGAGCGCCTACGAGAAAGCACTGAAGTGTGATCCGGTTTCTGCCTTTGGCGGTATTGTGGCCCTGAACGGCACGCTAGACGCTGAAACCGCAACAGAGATTGTGAAAGTATTCACTGAAGTGATTATCGCGCCTGACGTAACAGACGATGCCAAAGCCATTATTGCAGCGAAAAAGAACCTGCGCCTCCTTACAACGGGCGGTCTTGCAGACCCTGAGCAATCAGCCAAGATGGTTAAATCTGTCTCCGGTGGGTATCTGGTTCAGAACCGCGACACTGGCCGCATCTCTAAAGATGATCTGAAAGTGGTAACAAAACGCCAACCAACAGATGCTGAATTAACAGATATGCTGTTTGCTTTCCAGGTTGGCAAACACGTGAAATCAAATGCTATCGTTTATGTGCGTGACGGCATGACAGTAGGCATTGGTGCAGGGCAGATGAACCGCCGTGACAGCAGCCGTATTGCTGCGATCCGTGCGGGTGAAGCAGCTGAGATGGCCAGGGATGCTGAGAGCCTTGCCAAAGGTTCAGTGGTAGCATCTGATGCATTCTTCCCATTCGCTGACGGCCTTCTAGCCGCAGCTGAGGCTGGTGCAACAGCCGTAATCCAGCCGGGCGGTAGTATGCGCGACCAGGAAGTTATTGATGCTGCAGATGAAGCAGGCCTCGCTATGGTCTTCACCAGTATGCGCCATTTCCGCCACTAATATGGCGGTGCTCAATATCAGAAATGCGGATGAAGGTGATCTCGCCTTCATCCTGAAACTTGAAGCTTCGCCAAATGGTAACTTTGTACATGGCGATAACCTTGAAACACACCAACGGCAAATAGTTGATAAGGATTTCATCTATCTGATTGGTGAAGTTGGTGGCGATCGTGCCGGCTATGCCATTCTGGTAAAACACGCCGATAATATAGTTGAATGGCGCCGTATTATGGTTGCTAAAACCGGAGGCGGTATTGGCTCTCGCTTTATGCAGGAAACAATCACACATATATTCAGCACAGATACCAAAACCATCAAACTTGATGTTTATTCAGACAACGAGCGCGCACGTCATCTATATAGCAGACTTGGTTTTCAAGAAACCCATACATCACCCTGCCACCGGGATAAAAACCGAACACTGGTATTTATGGAATTATCTGCTTAAAGTGCCTCTAAAACAGGGCTATAAAAACGCTTTCGGAGTTACCTGCCAACATGAAACAATCGCTGATCATAATTGATGATTTTTTGCCAGATCCCTTCGTTCTGAGAAACGCAGCACTACAGCAAGAATACCCAACATATGATACTCCAACCATGTTTGCGGGGAGAAACTCTCAGTACCGCCAGAAGATTAATGGTTTTGACGAAAAAATAGCAGAAATTGTGGGCGAGCCTCTTGCCCTTGTACCCGGCAGTTCCTATCATAAATTCAGAATTGCCCTAGATGGGGAAAATGGTACCCACAGTGTACATATTGACCCCGCCCACTGGACCGTTATTCTCTATCTTACTCTACCCGAACACTGTGAAGACGGCACACACCTTTACCAACATAGACCTACAGGACTAGACCATACACCTTGGTCTAAAAAAGAGTGGCAAGAAAGCAAATGGGATACACAGGACCAGGTTTGGTCAGATATTATTGAGCCTGATACCAATGATATGGATAAATGGGAAAAAACCATGACGGTCCCCATGCGCTTTAACCGCTTGATGATTTTCCGTCCTCAGCAATTTCATGATGCCGGTCGTAGCTTCGGAACATCACTGGAAAATGGTCGCTTAATCTATCTTAGCAGCTATACCAGCGTAAATGGCTTCCCCGACAAGTAAGGGCCTCTAAACTGCAGCTTTACTTGAAATTTTCTTAATAAATCCCCACTTGTTATCCTTGCAGCATCATTCGGGAAGGGGAAATATAATGGAAAGAAAAAGTCTGCCGTTTAAAATAACCGGCGCTTATGAAGGCTTCGCAGAAACCGAAGGTTTGCTACGGTTAGATAATACAAACATTACCCTCCAATTTCAAACAGTAGACGCTGTTTTTGGAATGATGAAATCAGCCATCAAGAATATCTCGATCTCTATTGATGAATTAGAAACAATTGAATTTCGCAAACGTTTCTGGGGTAATCACATCTTCATGCATATCAGCAGGCTTGATTTGGCGCAGGCGCTACCCAGCCAATCCTCAAATCAGATCAAACTGAAAATCGCACGAGGCGACCGAACATTAGCTGAAGATATGGTTCGCGCTATCAGGCTTCAACAATCAGAATATGAATATGATCAGGCTTTGAAAGCTTCTTGAAGCTCTTCAACAAGTGTTTTCAATGTGTCTTCTTCATAAGGTTTTCGAGGGTTAGCACCCCATATCGGCGCGGGCCATGCGGCATCTCCTTCAAACCGAGCAACGATATGGATATGCATCTGCGGCACCATATTGCCAATATTGGCAATATTCAGCTTATGGGCGCTTGTCAGCTTTTCAAATCGCTCGGAAACAAAGGATATTTCCTTCAACAACTGCTGCTGTTGCTCCGCCGAAAGAGTATGTATTTCCCGAGCATTCTCCACCCGAGGCACAAGGTTAAGCCACGGATAATTAGCATCCTTCTGCAAGAGCAAATCACAAAGCTCAAGCTTCATAATAAAAATGGTATCTGCCGCAAGCTGCGGATGAAGCTCAAAATCTGTCATCGACATTCCTTCTGCAATATGGTGAGGGTTATGCCTCGCCATATTATCGCTTTCAAGAATTTACTGGGCCGACCTACGGATCAGATCTTCAAAATACACAACCTGTGAAACCATAGCTTCCGTGCTGATTGCTTCGTTGGTACCGTGAATTTGCTTTAAGCCGTCCGGTTCAAACACAAATGGCATAAAACGGTACACATTATCAGCCACACTATAGTAATGCCGCGCATCTGTACCTTGCACGGTTAAGGTAGGCGCAACCGGGATAGGACCAAACACTTCCCGAATAGAGGCAGAAAGATCGGCATACCCTTCGGAGGATACAGACGACATGCTCGTGGCTTCACGCCCACCAAGCTTAGTGATTTCAACACGGTCATCATTGATGATATCGCGCGCACGGTCTACCACACCATCAACGGTATCTCGCGGATGGATACGGTAATTCACATGCGCTTCACCATACTGAGGTAGTATATTGGTTTTGGTACCCGCCTGCATCATGGTGAAAGCCGTTGTTGTATGCATGAAGGCCGCAATTGTCGGGTTTTTCGAAAGTTCATTTTTCATAAGCGGCTTAGTTAGCCAAAGGTTCCCTATCACCAACCTATTCTGAAAATTCATCTGGGACGCCATAGCTGTAAACATACGCTCGAGCGTATCATCAAGCACCAACGGATATTGGTTTTCAGTAACCGCAACACCCGCAGCAGCAGCAATACTGGCAGCAGTATAATCCTTAGGTGCGCTTGAATGCCCGCCTTCTTCGGTGGCAGAGAACTTAAGAGTGACAGAACCTTTTTCACCAAGTGAGATAAGAGCGATTGGAGAGTTCACACCGGGGATAATACCGTCCACCATCGCAGACCCTTCATCCACCGCCCAATCAAGCTGAACACCACGTTCCTTAAGGCGCGCTGCCATCATGGCGGCACCTTTATCACCGCCCAGCTCTTCATCATGACCAAACATGAAATAGATATCTCGATCTGGCTCAAACCCCGCCTTCACAAGCCGCTCTGCCGCTTCAAGAAGCGCCATCAGCATACCTTTATCATCCACAGCCCCTCGGCCCCAAATAACACCTCTTTCATCAATTGTGCCAGCATATGGCGGGTGTACCCAATCCTTCAGGCCAAACTCCGGCACAGGCACAACATCCATATGACCAAGAAAGGCAATTGGTTTTTTAGAACCACCTGCTTTGCCAGGCCAACGGTACATAAGCGAATAATCGCTCACCAACTCCCGTTCCATCACACCGTGCGCCGCAGGGAAAGTTTCTTCAAGGAAAGCATGGAAGCCCGTAAAGGCTTCATGATCAGGTGCAACACTGAGACTTTGGCTAATGGTCTTAAACGTAATTGCTTTGGAAAGGTTTTCTGCGATCTGCGTGGTCTCCGCCTCACTAAGGGTCGGCAAAGTGATTTTTACGGGCTGTGCTGCAGGGAAAAATAGAAAGGTCCGGGAAACGGTAAAAATCATCAACCCGAGAATAATATAAAGTAGATATTTAAGCGCTTTCATCATGTCCTCCCCATAAGCGATGCCTATGGGGATATGAAATCGCTCAATTCAGTGAAATTGCAAGCTTTAGATGCGTGAAGCGCTATTTAACTGCCGCAATGCACTCAACTTCAACTCTCGCACCCGCTGGCACACCGCCAATACCAACCGCACTACGCGCTGGCCGGAAACCCGGTTCAAAATACTGAGTATAGACCTTATTAAAATCACCCCACTCGGCGACATCCTTTAGAAAAGCTGTACATTTCACCACATGTTTCATTGAAGAACCGTGGTTATCCACCAGCGTTTTTATACTCTTCATAATATTGTGGGTTTGGGCAGTAATACCTTCAGGCAGTTTGCGATTTTCATCATAACCCAGCTGGCCCGATAGATAGAGCGTATTACCGTGCTGCACCACTGGCGTGTAGGGTGCGTTGGGGTTCGCTGAAGAATGATGGATAACTTTATCACCTGCGTATGCTGTAGATGCTACACCTAAGCTAAGCGCCAGAATAAGTGCTTTATACATAATATTTGCCCCTCGATATCTATTATTGAGGGGACAATATCACACTCACTTCCGCATGCCTTTCACATTTAAGAGAATTAGATAGTTTTCTCTTTAAACAGGCAGATATCAGTGAGCTTACATTTTGCGCAGTCTGGTTTGCGCGCTTTACAGATGTAGCGGCCCTGAAGGATCAGCCAGTGGTGCGCGTGCAGCTTAAATGGCTCAGGGATCACCTTCATCAGCGCATCTTCCACACGGTCCACATTCTTGCCCGGCGCGAGACCTGTACGGTTTGAAACCCGGAAAATATGTGTATCCACCGCGCACGTTGGCTGCCCAAACGCAATATTCAGCACCACATTGGCTGTTTTCCGGCCCACACCTGCAAGCGCCTGCAGTTCCTCAAGTGTTTCAGGAACCTGACTACCGTGCTTATCAATCAAATCCCGGCAGAGCTTGATTACATTCTCCGCTTTCGAGTTATAAAGCCCAATAGTTTTGATATATTTCTTCAGACCATCCACCCCAAGCGCATACATTTTCTCCGGCGTGTCTGCCACAGGCCAAAGATCTTTGGTGGCTTTGTTCACACCCACATCTGTTGCTTGCGCAGAAAGCACCACAGCAACAAGAAGCGTGAATTCATTCACATAATCCAGTTCACCTTCAGGGTTAGGATTATCTTCAGCGAGACGATCAAAAAACTCAAAAATCTGCTTACGGTTCAGCTTTGAATATTTACCAGCCATCAGATTTCTGCCGCCAAACCATCAACAATACGGATAAGGCGCTTCAGATCCTGATCAGTGGAAAGCCTGTGGTCACCACCCGGCACCAAGATAATCTCCACATCATCTGATGTAAGTTTATCAGCAATCATCTGCGCTGTTTGCCACGGTACATCAGCGTCCTCTGTTCCTTGGATAAGCCGCACTGGCATATCCATTTTCAGAGGTCCGGCTATAACACGGTTATCCCAGCCGTCTTCAATCAAAGCTTTAGTAATGGTGTAAGGTTCATCCCCGTAATCGCACGGCCGCATAAATGCACCTTTCGCAAGGATTTCCTCGCGCTCCGCATCGCCAAAATCTTCATTCCACATACGCACAGTGAAATCAGGCGCTGCAGCGATACCCACAAATCCTTTAACACGGCCCGGACGCGCCTTTGAAACCAGCATGGAAATCCAGCCCCCCATTGAGGAACCAACAAGAATTTGAGGCCCTTCCGTGAGCGTATCCAGCACGGTCATCGCATCACGCGCCCAAATGCCAATTGTACCTTCCGCAAATTTACCGGATGATTGCCCATGACCCTGATAATCGAACCTTACGAAAGCACGCCCAACACGTTTACAGTAAGCTTCCAGCGCCAAGGCTTTCGAACCTTCCATATCACTCATAAAGCCACCAAGAAACACAACACCCGGCCCTTTGCCTTCATGCTTGTGATAAGCGATTTTAGCACCATAAGCGGTTTCTAAATACTGCGGCGAATTCATAAAGTTGCTCCCGTTGGCCCTAGGAATAATATCGGCGGCAAACCTATCAGGGGAAAAGGCTTACCACAACCTGCCATAACAAGATTTTGTGGGCTCATATTTACTCTGAACGACCACCCTAGATGCAGAGTTGCTGCACCTGCCCGTAATTTTTGATGTTTTTTCAGAAAAAGCCGCATGAAAGCTACGCTGTAGCTTGACTCAGGGCCTTACGAAGGCTACCTGCAAAGCTCCCTTGTATTTTAATTAATTAGGACCTTAAAAATGAGCGATCAAGTGAGTAGCAATAATCCGGTCAACCTGCGCCTGCCAGACGGCAGCGTGCGCACGTTTGATAAGCCGGTGACGGGCACGACCTTGGCCGCTGACATTGGTCCGGGTCTTCTTAAAGCTGCGCTTGCAATTAAAGTAAACGGCGATGTGTGGGATCTGTCCCGTGAGATTGAAGAAGACAGCGATGTAGCCATCGTTACTAAAAAAGACGAAGACGGCCTTGAGCTGCTGCGCCACGACGCAGCCCACATCATGGCTGAAGCTGTGCAGGAACTTTTCCCTGGCACACAGGTTACAATTGGCCCCGTTATCGAAAACGGTTTCTTCTATGATTTCGCACGCGACAAGCCATTCTCTGATGATGACCTTGAAGCGATCGAAAAACGCATGCATGAGATCGTGAAGCGCAATGAGGAAATTATCCGCGAAGTATGGGACCGTGATGAAGCTATTGCTTACTTCAAAAAAATTGGTGAGCACTATAAAGCTGAAATCATCACAGACCTGCCTGAAGGCGAAGTCGTAACTATTTACCGCCAAGGTGAATGGCTTGATCTTTGCCGTGGGCCGCACCTGCCATCAACAGGCAAGCTGGGTGATGCTTTCAAACTGATGAAAGTGGCTGGTGCTTACTGGCGCGGTGACAGCAAAAACGAAATGCTGACACGCATTTACGGCACATGCTGGACAGATAAGAAAGAACTGAAAGCTTACTTGCACCGTCTTGAAGAAGCAGAAAAGCGTGACCACAGAAAGCTTGGCCGCGAGATGGACCTGTTCCACCTTCAGGAAGAAGCGCAAGGTTCTGTTTTCTGGCATCCACAGGGCTATACAATCTGGCTACAGATGGAGAGTTACATCCGTCGTCGCCTTCAAGGTGCTGGCTATAACGAAATTAAAACACCGCAGATTCTGGATAGTAAATTCTGGGAACAGTCTGGTCACTGGGACAAATTCCGTGAGAATATGTTCGTTGTCCCTGACGAAACACCGTCCACTGAGGAAGGTGCTCCGGTTATTTCACCAGATGCGAAACTGATGGCGCTGAAACCGATGAACTGCCCTGCGCACGTTCAGGTTTTCAAACAAGGTATTAAAAGCTACCGCGACCTGCCAATTCGTTTTGCGGAGTTTGGTTGTTGTCACCGGAATGAAGCGCACGGTGCTCTGCACGGCCTGATGCGCGTTCGTCAGATGACGCAGGATGATGCACATATCTTCTGCCGTGAAGATCAGATCGCTGAAGAAAGCGTTGCCTTCTGCAGCCTGCTTGCCAGTGTTTACCGTGATCTTGGCTTCCCTGAGTTTAAAGTGTTGCTAGCAACACGCCCAGAAAAGCGCGCAGGCACAGACGAGACATGGGATAAAGCTGAAGGTGCACTTGAATCTGCACTGAAACAAGCTGGCCTTGAATATGATTACGCACCAGGTGAAGGTGCCTTCTACGGTCCTAAGCTTGAGTTCCACCTGTCAGATGCCATTGGCCGTACATGGCAGTGTGGTACATTGCAGCTTGATTTTGTTCTGCCGGAACGTCTCGACGCAACTTATATTGGTGAAGACGGCGGCAAACACCGCCCTGTGATGCTGCACCGTGCTATCCTTGGTACACTTGAACGCTTTATCGGCATTATGATTGAGCACTATGCAGGTAAACTACCAATGTGGCTTGCTCCAACCCAGGCTGTGATCGCACCGATCACATCAGATGCTGGTGGATACGCTGAAGAAATCTACGAAAAGATGAAAGCGGCAGGCATGCGCGTGAAACTTGATCTTAGAAATGAGAAGATCAACTATAAAGTTCGCGAACACAGCGTTGCTAAAGTACCAGCGATTGTTGTTGTAGGTAATCGAGAGGCTGAAAACGGTACAGTGAGCATTCGCCGTATTGGTTCCAAAGACCAAACGGTTATCCCGTTCACTGAAGCACTTGAAGCTTTCACTAAAGAAGCGACAATGCCAGACGGCACTGCATAAAGAGAATATCTCCGCTGTGTTTTCAGCATTTGCAACTGAAAATGCAGCGGTTATACTGGGCGTACGCGGATAGCGCCCAAATCCGGGGTTTCATCATCCGCATATAGATATTAACAGTCATAGGAGACTTGACATACGTAAGGGGAATTTTGCGGGACCACCTAAACAGAGCGGCCCGCGCGTTAACAGAGCGATCACTTCCAAAGAAGTTCGCTTGATTGGTGCTGAAGGCGAAAACCACGGCGTTGTAACGACAGCGAAGGCGATGGATATCGCGCGAGACAGCGGGCTAGATCTCGTTGAAATCTCGCCAAACGCAGAACCCCCTGTATGTAAGGTTCTCGATTTCGGTAAGTTCAAATACGAACAGCAGAAAAAAGCCAACCTTGCCCGTAAAAAGCAGAAAACGCAGGACGTTAAAGAAATTAAGATGCGTCCGGGCATTGATGTACACGACTATAATGTGAAACTTAAGAAAGTTCACCAGTTCATCGAAAACGGTGACAAAGTGAAACTTACTATCCGTTTCCGTGGTCGTGAGATGGCTCACCAGGATCTGGGTATGGATGTTCTTAGCCGCGTTGCAGACGAGATGGAAGAACATGCAAAAATCGAAGCACGTCCTAAACTTGAAGGCCGTCAGATGATTATGGTGATTGCACCGAAATAAAGACCCATTCCTTATAAAAGATATGAAAAAAGCCGCCCACAACAGTGAGCGGCTTTTCCTTTAGGTGCCAGTTTATGTGAGGAAACTATCCACCCCAAAGTGTATGGAACTCTTCATCAATTTTATTGAGCCACTTGGCTATCTCGCGCCACTCCGCCTGAGTAAGTTCTTTTTCCTTGCCATTTGCCGTCATCTCAATCCCTACAAGGGCTTCTCTGCCATCCAGAAGTTCCTGCTCTTCAAAAACAATCTGCGCTTCTCCGCCAAACGGATCATAGAATGAGAAAGTATATTCAGACCCGAAGAAACCTGGTTCTTCCCATTTCATAACCTTGAAATGTTTTGGGTTAATACGGCACATAAACTTATCCAGCGGGATGGGGCCTTTAGAACCTAGCACAATCATCTCAGCTGCATCTTCATCCAGTTCAAGCGTTGCTTTGGTTTCTTCGCATTCTTTATTCTTAATTCTGGCCTTCAATCGTTCTTTCTGATCATTGGCCGCAGCGAAAAACATAATGTAGTCTCGTGGCTTATCTCTGTCACGGCGCGGGAACATTTTACTCAGCTCGTTGTCAATTGCACGCACGCTATCACGTTCTGTCGGCAGGCTTTTAATATGCTCCTGATAGCTGGGCAAGCTCGCGGTCACATGCGCATTATAGGCAAGCTTAAATCCATCATCAAAGGCGCGCCATTTGCTGCTTTTGCGGCGATAATTAGCACTTTTGAATTCATCATACGATTTCTTCATCACTGCGATGTTGGTATATGTCTTCTCCAGACCATTAAATTCCTCAAGCTTTTTATCTAGAAGCTTATCCATAAGAGACACTTTAATTTCCGGCAGCTGGGCTTTTACTTCGCTTAAAAGGTTTGGGTCCAGATATTCAAAGTTTTCATGTTCCAGAATATAATCAATGCGTTCAATATTCTGGATAGATGGCTCCATCTCACCAATTTCAGCATTAATTGTTTTGAAGCGCGCCAATGTTTCATGGTGCTTGGTATAAACATCCTGCTGGTAAGCCAATATACTTTCAAATGTATTACCGTATGAATCCCGGCGTGCGGCGCTTAGCTTTCGGTTAACATATTGATCAAACACTCGGTGTTGATTACGCAATTCATTGTGGCGACTACGATCCCCGGTTTCTCGGGATTCTTGGAAAGCCTTTTTTAAGTCAGCTCCATTGGTATTTCTACATTCCTGAAACTTAGCTTTTAAGGCTGTGAAATCTTCAGCCTTCCACTGATCCAGCGTTTCTCCAAAATAAGGCTTTAGCTGCTCATCACGCAAACCCCAAAGCAGGAACTTGCCACTAAAAGGCTTAGGCTGAAAACTTCTTCGGCTAAAGTTCTTATCAACCTCCATAGAGATATTCGCCCATTCCACTAAGGAGGAGCACTCAGGAATAGCAACTTCAGCCTTAGCTGCTTGCCCAACCATAATTGAAGTGCTTACAGCCACCACCATCAAACTTGTTACATAATTTCTCATGAATGCTCCTCACATAGCTTCATCAATTGACGGCTGCATATTGACGAGCACTAGATTTTAAGTCTTCACGAAACTCTAACGATATTCTAACGTATTAAAAAATGATGGGGTTACACAGGCTTACCAATAGTTTGTGTGGATAATGAGTTACCAATTTATGGCTGATGTTGAGTATCTTTACCGCTTTGGTTCTGCTGAATTTGATGAAACTTCCTTCACCTTAAAAGTCGGTGGTGAAACAAAAAAGGTTGAAAGAAAACCGTTAGAACTGCTGGTGCTTCTTCTCCGACACACCAATGAAGTGATGACCAAAGAAGAACTCCTCAGCACCATATGGGCTGATCAAATCACTGTCGAGAATGTGCTCGCAAACGCTATCGCAAAACTCAGGAAGGCCTTGGGTAAAGAAAATGCTGCACAGCTCAAAACCCAGGCTCGAGTTGGATACCGTTTTACTGGTTCTGTGGAACGTATTGCCGCTGGCCGAAAGAAAGCCAGTGCTCTGAAACTTAAAGTCGGCGAGGCCTTATCCGGTCGCCCCCACTATATTCTCACAGAACAACTCTCTAACACACCGGGAAGAGAAGTATGGCTCGCGAGACACCAAAAAACGGGTGAGAAAAGGGTTTTCAAGTTTAGCTCTGATGGTCTTGGCCTCGCTTCTCTCAAAAGGGAAGTAACGTTATTTCGGATGCTCCAGAAAGAACTGGGAGACAACGGCAATTATGTAAAGCTTTATGATTGGAACTTTGAAACCACTCCTTTCTTTATCGAAAGCGAATATGCCGGTGTAAGTTTAAAAGACTGGGCAATCAAAACTGATCAACTGAAAGCTTTATCCGAAGATGAAAAGGTTTCACTCGTTGCAAAGATTGCACAATCCGTGGCAGACGCGCATGCCATTGGTATTCTCCACAAAGATCTAAAACCAGCCAATATCCTGATTGATGAAAAAGACGGAAAACCTTCCCCAAAATTAGTAGATTTTGGGAGTGGCGGATTAACAGACCGGGATAAAATATCAAACATTGATATTACGATGCTTGGGCTCACCATTGATGAAGCAACATCGAGTGATACAACATCTGGAACGCCTCTATATATCGCACCGGAAGTGCTCTCTGGTCAGTCACCCACCACGAAAAGTGATGTATATGCTCTCGGTGTACTTCTTTATCAGGTTTGGATTGGAAATCTTCGCAAACCTCTTGTCCCCGGCTGGGAAAAGGATATCTCTGACGAGCAGATAAAAGCCGATATCAGTACAGCAGCAAACGGTAACCCTACTGAACGACTTTCATCAGCAGCTACATTGGCAGAACGATTGCGCACCCTGCAAGATCGGCGGGAGCAAGCCATTGTTAACGCGGAAAAACTGAAAGAAGTTGAAACCGCAGAGCGTATAACCCGAAGAGCAAAAGCCCGGAGGCCGTGGCTCATTACCACGGCGGCAGCAATGCTCTTTGGCATTGCAGCCAGTATAATATTTGGCTTATCAGAGCAAAAAGCGCGGGAAAGCGAAAAACAGCAGCGGTTGCAAGCTCAGGCAACCAACGAATTTCTGGAAAACATACTGCTTACCGCAGACCCTCGTACACCAGGAGTAGGACCAGACGCCAGTATCGGCACTGCACTTAATAAAGCAGCAGAAAATATCGATATCACATTCTCCGAATCTCCAGAAGTACGCGCCAGCATTCATAAAACGATGGCCCGCATTTTTGATGGTCTCTCTTCACCAGAAAAAGCCACCGAGGAATGGACAAAAACTATTGAATTACTGCCAGAGGGAAGCGAAGAAAGGCTGGATGTACGCTTTATGCGCGTCAACTCCCTGATTGAAGCCAGCAAACTCTCTGAAGCGGAGGAAGAATTACTTGAGGTGGAAGCAGCGCTACTATCTTTCAAACAACCTTCCGCTGACATAAAGCTACAGGCTAGCTTCACACGTGCTCGGCTACACCTCATCAAAAATGAATTTGAAGCCGCAATCACAGCGTTTGAAAGAGCACGAGCTTTACACCCCAATACTACCCATAAAGACCCCGGGTTGTTACACACCATCAAAACAGATTTATCTCAGTGCTATACACGCCTTGGCCGCCATAAGGATGCAGTAGCACTCATGCGGAGCCTGATGACACCGCAGTATGTTTCATCCGGTAAAGTACCTGATTGGCGTATTGCCGAAGCCCAACATATTTTAGGATCTGCTATTCTCTATCAAGGGGATCATCAGGCTGCTGAAGGTGAACTTCAAAAAGCCATTGAGATGCTGGCGACGGTATATGGAAGTAACTCCATGGAGAAATCACAAGCGGAAGGAACGCTTGCGAACCTTTACGGCTCTTCAAATCGCTGGGAGGAAGCTTTACCGCTTCTGACCAATGTCCGGAAAGCTATTTGCGCTAAAAGCGGCGAAGAAAACATTGCATGCCTGATGAACCTTGCGAATGAAGCGCTTGCCATGTGGAACCTCGGGGATGCGGAAGGCGCCCTACCGGGTATTCAAAGGTCCCGTACAGCCTTCGTAAACCTGATGGGGAACACTTCACCCGCCGCTCAGGTTCTCGGCTATCACCAGATAATGGCGGAGCTAGACCTTGGAGCTTCATCATCTGCCGATGATATCGTTCCAAACTTAGATGCAGCAGCTTTAAGTGCCGCTTCCCCCGGAACAGCTTGGGAACCATTACTACAAGGGCTTGAAGCAAGGTTACTACTTCGTAACGGCGATAAAACAAGAGCAAAAGCAATGCTCAAAAGCGCCATTGAAGAACTAAAAAAACTACAATCACCAGCCACAAGTTATCGGTCATTTGAAAATGATTTAAAGGCAGATTAAAGTGCCACCTAACGGCAGAGGGAATAACAGCTAAACGAGACCTGCAGCGTGCAGATTGATACACAATATCTATTCTTTTTCTCAATGGTGGGGGCTTTCAACGGTTTCCTACTTGCTGCCTATTTTTGGTTTGCTGAACCAAAAGAAACTTCCAACAAGTTTCTCTCTTTGATGCTGTTGGCCCTAAGCCTGCGGATTTTTAAATCGGTTATTCTCTATTTTAACCCCGACGTTGCACGAGACTTCCTGCAGCTGGGATTAATGGCCTGTTTCAGCATCGGGCCATTTCTATATTTCCATGTACTCAGCAGGGTAGGAAAATACCGAGCTGATAACTGGTTTTATAGAGGCCAACTTATAGTTCTGGGAACACTTCTAATTGGTGTTGGGCTATTTCTACCCTACGACACATACCCAGAACTGTGGCGCGGCCCAATTTACCGTATTATTAACTGGGTATGGTTCGCCTATATCACCGCAAGTGCATTTGAACTAAGGCCTATCTGGAAACGAATGGCGAGTAAAGAGCGGCAACTTGCCTTCAGCGAAACAATTACACTGAGCGTTTTTGCAGGAAACCTCCTCATATGGGCTGCATTTTTCACAGCAAGCTACCTATCCTATATCCTTGGAGCCATTATCTTTAGCTTCATACTTTATCTCACTGTAATGCTGGTAATTTTCCGGAAAAAAGAGGTTCCCGTTAAATACGCTGATAAAAGTATCGCCCGCGATGAGGCTTCCACCCTTAAGGATAGGCTGGATACACTTATTGCCGAAGAACAGTTACACCTGTCATCTACCATCACGCTCCCAAAGCTCGCTGGTAGACTGAATACATCAGTTCCAAAACTGTCCCAGTTCTTGAACGATAACCTGCAAAAATCCTTCGCTGATTTCATAAACGAACACCGCATCAATAGTGCAAAACAACGCCTGACTATTGAAGGTAAATCCATCAAGATGGAACAATTGGCTGAAGAATGCGGCTATAATTCCATGTCCACCTTTTATAGTGCCTTCAAAAAAATAGCCGGTGAAACCCCGGCCAAATTCCGGGACCGTATTTCTACAGATTTATAATTTCGGACTACCAAATTATATCGCCAAATTGTGAATCACAGCACTTTTCCGTACTGCTTCTGCCGTTAACCTGAACACGACAGAAGGAACACCATATGACCATCCTTTCATCAATAAAGGGAGCCTGTATCTTGCTGGCTGCCACCGCAATTTCGTTCCCGGGCATAGCTACAGATGAAGAAGACATTAGAAAAACACTGAACCACTACATTGATGGCACATCTTTCAGCCGTCCGGCAGAAATAAATCAGGCTTTCCATGAAACCGCCAATCTTTACCTTACCAAAAAAGATGAACCTCACTGGATTGTACCGTCCAGCGAATACGCAGGTTGGTTTGGTCGCCGTACACCGGGTACAGATACGGGCCGTATTGGTGAAATCATCAGCATGGACATCGCCGGAGATACCGCAACAGCAAAAGTGGAAATCTTGGTTCCTGGTCGCAAGATGCGGTACGTAGACCAGTTTCTTGTGAAGAAACTTGATGGTGAATGGAAGATCATTGCCAAAACCGCTTCAAGCGCCCCAGCAAACAACCACGGCGGCCGTGTGCTTTTCATCTTATCAAGCCAAGCCTTTCATGGCTCATCTGATCTGCCAGCAGGGGCTAGTTTCTCAGAAATTGTCAACGCCTATGACGAATTTAAAAAGCATGGTTATACAGTAGATTTTGTAACTCCAGAAGGCGGCAGTCTCCCACTTTCCTATATTAATACATCCATCGATATGCACAGAAAATATATCTATGATTCAGATCTGATGTATGCCCTTGCTCACACTAAAAAACCTGAAGATATTAAGCCTGCCCGCTATAAGGCTGTACATTATGTGGGGGGTTCAAACGCTATGTACGGGGTTGCTGATAACAAGGCGCTACAGGACATTTCTATGGAGATATATGAGAAGCATGGCGGCATCATCTCTTCTGTTTGTCACGGTACCGCTGGTATCGTGAACCTGAAAACATCAAGCGGTACTTATCTCGTAGCTGGCAAAAAAGTTGTCGGATATCCGGAAGATTATGAACGTCAGACAGCTGAGTATTTCAAACAATTCCCACTTTTGATCGGACAATCCGTACAAGATCATGATGGTGATTTCCGTTTCGGGCCCAGAAATCAAGCCTTCGTTGAAGTGGATGGCCGCCTGATCACAGGACAGAATCATCTTTCTTCGAGGCTCGTAGTTCAGAAAATAGTTGAAGCACTCGATAAATAATCACGACAAACTAACCCACCTTAGAGGCAGAAAACCCCCTTCTGCCTCTCTTTTTTGCAAACACCTCCAATATTCACCGATTATTCCAGCATATTCATCTGGCATTCTGAGCATGAATTCCAAAGACTTGCCCTCGCTTTCAGGTACTTAGTCCTGTTTGCACATTTTGAATATAACGATAATATCATTCTGCAAAACTGGAGGCAGGCATGCGATTTGGTGAATATATAAGAATAAAACGTGAAGAAAATGGCTGGACCCAACCCGAGGCGGCAGCGAAAATTTCAGTAGAACAATCCTATCTTTCAAAACTGGAAACCGGGAAAAGCTATCCATCAGAAGACGTCTTCGCCAAAATCGTGTCTGCCTACTCTATTGATGTAACAAAAATGAATAGTGATCTTTTTTCAGCAGAAATAGACAAGCTTCGAGAAATAGGCGAGGTTCGAACAGCACTTCTTTCAAAAAAGAAAAGTCAGCAGAAATTCATGCGGGGTTGGTTGATCACCGGTCTTGTTATGCTGATGATAAGCGGCGCATCCTTTGGGCTGATAAACGTGGACCAACAACCTGTAATTACCTTCGTTTACAAATATAGCTCTCCCGGTATCATCAAAAAGGGAGAAGACCCTCGCAAGTATACCAAACTTGAGCAAATTAACAAACGTGGAGACCTTACTGAGATTAACGGCGTAATGGATTTTAAATTTAAAGAATTTTACGAGCGACGCGGCGACAGCTTTGTTGAAGCGGTAAAAGGTGGGCACCGTATATACAGTTTTGAAAATGCACGGCCTTACAAGCCTCAGTCTCCATTTTCTTGGCTGATGCCTCCGGCTGTTATGCTCCTTTTTGGAGCGTTTGGATGCTTCTATATAAGCCGTCGCTGGCAATAAAACTGTTGCGTCATTTAGAACAAAACCATAGCTTTTCTCCGAAATTGTTTCAAAAAATGGAAAAGCTATGGATTTCGTTTCCCTTCGCACCTTCTGCCGCGCCGTTGAAGAAGGTAACCTTTCAGCCGCCGCTAAAGCCGTTCACGTAACCAAATCTGTAGCCAGCCGCCGCATTCATATGCTTGAAGATGATCTTGGCACAAAGCTTCTTGTACGCACTACCAAAGGCGTATCAGCAACCGATGCAGGTGCCCTATTCTATGAACGAGCGATCAATATTCTTGCTGATATTGAAGACGCCAAGCAAACTGTTACATGCGCGAGTAAAAGACTGATTGGAAACCTGAGGGTTACCGCTCCTCGCAGCTTTACAGATATTTACCTTTCCGATGCCATTGCAGCCTTTATGAAAGAATATCCGGATCTTACGCTTGAACTTAACCTTACGGATGAACGTGTTGATATAGTGGGTGGCGGCTATGACGTAGGCTTAAGGATCTCAACTAACCTAGAAGACACCAGTCTAATTGCCAAAAAGCTTACCCACCTTAATAGCATGATAGCGGCGAGCCCGGAGTATCTGGAAAAGCACGGCACACCGAAAACGGTGGAAGATCTCAAAAACCATAACTTTGCCCTTTATTCCAATATTCCTGCTTCAAGGCTTTGGAAATTTATGTCTGGTGATCAATCTGCTCAAACAAGAGTAAATGGAAACTTGACCTCAAACTCCGGAGTTATGCAGCTTGCAGCGGCCAAGGCGGGCTTAGCCATTGTTAGTTTGCCGACTTTTTTCTATGAGGACGCCATTAAAAATAAGGAATTAATCCAAATTTTACCTGATTGGGCTCTTCCCGAACTTACTCTTTATGCCCTCTATCCAGACCGTCGCCTGTTACCGATGAAAGTACGCGCCTTCATGGACTTTATGGCAAACTGGTTTGCACATCCCGAATATTCGGCACATTTATAACATGATGTTTATGTATGAAGCATGGTTAGCTGTTTACTGAAAAAGAGTTTTTGTTATTCTCTTTTTTCGTGTTTTGGAAATATCTGTGGGGATTAAAATGAAGAAGTTTGCATTGATTACCGCCTTGACGAGCCTGCTCGCTACGGCGCCGCAACATGCTTCCGCAGACGGTATTTTAATATCCAACAGCGATTTTAACAACTATCTTAAAGACGCTAAAGCGGGCGACGTATTTACGGTATTTCCTGGAAATTATTTTCTTACAGGTACAGTGCAACTCAAAAGTAATGGTACACTCAGGAAACCTATCACCCTCAAACCGGTAAAACCTGGCACAGTTAAAATATTTGTACCAAGAACCGTTGGTTTTAAAGTTACCGGCAAAAACTGGATTATTGAAGGTTTTGACATCAGAGGGTTTTGTAAAACTGATGATGAATGTGAGCATGCATTCCATATTGTTGGTAATGCAGACGATGTTGTTATTCGTAACAATACACTAACCGAGTTTAATGCAGCTATTAAAGCAAATGGGGACGGCAAAGGAGCTGCAACACAGTTCCCGGATCGTGTCCGTATTGAAAACAATTCTATTTATAATTCTGCCCCCCGTAAAACTGGTAGATCAGTAACTCCTATTGATGTTGTAGGTGGTAAACATTGGCGGATTAAAAATAACTTCATTGCTGACTTTGCAAAAACAGACGGTAACCAAATTAGCTACGGTGCGTTCCTCAAAGGTAATTCGTCATCAGGTTTATTTGACCGTAACCTTATTATTTGTGAATGGCGCCATACAGGTGGTGTTCGCCTTGGATTATCCTTTGGAGGAGGAGGTACTGATCAGCAATTCTGTGAACGCCAAAACTGTGCAATGGAGCACTCGCGTGGGGTAATTCGCTCCAACATTATTCTAAACTGCCCAGCGGATGTTGGTGTTTATTTAAACAAGTCCGCCAATACCAAACTGATTAACAACACCATCCTAAACACTGCCGGTGTTGATGTACGCTTTCCAACCAGCTCAGCCAGCTTTGCTGGTAATATTATCGAAGGCCGGATCAAAGATCGCGACAACGGTACACATCAGGATTTCAGCAACCTTGTTGAGGCCGATTTAAGTACTCTATTCCCAGGTGCAGAAAATTTTGACTTAACAGCCAGTAGTTTAGCTGCTTTAAAATACCTACCCACCAAGTATGTTGGTCTTGATTATTGTACCGGCAGCAAACAAAACCGGTGGCATGGTGCCATGCAACAACCAATAACGTGTGATATCAGGCAAAAGCTACAGGCTATTATTAATAAAGAGAAACAGAGCCGTTAAAGCCGTTTTAGCTACGGGCAAATTCTTGCTTTGGAGCAATCTTACACTCTTCAACCGGTGTTGGTTCCGTATCAAAATTTGTCTCATAGCATTCATCAAGAAGCGAGCAATAACATGCTTCCGGCTGAAGCCTCCAACGCACAGTATTCAGTGTGTACCAAAGTGGTAAATTCTGTTCGTCTGGGAAAAGGCTAAACACTTTTAAAACATCACCTTGCGGCAGAATTTTTGGTGACACTGTATTGGTGAACAAACAGTTATTACTCTCACAGCTCAGGGTACCGCCTTCATCGAAAACCAATTCCACCAGATGGTAGGCATCATTCAAATACCTGTCTTGTAATTTAATACGGAAGCTTTTCACTTTTGCAGGTCCAACACCCACATTTTCCAGATGAAAATAAATTTCCTGATTTAAATCATCATTCACGTTGCCATGCTCTACCTGCAGATATGGCCAGGTTTCAGCCTTTACCTGATTTAAAGAGGCTTCCGATTGAATATAGGTGGCAATAAAACTGGCCGCGGAAATAAGAACCGCGCTCACCGCAATAACAAAATTGAGATGATCCTTTGAAGGTCGTTTCAAACGCTTCTTAGATTTCACTTCTTCTTCCGCAGCCATTTTTATAACTCTTTACCTTAGAATTGAACGAAGGTGTCGTGCAGCAAAGCTTAATTTAGCAACGCTGAGCGTACCAGCCTGAGCGAGATCTTCGATCAAACGCTCCGCACGGATAATACGTGTTGCTTGCGCAGTAGCCCAGTCTGCCGTGGCTGCATCAGCTGATTTATCGCCAGCCCGCTTACATACACGTTCCACATGGTTACGCTGTTGATCTGCCAAATCCTCAAGGATTGAGCGAATAGCAAGTACTTCCCAGTGATCATCCGGCGGAATACGGTCAGCACGCTGCTTGAGCCAATCAAAGCCCAACTTATCGCCAAGAGCAAAGTGAACAGATGCCACATAATCAACCGGCTTATCTGCTTGTTCAGCAACCGCAATAATATCAGGGCCACTGCTGAACACCTCAAACGCACCAATGAAGGTCGCCAGCTCGTGCCCAACACCTGTAGCTTTTAAAACATCTCTGCGGTTAAGGAAGGCTTCCTGAGCCGGTTCCGAAAGTGTTTCAAGCTTGATGGCAAACAGGCTCTTGAACGGTGCTTTAAAGCGTTCAATCAACTTGCTCACGTTAAACGGACGATCAATGTTCCGAAGCACCCACATAACCTGTGTTTTCAGGCTATTAGATACGCTCTGGTGCATATCATACTGGGTAGAAGCCACTACTTGATAATCCAGATCGTTAATATCGTTCCAGATTTTCTGTAGGCCGAATACTTCCCGAACAATCACGAACGCCGCCACAATATCCTCGACACCGAGACCTGTTTCTTCCTTCACTTCATAAACAAAGGTAAGGCCTGCCCAGTTCACCACTTCGTTTGCAAGAACCGTTGCAATAATTTCACGGCGCAGCCTGTGGTTTGCCAACTCTTCCGCATAAGTATCACGAAGTACACTTGGGAAACCCCATTCAAGCTCCGGCTGAAGAACAGGTTCATCAATCAAGTCTGAATCCACGATGATATCGAAGAGCGACATCTTGGCATAAGCTAGAAGCGTAGAAATTTCCGGGCGTGATAGGCCACGCTCATTTGCTGCCAGCTCCGCAAAGCCTTCGTCAGATGGGATATATTCAATTTCGCGGTTCAGGCCACCATCACGCTCAAGCGCTCTCACGAGGCCAAGGTGATACTCACGGTCCGATACCGCTTTTGCTTCCGCAAGTGAGATTGCCTGTGTCTGCAAATAGTTATCCGATAGAACGATATCAGAAACTTCATCAGTCATGCTTTCAAGAAGCGTATTACGCGCTTCCATATCAAGCTTACCTTTAGCAATCGCATCCGCAAGAAGGATCTTGATGTTCACCTCTTTATCGGAACAATCCACACCAGCGGAGTTGTCGATAAAATCAGTATTCAAACGGCCACCGCGGCGAGCAAATTCAATCCGGCTCTTCTGGGTCATGCCCAGATTACCGCCCTCACCAACAACCTTGAACTTCAGGTCATCTGCGATAACACGTAGGCCATCGTTGGCGCGGTCACCCACCTCTTGGTTGGTTTCATCAGATGCACGAACATAAGTACCGATACCGCCAAACCAAAGAAGATCAGCCTCAGCTTTCATGATCAGGTTGATCAGATCAGTTGGGGTAACTGCATCAGCATCCACACCCAACCATTCTTTAATTTCATCAGTAAGCGAGATGGATTTCTCTGCACGGGAGAAGATACCACCGCCCTGTGAAATCAATGATTTATCATAATCTTCCCAAGTAGAGCGAGGCAGATCAAACATGCGCTTACGCTCGTTCCATGCTGCTTCCGTATCACCCGGATTCGGATCAATGAAAATATGCATATGGTTGAAGGCAGCTTTCAGGCGAATGGTTTTACTTAGAAGCATACCATTACCGAATACGTCGCCAGACATATCGCCCACGCCCACAACAGTGAATTCATCTTCCTGTGTGTTTACACCCATTTCACGGAAATGGCGCTGAACACCAACCCAGGCACCCTTGGCTGTGATACCCATTTTCTTATGGTCATAACCCTGAGAACCACCAGATGCGAACGCATCACCGAGCCAGAAGCCATTGCCTTCAGAAATACTGTTAGAGATATCAGAGAAAGTCGCTGTGCCCTTATCAGCCGCTACTACAAGGTAAGGATCATCACCGTCGTGGCGCACAGTATCTTTCGGCGCAACCACATCACCATCAACCAGATTATCTGTGACAGACAAAAGACTCGAGATAAAGCTGCGGTATGAAGCAACACCTTCAGCCATAAAGGCATCCCTGTCACTCATAGGCGGTAGCTGTTTCGGGAAGAAACCACCTTTCGAACCTTGCGGCACGATTACGGCGTTTTTCACCTGCTGTGCTTTCACAAGGCCAAGAACTTCTGTACGGAAATCCTCACGGCGGTCAGACCAACGCAGGCCACCACGAGCAACAGGCCCACCACGAAGGTGAACACCCTCCACCTTCGGTGAGTAAACCCACATTTCGGCATGTGGGCGCGGCAGAGGTGCTTCCTCAACGTCACGTGTACGGATTTTAAACGCGAGCGCGCGTTCATCCACACCTTCAACAACACCAGGCTGATAGAAGTTTGTTCTGAGCGTAGCTTTAAGAACACTCGCGTACGCTCTCAAGATACGGTCGTGATCAAGGCTTTTAACTTCCTCGAACAAGTTCCTCAGATCTGTAGTGATATTCTTCGTAAGTTCTTCACGGTTTGCGTTTGCATATGCTGGATCAAACCGAACTTTGAAGAGAGCAACAAGCTGTGCGGAAATTTCATCATTTTCCACCATGCTGTCAGCAATATAATCAGGTGTATAACCCATGCCCAGCTGACGCAGGTATTTACCGTATGCCCGCAGGATCACAAGTTCCTGCCAGCTCATTGCAGATGTGAGAACAAGCTCATTAAAGCCATCATTTTCACATACGCCGTCCCATACTTTCTTGAAAAGCTCTTCAACAAGCGGCTTAAGACGCTCAATAGCAAAAGCCGTACCTTCAAGGCGTTCAAGCGTGAAGTCATGGATAAAGCTCGTTGATCCACCACCCATTTCGTAAGAATGCTCAGAAAGAACACGGAAACCCATGTTTTCAAGGATAGGCATACAGCTTGAAAGCGCGATAAGCTTGCTACCGTGATAAATCTTCAATCGGTAACGGTTTTCACCGTCCCCAAGGTGTTGATAGAAATCTACCTGCAGATCATCCGCACCTTGTAAGGCTTCCAGCTTGCAAACATCATATGCTGCTTGTGGTGGTGTAAAGCTTTCACGGTAAGCTGCTGTAAAGCGGCCTTTATAAGCGTGATTAAGGCCTGTACCTTCTTCTTCACCGACACGTTCAACAAGCGCTGTATGCAAACGGTCTTCCCAACCTTGGGTCGCTTCAGCAATTTTGCGGTTAATCTCGCGTACATTCACTTCAGGTACATCACCCGGGCGTGTACGGATAATGAAGTGCCAGCGAGCCAGCGCTTCTTCACTAAGTTTCGCATAATAAACCGAAACTTCACCGTTATAAGCTGTGCAGAGAATATCCGCGATCGCCTCACGAAGGCCTGAGTGATAGTTTTCACGCGGCACATAAACAAGAGCTGATACAAATCTGCCAAACTGGTCTGGGCGAATGAAAGCTTTCGGGCGTGGGCGTTCAGTAAGCTGCAAAACACCAAGCGCGGTATCATACATCCAATCTTCACTTACCTGGAACAATTCATCCCGCGGGAAAGTTTCCAGAATGTGAGACAGCGCTTTACCGGCGTAACTGCGACCACCAAAGCCGGCACTCTCTTTAATGTTAGCAACCTTGTTGCGCATCATTGGAACATCATGGGCAAATTGGCTGTAAGAAAGCGATGTGAAGAGGCCAACAAAACGGCGTTCGCCAATAGCGTTGCCTTCACTGTCAAAGATTTTCACACCGATATAATCCATATGAGAATTACGGTGCACTGTAGACTTTACGTTTGCTTTTGTAACAATCAGAGGCTCAGGCTGTGTCAGGAAGTGCCTGATTTCAGCCGACATAGGTGTAAGGCCATCTTTATCACGAAGAACATTCCGTTTTGCATCACGGAGAATACCAAGGCCTGAGCCCTCTACCTGCGTGAAATCAAACGTCTGTGGGTCACCTTCAAAACGGTATTCGCGGAAACCAAGGAACGTAAAGTGATCAGCACCCAACCAGCGTAGCAGGCGGATCAGTTCTTCAACTTCTTCATTATCAATTGGTGGCGGGTTAACAGTCAGGGACGCAACTGTCTCATCAATTTTCGCCAGCATTCCGCGCCAATCACTTACAGCGGCACGTACATCAGCCAGTGTGCTATTTACCGTTTCTTCGATTTCCTTGAGCGCATCCTTATTTGTCTGCGTATCAATCTCGATGAACATATAGCTTTCGCGTTTGGCTTCAGCACCATCCGTTTCAGAACGTACACCTTCACTATCGCGGGAAACTTCAAAAATAGGGTGGTGCATCATCTTAATGCGGTACTGCATCATCGTAGCAAGACAACCAGTTATCGAGTCCACAAGGAACGGCATATCATCATTGATAATCTGCACGACCGTGTTCTTCGTCTTCCAACCATTTTCCTGACCACGCGGGTTCAGAATTTTAACGATTGGCTGGTTTGGCGCACGCGTTACCGCCGCCTGCCACATGCTAAATGCAATCGCATAAAGCTCGGCAGTATCCCGTTCCAGAAGGTCATCAGGGGCTGCCGCGCCATAAAAACCATTCAGGAAGCCTTCAAAGGAAACCAACTGTCCTTTTTCAAGTTTTTCGGCAGCTATTTGGCCGATTTCAGAAAGAATTTTTTTAATTGTATTGTCCGTGGTCACTTTTAATGTCCCTTCGTAACCCGGCATGGAGCCTATTTTTTATCAGAGGATGCAAGCTGACGGATCGCTGAATCAAGCGCCGCCTTTCCAGTGTTTGCGCATCCCAACGCTTCAACACCACCACCGCTTTTGCGGCGAGCCAAAACTAAGCAGAATTCATCATCGGGGTTTATATCCTTAAGTGGTTTCGCTTTTTTCTGCCTTAAAACTTCAATCGCTTCTTGTTGGCGATTATGTGCTGGTGTTCCAGATTTTTGGCGTTTGTACTCACGTTCTTCCTGAACGCAACCCTTAATGCCGCCTGGTACACCTAAAAGATACTCAACAAACCCAGTGCTCGAAATTCCGCTACGGCTGGCACAAGATATTGCCGCTGCATATTCTGTTATACGGGTCTTATCATACCCTTTACCAAACACAAGCTTCAGCGCTGGGGTATAGGGGGCACGAGCTTGTTGTTTCAGTCCCGCTTCAGCAAGAACTGCAGCAAAAACATCAGAGTCAGCCACCGATTGTTCATAAAGCCGGTAGGCCTGCGCCAACACTTCATAAAGCCCAATTCGATTTTGCTGATCTTTATGGGAGATAGAACCAGCTTGCTCCGCATACTCTATAATCATCCCGTCAAAGGCGGATGTGTCCACAGCTTGCGGTATCTCTTCCGAAAGGACATCCTCCGCTAAAAAAGCAGGGTTTTGGTCTATAACTTCTTCCGCTGTCTTTTTACGGAAACTAGCTGTTACCATAATAAAGTTTGGTTGCAGTCCATCACTGGAGAAAGGTAGCATCATGCCGCGGCATTCAGTGTCTTCTTCGAGAAATTCGAATTCGGCTGCTTTTCGTCGGCCTTCTTCTTCTGCAAACTGTTCAATCATTGCAACAGAGAAACCGCAATCGGGGAAATCCTCTAAATATGCACCAACCTTGATAGGTGCTGCGATAAGGGATTGAATAACATCCCCAACAAAACGTACCACAACACCGCGATTATTAAATTCAAGCAGCAAACTGTTTGACTTAAAAGGTGCTAGATCTTCAGCGCGCAAATCAGAGAAAAGGGGGTAAGTGCGTTCACCCTTAAGGGAAAGCCAATAATCAAAAGACCTGAGATGTAAGCGCCGCTCAATTGAGACTTCTGCACCTGCTTCAAAGTTGTCTTGCACACCATCGATTGGCGTATCGGTAATATTATTATCAGCTTCTGAGGCTTCCATGGACCCAAACCATCTTGAACATGGACGTTTTAGTTTTTTTGTTTATCGCACCGTAACGTCATTGGAGCAAGCAAGATCGGTCAAATAAGACAACTTTTTTACTTTCAACGGAAAAAAGCTTCTATAACGCAATGAAACTGTAAAAAACCTACTTGCTCCCCCACTTTTTTTGCGCAAAATGACAGAAAGCTCAGGAAGGGCTCGGGAGGAAATTGTATGTCTTTTATACCGTGGGACAGCCTAACGGCGATGTTCTATGAACAATCAGCCAAACTTGGTGACAAGCCGCTACTCTTCAACAAGAAAGATGGGGAATGGCAATCCCTCTCGTGGAAAGAGGTTACAGATAGAGTAACTCAACTTGCCGCCGCCCTTGAAAAAATGGGTGTGGAAGCAGGCGATAGAGTTGTTCTTGTTAGTGAAAACCGGCCAGAATTTATGATTGCTGACTTTGCAATTATGTCAATCGGTGCGATCAGTGTTCCTACTTACACCACAAACACAGCCCGCGATCATTTACACATTCTCGAAAACAGTAAAGCCAAGGCATCTATTGTTTCAACAAAAGCACTTGCTCGCACTTTCCTGAAAGCTGCCCACCAGTCTGATGATATGCAGCACTGTATCCTGATGGAAGATTATCAGATTGAGCAGCGCCTGAATGTGAAGATTTATCACTGGGATACTGTTGTTGATGCAGAGGTGCCGAACACTGCAAAATATGCGGAAAAAGCACGTAGTGTATCCCGCGATGATGTGGCTTGCTTAATTTATACAAGCGGGACAGGCGGCGCACCAAAAGGGGTAATGCTTCATCACGGCGCTATTCTCACCAACAGTGAAGGGGCATCCAATGTTATTCACGAGCTTGGTTTAGAAAATAATGCATTCCTTTCGTTCCTGCCGCTTAGCCATGCTTATGAGCACACAGTGGGGCAGTGCTGGCCAATCGGTTTAGGAGCTGAAATCTGGTACGCTGAAAGCATTGAAAAGCTGGCAACAAATATGGCTGAGGCAAAACCCACAGTTATGGTGGTGGTGCCACGCCTCTTTGAAATGCTGCGCACACGCATTACCCGCACGATCCAGAAAGAAGGCGGCACCAAAGCAAAGCTGTTCGAACGCGCTCTAGAGCTGGGCATGAAAGTACAGCGTGATAAACAAAAACTTTCGATGTTTGAAAAGCTGGAAAACTGGTTCCTTACAAGAACAGTACGCAAGAAAATCAATCAACAGTTCGGCGGGCGCCTGAAAGCACTTGTAGCAGGCGGTGCACCGCTTTCGCCTGATGTTGGGTATTTCTTCTCAAGCCTTGGTTTGCCGCTTCTTCAAGGATACGGCCAAACAGAAGCAGGGCCTGTTATTTCAGTGAACCCACCAAGCGCGCCGCGCATGCATACAGTGGGCAAAATATTCAAAGATGTTGAGGTTAAAATCGCTTCTGACGGAGAAATCCTGGTGAAGGGTGATCTTGTTATGAAGGGATACTGGCGCGATGACGACGCCACTGCTAAAACAATTGTTGATGGCTGGCTTCACACAGGCGATATCGGCCAACTGGATGATGAAGGTTACCTTGAAATTACTGACCGGAAGAAAGATCTGATCGTAAACGATAAGGGCGATAACGTTTCACCACAGCGGATTGAAGGCATGTTAGCGCTCGAGGATGAGATATCTCAAGCCATGGTTTATGGTGACCGCCGCCCTCACCTTATTGGGCTTATTATGCCAGATGTTGAATGGATGGCAGATTGGGCGAAAAAACACAATAAACCGCGCAAGTATGAAGAATTGCAAGAAGATGCAGATTTCAAGAAAGCAATTGGCGAAGCTATTAACCGTGTAAATGGCCGACTTTCCAACATTGAAAAAGTACGGAAATTCAGCTTGGCAACAGAAGCCTTCTCAATTGAGAATGAACAAATGACCCCAACACTTAAACTGAGGCGTCATATTGTTTGTGAAATCTATAAAGATACGCTGGAAGGTATGTATTAAAATAAAAGGGCGCCTAGATATACCGTTTAGGCGCCTTCTCTATATTTGGGAGAAACTTTCTGCGGCATGGTTTCTCCAGCACTCTCACGGTCCGGCACCCCAAACCCCAAATCATAATAGCCCACCATATTGATAGACCTATGGGTTACCTGCGCTCTGTCTTCTACAGGCTCCGCGACCCATGAAGTGTTCGACAGGAACGTTGAAGAAATTCTAAATCTAGGCTTCCCTTCTTTACAAAGGAGTGGAAAACCAAGTGTAACAGCTTCAATTAAACGGCCATTATCCAAAACCAGTTCTTCATCTTGCCAGGTGGCACACCGTTTTTCAGAAACTTCCATAAAAAACCATGAAACAAGTTTATGCGATTCTTGAGGTAAAATTTCCAGAACATTTGTCCCTGTTGATCTCTCACCAAAAATCGCTTCTGCCGCGGTACCAACAAGCCGTAATTTCACATGATCTGCACTTAAGATTTCATAAAGCACAATAGAAGATAAAAACGGCTTCATATGATAGGGATGAATATCAGCCTTATAGGGTATACCTTGTGCAGAACCAGTGATTAGGCTTTCCATATAGTCGGCAAAGGCTTTCAGTGTAGGATATTGGGTATATCTGTCTCTCAGTTCATTTGGTAAAGACATAAACTATACTTCGCATTGCACTATCACTTATTTCTGCTTAACTGTTTTCAACTCTAGTATGCAAAACAACTAAACGCTAGTGAATTACACCAAATGATAACACCAAAGGGGACATCCATGCGGGGCAATAAAGTAAAAACTGCTTTAGGCGCGATCGCCATTCTGGCTTTAAGCGCCTGTGGTTCAGACGCCGCTGACACTACAGAGAACGGTGGAAAAAGTCAGATTTCAGAACGTTATGTGAAGGCTATACTGGGTATTGGCGAACATGAAGCGGGTTATATCGATGCATATTATGGCCCCGAAGCATGGGCAGATGATGTAAAAAACAACAAAAAAAGCCTCACCGAACTTAAAAAAGAAGTCGCCAGCCTTCAGAAACTTGTTGAGGAAACAGCACCAACAGCAAAATCTAAGATTGAGAAAAAGCGTTTCATCTTTTTAACGAAACAACTGATTGCCGCAGATGCTCGTATCCGCATGCTCGAAGGGGAGAAGTTTTCGTTTGATGAGGAAACACGCCTGCTTTTCGATGCTGTCGCTCCAAAGGTTACTAAGGAAGAACTTGAAGCCGCCCTCACAAAACTGGAAGATATAGTTGAAGGTGATGGCCCCTTAAGAGAACGCTATCTGGCCTTTACGCAGCAATATAATATCCCAGCAGATAAACTAGACGCTGTTTTTGATGCCGCCATTCAAGCCTGCAAAACTAAAACAGCTGAACATCTTGACCTGCCCCAGAACGAATCTTTCACAACCGAGTTTGTAACCGACAAACCATGGTCAGGTTATAACTGGTATCAGGGCGGCGCAAACAGCCTTATCCAGGTGAACACTGACCTGCCAAGCCCAATGAGTGCAGCAGTAAACCTGGGTTGCCATGAAGGCTATCCCGGGCACCATGTCTATAACGCCATGCTGGAACAAAAGCTGGTAAACGAACGCGGTTGGACCGAATATTCCGTTTACCCTCTTTATAGCCCACAAAGCTTTATTGCTGAGGGCACCGCAAGTTATGGTCGCTTCATGGCCTTTCCCGGTAATGAGCAAAATGAATTTGAAAAAGCGGTTCTCTATCCACTTGCAGGCCTTAACCCCGCAAAGGGAGACAAATACCGCGATACTCTGGCCGCCCTCAAAGGCTTAAGCTACGCCCGGATTGAAGGCGCTCGCCGTTACCTGGATGGTGATTTAACCCGTGAAGAAACCATCGAATGGCTTGCGCGCTATAACCTTATCAGCCGTGAGCGCGCTGAACAAAGCCTTGATTTCATTGAAACATACCGTGGGTACGTAATTAACTACACCTTAGGTGCGGATCTCTCAAAAGCGTACGTAGACAAGCATGGCGGCAATGATCATTCCGCCCGTTGGGACGCATATGAAAAACTGCTTTCAGAACCTTTCACGGCATCCATGATGAAAGACTAGAGAGACAAAAGAACACCGTGAGCAATAGTTTCAGAGAGGTACACTATTTGCTCACGGTGTTAGTTACTGCGAGGAACGCAGCAAATCTTAAAACCAATAAGAGGGGTAACGCCGCGCAGGCGAAATATTGTTAAAAATCACAGCACATCCCACCAGAATGGCCGTTGAAATCAATACCGGCACCCACAAAAACTCCCAATCTGCAGCTGTAATAATAACAATAATTGGATTTGCACCCGCTGGCGGATGAACTGTTCTGGTTAGCTGCATCATGGCAATCGCAGTTGCCACCGCGAGCGCAATAGAAAGCCATCCGCCCCCCATAAAGTGAAGAAACAGCAACCCCACAAGCGATGTTAAAAGATGCCCGCCAATGATGTTACGCGGCTGTGCAAGAGGGCTATCGGGAACCCCAAACGCAAGAACCGCACTGGCACCAAGTGGTGCCATCAATAACGGCTGGTCACAAAGTTCTGTAATAAGCGCAACAATACCAATTGCAATAGAGCCACCCAGCCAGGAAAGAAGCACATGAGTTTTCTTTGGCCGTGGTGGTAGTTCTCCCCCACCTTTCATTTTATGGAGATAACCAATCATTCCGTTAAACCTTATAAGTCAAGAAGTAAGCTTTCATCAGTCTCGTCTGAAACTGGCACTGCACAACAAAGCAGAATTTCGTCATTATCCACCGGATAAGCAGGCGGGGTCTCATATTGCACTCTCCCGTTCAAGCGGCGCACTGCGCAGCTCCCACACGACCCTGATCTGCAACTGAACGGCGCTTCTATTCCGTTATTTTCAGCTGCTTCAAGAAGGGTTTCCGTATTTGCATCCCAAACTATAGTTTTCTTGGAGGCAGAAAATTCCACTTTCTGCGCCCGGTAGTTTGCTGTCGGTTTGTGTTGTTGGCGCTTCAGGCTCGCGGGCCCAAACGCTTCGAAATGGATTTGCGCATCATCAATGCCTTCGGAAAGAAGAA
Organism: Kordiimonas sp. SCSIO 12603; assembly: GCF_024398035.1. Taxonomy (NCBI): domain Bacteria; kingdom Pseudomonadati; phylum Pseudomonadota; class Alphaproteobacteria; order Kordiimonadales; family Kordiimonadaceae; genus Kordiimonas; species Kordiimonas sp. SCSIO 12603. The sequence continues at coordinate 336,176 of NZ_CP073748.1, forward strand.
AATCATATACTCCCTGCATAAAGCCCTGAGGGCCACACAGGTAATAATCTGCATTTTTTGGAAGGCGTTGCCGCTTCAACCAACGGCCATCCGCATATCCCGCTGATGCGCCTGGAATAGTTCTTAGATCTCTGTCCGCCGCCTCACTAAATCTTAGTGAGATTTCGGCACTTGGGTTTTCCTGTCTCCACCTGCGCATAAGCGGCAAAAATGGTGTAACTGAAGGGGTGCGAGATGCATGAATGAAGGCGATAGGAATGTCGGCGTTGGAGCCTTCAAACAGACTTTCTGCCATAGCCATCATCGGTGTGATGCCCACACCAGCTGAAAGCAATACCACAGGCGCATCTTCGCGAGCTAACGTGAAAGTCCCTGCAGGTTTGGCTGTTATAAGTGTGTCTCCGATACGGAGCTCATCATGGAGGAAACGCGAAACTGTTCCCTGTTCTTCCCGCTTAACAGTAATGCGGTACACATGTTCGTTTGGTGCGGCAGATAACGTATAAGTACGGCGCTCAAGCTTGCCGTCTACCATCAATGAAACAGGCAAGTGCTGCCCTGGCGCATAAGGCAGAGCATTACCCGCTTCCGGCTTCAGGTAAAAGCTTTTAATGCCATCCGCTTCTTCAACAATATCCATCACTTCGCTGTAGACCTGATCACCGCGGAGCGCAGGCAGTGCGCCGGTTCGGCTCCACCGTGCCTGATACGGCACAAAAGGAGACATCTGGGGGGTAGTGAATGTATAAGGCACAGCCTTTTTGTGTCTGATTACGCGGCGCGGGGTAATACGCACATATTTAAGCGCCTCATCATAGTGATACGGACTATCCTCAGGTAGTATCATCTCTGCATGCCCAGACAGCTGCAATATGTCTCTGCTCTCAAAATCAATGAACAACAGGCCAGCCTGCGGGTTTGCGTGGATGTTACCAAGTGTGTTGTAAATATTGTTACCGGAGAAATCAGGGAACAGGATGGAACCGTCTTTCAAAACCTTCACAAACCCGGCTTCACCACCACGGTGAGACATATCCACACCGTGCTTTTCATCCTGCCCTAAATCGCCCGAAGCTGACGCAATGAAGAAAGTATCAGCACGTTCAACCAGCGCTTTGTCACTCTCACTAAGTACATCACCTAGTTGAGAGACAACCTTATCCTGCACATATCCTTCAACAGGCCGTATTTCACGGCCCTGAATATACTGAGGGCAATTTCCGAAAGACTGTGTCACTTCAATAGAGAAATCACCGTCTCTCACAAGAGAAATTCGCCCGTTTACCCGGTTCCGGCGGCGGGTGTGAAACTGGATGCCAATCATGCCCACTTCAGAGCCTTCTGTGAGGGAGGAGAATAAGGGGTCTTTCTCCAAGGGACCAGCGCTGATAGTGAGCATGGTTGGCGAGGGGGACTGGACAAATCCAATTTCGCCCCAGAGAACAGAAGCCCAAGGAGCTCCATCTTTATCCACTGAGGCCATAAAAAAGTAAGGAAGGGCCGTATAGAAATCACGGTGTTGATCGGGCATAAAACGCCTGATCATGCGAGGAGCATACGCCTGCACCGCTTCTCGAACGCCAAACTGGTCCTGAACAGCAAGTTCACCAGCGTGAAATGGTGTTGAAGAATTCTGCATGGTAAGGCCCTCCCTCAAATATGCTTAAGCTGCGTTTGATACGTCTGTTTTCTGCATACCAACGAAGCCTTCCAGTGCTTCGATACGTGCAAGCCATGAGGTAACGTTCGAATAATCGGTAAGTTCCACAAGACCTTCAGGAGCGTGAGCTACGTAGCTATAAATCGCTACATCTGCGAAGGTCGGGCGACCTGCGACCAGAAATTCTTTGCCTTCGAGTTCTGCATTTAAATACGCAAGAAAAGCGTGGGCTTTTTCAATGGTTGCTGCTTGATCAAACTGAGCGCCAAAAAGGGTAATGAGGCGTGCAGAAGCCGGGCCATTTTGCAGTGGACCATTAGCCTTAGCGAACCATTTCTGAACTTCTGCCTGCCCGGCGGCATCCGCTGGCATGAAACTACCATCATCAAACTTCGCCGCTAGATAGGTTAAGATCGCTGTAGATTCTGTAACAACAGTCTCGCCGTCCACAAGAACAGGAACCTGGCTTGCTGGATTAAGCTTTTTAAACGCCTCACCACGGTGCTCACCTTCACCAAGCTTTACAGTGCGGTTTTCATATTCAACACCAAGAAGACCTAGGGCAAGTTCGGCCCGGTGCGCGTTACCCGAAAGCGGAAAACTGTAAAGAACCAAGGATGTATCAGACATTTTTCTCTCCCAACAAAAACTGATGAACATTTACTGATCGGTACACATAAGAAATGTACTGATCGGTACACCTTGTCAAGGCAGCATTTAGATGTTTTTTCTAAAAATGCTTCAAACATCTGTTTTTATTGGATTTATTAGTATGATTTTTTGTTACTTGTGCAGATATGTACAAACTGATACTGTACCGATCAGTAAATATTTTGAGTTAGGTTGAGTCGTATGAGCGCGTCGAAAAGAGATGAATTGGTCCAGAAAGCCCTGAAGGTTTTTTATCAGGAAGGCTTTCATGCAACTGGCATGGACAAACTGGTTGCCGAGACAAAAATCTCTAAAACTTCCATGTATAAACATTTCCGAACCAAGGAGGATTTGATTCTGGCGACCTTGCGCCTCAGGGATGAGCAATTCCGAAATTTCATGATCCGCCGTGCCCAAGAATTATCTTCCACACCAGAGGAAGAAATACTGGCGGTGTTTGATGCCCTATCCGAATGGTTCAAAGAAGACAAATTCAAAAGCTGCATGTTTATTAAAGCATCATCCGAGTATCAAAACCCTGAACATCCTATTCATGCAGTTTCCGCAGAACATAAACGCCTGATTAAAGTATATTTCAAAGAACTAGCTGATAAAGCAGGCTTGAAACACACAGAAGAGCTATCAAGAAAAATCCTGCTTCTTAAAGAAGGCGCGATCGTTATCGCACACCTTCATAGAGATATAGACCCATCTATTGATGCTAAAGAAGCCGTGAAAGCACTGATTGATACACACCGAACCTAGAGTACAGGCTTGATCAAAACAGGCACGTACCTCAGTGAAAATATGAAAAACCCTCTATATCCTTTGCAAAAATAAAAGCCCTTTATTCTTATAGGTATTTCACTATTATAAGCTACTAACGGGAAACAATATCGTGCTTTTTTGCAAAATAATGCAACGAGGGAGAGGGCATGTCAGACAACGAAGAAGAAAGCCTGTATAGGCTAGAAGACTTGGCAGAACTTGCTGGTGTTTCCATCTCTACAGTATCGCGTGCACTGAATGATAGCTCTCTGGTATCTGAGCGTACCAAGAAGAAAATATTGGCCCTCGCACAAAGCAATAACTATTCCGGCAAACTGAAAGAAAAGGTCTATACAGAAGAGGCCGAGAAAACAATCTCCATTATCATCCCGCCACCACAAGGCAGGGATACCCGGCTTTCCGACCCGTTCATTCTAGATTTAATAGGCGGCATTGGAGATGCGCTTAAAGAACGAAACTGTGACCTTCTGATATCACACCTGACACTGACAGATTATCATAGCGCTGCAAATCTGGTTGCAAGCGGCCGCTGTGATGGCCTGATTGTAATCGGCCAAAGTACGCTTCATAAACAACTGAACCAGTTAGCCGATATTAGAGTGCCATTTGTAGCCTGGGGTGCGCAGCTCCCAGACCAAAGCTACTGTTCCGTAGGCAGTGATAACCAACAGGGCGGCAGACGCGCGACAAGACACCTTATTCGCATGGGCCGAAAGCGCATTGCCTTTGTAGGGGAAACAGATGCGCCAGAAGTAGCTCTCCGCTTCAAAGGTTATCAGGAAGCCCTTGAAGAAGCAGGTATTGAACTGGATCAACGCCTAATCAGGCCCACTAATTTCTACCCGGAATCCGCCATGGAAGCGGTAGAGGAAATGCGAGAGTTGGGCATAGAATTTGACGGTGTCGTTGCAGCAAGTGATATGATCGCTATCGGCGCCATGCGCGGCTTGATCCGTTCTGGTGTGAGAGTACCTGAAGACGTTTCGGTAATTGGGTATGATGATATTCTCGCAGCAGGCTTTTCAAGCCCTGCTCTTAGTACAATCAAACAGGATGTGACCAAGGCAGGCAGGCTTATGGTAAGCAAGCTGCTTCGACTTCTTGAAGGTGAAACAGTGCAGCCATCTATTCTTCCAACGGATTTAATTATCCGCGAATCCTGCGGTTCTTAAACTCGCAGGCAAAGAAAAAGGGCCCTTTCAGGCCCTTAAACTTCTATAGCTTCATGATGTAACCACCGCAGACTGGAAGAGGCTTATCTGGTCCAGCCCCCATCAAAGGTAGAAGTATCTCACCCTCATAAGCCTCAGCGCACCAATCAGCTTCGGCTTCACCCAGATTAAATACACACAGTAGCTTTTCCTCCGCATCCTCACGGATAAAAGCAAGCACGGGCTCGTCGCTTTCAAGGAAAGTAATTGATCCCGCCTTAAGCGCTGAATGCTGTTTGCGGAACGCTATTAAATCACGCGTGAACTTTAGGTTTGAAATCTGCGTATTTTCCTGCTGACAAACGGCCAAATCATAGTGCCGCTCATCAATAGGCAACCATGTATAGCTTGGCCAACCGCCAGATTCCGCCGCATTATGCCACGGCATCGGTGTTCGGCACCCATCGCGCCCCAATGTATCAGGCCAGTTTTTAATGGCTTCTGGATCAACAAGACGTTCAAATGGAACATCTGCGTGCTGAAGACCAAGTTCCTCACCCTGATACATGAAAATAGTTCCGCGCAGAGCAAGCAAAAGTGCGTTCATTGCATTCGCGAAATCCTGCCTGTTCTGTCCCCGCATCCAACGAGATACCACTCGCTTACGGTCATGGTTAGAGAAGGTCCACGAAGGCCAGCTATCCGTTTGGCCTTCCCAATCGATCAGTGCTTTTCTGATAGCGCCTGCGCTTAGATTATCTTCTTCAAGGAAGATAAAACTGTAGGCGGTATGAAGCAGATCATCACCTTCTGTATATTCAGCCATTTCCTGCAAGGAGCGACGTCCGCCAACCTCAGCCACAGTGAACGCATCATACTCATCCATCAAGGCACGCAGGCGCTTGAGGAATTTGGTGATATCCGGGTGAGACTGGTTATAGATTTGGTCCTGCATATCAAAAGGCTTGTTACTTTCAGCCCCTTCATAAGCGGGATTATCTCTGAGCTCAGGATCGTGCATATAGTGGTTAGTAGCATCGAGACGGAAGCCATCCACCCCACGCTCAAGCCAGAAACGGGCAACAGCTAGCATTTCTTCCTGAACATCTGGGTTATGAAGGTTCAGGTCAGGCTGTTCGGGCAGAAAGTTATGCATATAATATTGCTTACGGTGGGTACACCAAGTCCAGGCCGGACCAGCAAAAACTGCTTGCCAGTTGTTGGGTGGACCACCATCTGCCTTAGCATCCGCCCAAACGAACCAATCGGCTTTATCCCCCTCCGGGCCCTTCCGGCTTTCTTTAAACCAATCGCATTCTATAGATGCATGGGAATAAACCTGATCAATAATAACCTTCAGACCAAGCGCATGCGCTTTTGCCAGCAATTTATCAAAGTCTTCAAGCGTTCCAAAGATAGAATCCACCTGCCTGAAATCAGAAACATCATAGCCAAAATCATGCATGGGTGATTTGAAGAAAGGTGATATCCAGATACCGTCCACACCAAGGCCCGCAACATAATCAAGCTTGCTTGTAATACCCTTCAAATCGCCAATACCATCCCCGTTGCTGTCGCAAAAACTACGCGGGTAGATTTGGTAAATTACTGCGCCTTGCCACCAGTTTAGCACTCTTAAATCCTTATTATTCTTATTATTTACAGTTTTTAGCATCAAAAACAGCCCAGCTCAGCGGTGCCACTTCAAGCTCACCATCTTTGCTCACAGGCTTACTACCACTGATAAAACACATAGTGTCCGCAGATGCCTCAAACGGGCGCTGTTCTTCCGCTGTATTCAAAACCACTATGAGCTTCTCACCAGATGTTTGATCTTCACGGCTAAAGGCAAAAATTCCCGCCTGATCTTCTGTTTTCAGAACAGTTTGCACACCACTTCTAAGCGCAACATGCGCACGCTTCAGGGCAGCAAATTCCTGAATAGTTTTATAAAGCGGGTGGTCCTGATTAAAGTTATCGACCTCAGGAGAGACATCACTACCGATGTTGTGGTTGTCGTTATATGACGCTACCTGACTTTCAAACATATCTTCGCGGGCATCCTGATCATGCCCATCACCCGTAAAACCCTGCTCGTCACCATAATAAATAACCGGCACACCACGCGTGAAGAACATAAGGGCATGTGCGAGCTTCGATCGCTTCAGCGCTTCTTCATCACTGATGCCTTCATTCTTTTCCATGATGAAACGGCCGATACGGCCCATATCATGGTTGCCGAGGAAGGTTGGCAGGATAGACGCATCATATTTCTCAGTTTTATAAAAACGGTCCTGCGCATAAAAATCTGCAAGCTTTGCTGTTGGCTGGCTTTCGCTGATCACGGCATTCGCAGTGCCCTGGAAACCAAAATCAAGAACCGCCGGAAGACCGGATACTGTTGTATAGTGGCTCAGCTTCTCTGGATTAAACTCATAAACCTCACCGAACATATAAAATTCCGGCACACCAACACCATCAGCCGCTTTTTTAATAGCCGGCGCAAATTCCTGCCAGAAGCTATCGTTTACATGTTTCACAGTATCGATACGAAAGCCATCGATCTTAAATTCTTCCACCCAGAATTTGTAAATATCGATGAAACCTTTTTTCACGTCCGGATGCTCAGTGAACACATCATCAAGGCCAGCGAAATCACCGTAAAGAGAGCTTTCGCCTTTCCATTCACTATCACCGCGGTTGTGATAATACCGGATATCATTAAGCCACGCGGGCACTTTCACATTCTTCTCAGTTTCTGGTACGTATGGTGTGTAAGCAAAATTATTGTTGGTGAGTTTCGCGAAGTTTTCTGCTGTTTGATGCCCAACATCATCTCCCAGAAAACCTTCATTGATAGCGGTTCCATCCCCTTTACCAACTGTCGTATATGGGTAATCTGCTTTGCTGCGATAATCGCAGAGCGGTACATTCAGTGAGTTTTGCCCACTCGGATAACACTCTTCATACTTAATAACGTCAGCTGTATGATTGGTGATGATATCGAAGATCACCTTCATATTGCGCTTGTGCGCCTCTTTCACCAAATCCTTCAGGTCATCATTCGTACCAATATGCGGATCAATCTGCGTAAAGTCCGTCACCCAGTAGCCATGATAACCGGCAGTTACATTCACCGTGTTACCTTGCGTTGGCTTGTTTTTGAAAATAGGCGTGAGCCAAACAGCACTAATCCCCATATCCGCCAGGTAATCTAGTTTAGCGGTGAGGCCTTTTAAATCGCCACCATGGAACATGCCTTTATGGGTTGGATCAAAACCGTGATCGTTTAAACTGCCTTCAATACCGCCGTGATCATTCGATACATCACCATTATTGAAACGATCAGGCATTACAAAATACATTACGTCATCTGTAATAGGACGACTTTGATAAGGTGCCATATGCTCAGGGCGAATTGATGTACTCGTAACCGAAGGCTCAGTTTTAATTTCAGAAGCCTGTTCCTGCCCACAAGCAGTTAAGGCTGTTGCTGCAAGGCAGAGAGCAAGTGTTTTTAACGCATATTTTTTCATGATCTAAGCCTTTGGTTTTTCAATTATTAAAGTAACAAGCGCTGCAATCACCATGGAGGCGCCAGCAAAAATAAGCCCGTAAATAGCCTGCCCATCGAACAGCTCTGTAACGAGAAGACCAAGTGTGGTGGAAGCCACGATCTGCGGAATAACAATAAAGAAATTAAAGACCCCCATATAGATACCCATCTTGTGGTGCGCGACTGCACTTGAAAGAAGCGAATAGGGGATGGAAAGAATGGAAGCCCAGGCAAAACCAACAAGCCCCATGGAAACGAGAAGCCATACCGGATCTGTCACTACATAGAAGGAAGCAAGGCCGATACCGCCAAGAAGTAGGTTCAGCATGTGAATACGGCGACGGCCGATTTTATTAGACAACCCTGCAATAAAGATAGCTGCCCCAATGGTTACCAGATTACGAACCATATTAAGGACACCAGCCCAATCAGCACCATCATTATATAGTGTAGTTGTTGGATCGCTGGAGCCAAAATGATAAGCAGTTACCGCCGGGATAGTGAAAGACCACATAGCAAACATGGCAAACCATGAGAAAAACTGTACCACAGCCAGCTGCTTCATAATTTTTGGCATCAACATTAAATCATCTGTAATCTCAACCAGTGCACCTTCAGTTTTACCGGCACTTTTTTGCTTCGCCACCAAAAGGCGCAACAAGCCAAAAACCGCAACGCCACCTGAAAGAATATGCAGACGATAAGACCAGCCAAGGAAATAAATAGCGGCAGACGCTGCAAGACCAACAACAAGCCAAAGCAAACCACCTTGTTGATGCTGCTCTGAGGTAACCACACCATCTTCACGCATAACCGTGATATCAAGGCCATCATTCAGCTTTTCCACTTCCTCATTTGCCTTATTGAAAGCTTCAAGCTCCTCAGGGCTATATTCTTTAGTTGTGAAAACCGTCCAGAACACGCAAATGAGAAGAATGATTCCGCCCGTATAAAATGCGTAGGAAACAGAATCTGGGATTATGCCTGCAGCCGCAGTATTTGAAACATCAAAAATATTAGTCATAATCCACGGCAACGCCGCCGCCACAGAAGCGCCAATGCCGATAAAGAAGGTTTGCATAGCGTATCCGAGTGAACGCTGACGTTCAGGCAACATATCACCAACAAAAGCCCTGAATGGCTCCATCGCCACATTGAAAGAAGCATCCATCACCCAAAGCATACCAGCCGCAATCCAAAGGGTTGGAGAGCTAGGCATAAAAAACAGTGCAATGGTGGATAGAATAGCGCCATAAAAGAAGTAAGGACGCCGTCGGCCCATACGGGTCCAGGTTTTATCGCTCATATAGCCAATAATTGGCTGAACAATTAATCCGGTAAGAGGAGCAGCAACCCATAAAATAGCGATTTCATCAATGTCGGCACCAAGGGTTTGGAAAATACGACTTACATTACCAACTTGTAACTCGAATCCGAACTGGATCCCCATAAATCCGAAACACATGTTCCAGATTTGCCAGAAACCTAGCTGTGGTTTTTGCTTCATACCTCAAGCCTTCTCGTGAATCAGGCTGCCCTCCCCAGGTCAGCAACATATATATCTGGTCATACCAGTCATTGCAAAAAAATGCAAAAATTATTTTTATATTGCAAGAACTACATAACTATAGTGTATGAAAAATTCAGCTAAGTTAATAGATACACAGGAAAAACCAGTAAAAATCTCGATTTTTTGGCATGTTGCTTCTAAATCACAATTTGCTCTATTTATGCAATTTGACGCAAAAAAATGAAAATATCTCTTGAGTTTTGCAAAATATTCCGCAATTTTGCCATTAACAAAAAACTGTAACAAAAGACTTTGCTTTGGAAGGGCGCTATAAGTCACCCGTTACAGGAGGGTATGCACACAAAGGGGAGGATGCATGAAGACCTCTAGTCTTAAAACGCAACTATTATCGTTTGCGTCTCTATCAGCACTTACATTTGCAGCAACACCTGCACTGGCTCAAGAAACCGGTGAAGAGGAAGAGCTGGAAGAAATCGTTGTAACAGGCTTCAAAGGAAGCTTGGCAAGCGCTGTTGCCGTAAAGCGCCGCGCCGACACAGTGGTAGAAGCCATCTCCGCGGAAGATATTGGCCGCCTGCCAGATGTTTCAATTGCGGAAGCACTTGCACGCCTACCTGGTATCACATCCCAGCGCACAAGCGGTCAATCAAGTGCCATTAACGTACGCGGCTTGCCTCAAAATCTAGTTTTCACCACCCTTAACGGCAGAGAACAGGTAACACCAAACGGCGCACGGGCCATTGAATTTGAACAGTTCCCATCAGAACTGATTTCTGGTGTTGAAGTATATAAATCCCCAAAGGCAGAACTACTTGAAGGTGGTGTGGCTGGCTCTGTGAATTTCAATACAATCAGACCACTTTCCCGTGACGAGACAATTATAAACGTGAATGCGCGGGCAAGCTACAATGATCGCGCAGGTCAAATTTTTGATGCGAGCGAATTTGGTTACCGTGTATCTGCAGCATACGTTGATCAATTTGCCGATGGCAAAGTAGGTGTATCCCTTGGTTATGCACGCCTTAGACAGCCAAATGTTGCCGTAAGATTTGCTCAATTTGATTTCACTGGCGGCGCTCAGGATTTTAACGGTGACGGCACTAACGATTCTCCAAGCTTTGGCTTTGAAACAACAGAAGATGGCGGCAACGAAACACGCGACGGCGTAATTGCCACTCTTGAGCTAAAGCCAACTGATAACTTCTCTGTAGAGATTGACGGTTATTATTCTCGCTTTGAAACCAAACGTTTCCGCCGTGGTATCAGAGTTATTGGCCCACAGGAAGTGAATGGCGGCAATACTCAAATCACGAATCCAATCATTGCTGATAACGCTATTATTGGTGGTACTTTCTCAAGAAACGTAGGCGCACCAACAGTTGATGGCGGCGGATTTGGCCTCACAGCCCAAGGCATCAACGATGATCTTGGCGATACAGATGAGCTGATTTCCATCGGCTCGAAAGCAGAATGGACAAATGACCGCTGGACGGTAACAGGTGACTTTACATACTCACGCGCAGACAGCCAGTTTGCAAACGAAGTAAGCGCCACTTTGCCACTATCAAGCCTTGATGGCGGGGTTGCAGGTGTTTCCAACTCATCACCAAACACACCTGTATTGAATGATAACCTAAGCATTCTTTTGAACACTAACGGCACAAGCCTGCCAACAGTAGACTTTTCACAAGATTTCACGAACACGAATGAAGTATTCCTGTCTCGCTTTGGCGTATTCCCAACAGATAATGAAGACGAACTGTTCGCCTTCGCAGGTGCTGTAGAATATGAAGCCGATTGGGGTATTGTTAAATCGATCAAGGTTGGTGCACGTTATTCTGAACGTGAAGCAAGCCAGTTCCGCGAATCTGTAGATTTCGGTAATGACGCCGGTTTCTTCCAGTTTGCAAGTAATCTGTTCACGCCAATCAGCCTTGCTGGTGGTGCAGCCTCAACAGAATGTTTCTCAGGCAGCTTTGCTGACAACGGCTTCCCTTGCTTCCTGGCAATTGAGGATCCAAGAGCCCTTGTTGAAGCACAAGTAGGACCAGTAACAGCGGACCAAAGCCAAGGCTTTACTCAAGACCAAAGCTTTACCGTGAACGAAGATGTATTCTCTGCCTTTGCGCAAGTGAACCTTGACGGTACAATCGGTGACACACCATTCTCAGGTAATATTGGCCTACGTGTTGTTCACACAGATCAGTCTTCCCTATCGCAGTCAGCGGTCATTAACGGTGACCCAGCTTCTGGCATCTCATTTACCGAGTTCTTGCCTTCTGCAAACTTGGTGTTTGAACTTACGGAAAACGATTACATTCGTATCGGTGCTTCCCGCGCGTTCTCACGCCCACCAATCTTCGAACTTGGTGCAGGGTTTAGCGTTGGATTTGATAGCGTTACAAATCTTCTCTCGGTTAGCGGTTCTGGTAACCCTGCACTGTTGCCAACAATTGCAAATCAACTTGATTTCTCTTACGAACACTATTTCGAAAATGGCGGCATTCTCTCTGCAGCGTTCTTCTACAAGGATCTCGAGACATTTGTTGCAAACGACGGTGCACAAGGCGTTGACTTTGCAGGTCTTGATTTTGAGAGCCTTCTATCAGCAGAGCAATTTGATGCCTTTACGGCAGCTGGTTCACCAACAATTGGTAATGCTAACGGCGTAGCGAACGGTGATGGCGGTAATGTTTGGGGTATCGAGCTTGGTACATCCATTCCGTTTGATATCTTCTCTGACACTCTGAAAGATTTCGGCTTCACAGGCAGCTATGCTTACACTGAAAGTAGCGTATCCTTTACGTCTAACCTAAGCGGGGCATCACTTACTGCTGATCTGCCAGGTCTTTCCAACAGCGTTCTGAACTCAACTTTCTACTATGAAAACGAAGCTGGTTTTGGCGCTCGCGTTTCGGGTAGATACCGCTCAAGCTTTATCTCGCCACAGCTTGGTATTGATACACTTCTACCAAACACAACAAGCGAACTGGTTATTGATTTCCAAGCATCTTATGCTTTCCCGGAAGACAGCAACCTATCGGGTCTAACACTGTTGTTCCAGGCAACTAACATTACAGATGAACCGACAACAACCTTCTTTGGTACTGAAAGCCGCACAGGTACAATTCAGAACTTTGGTCGTCAGTTCTTTATGGGTGCCAGCTATAGCTTCTAATCCATAAATATAACGATTGAAGAGCGGCTCTATAACAGTAGCCGCTCTTTTTTTGCGTAAAACTGCAATATTTTGCAAATAAATGAAAATATACATTGAATTTTGCAAAAAGATGGCAGACTATATTCATCAATAATCTATGGCATTGCCGCTGGGCAGCACCATACTACGGAAGGTGCTGCCCAGTGTTTCATTCGTGATCGGGAGGGAAACGAAATGAATAAATTTATGGGCACACTTTTGGGCACTACAGCCTTTTTTGCCCTTTCCGCATGCGCTGAAAGCGAAACCACTGCCCAAAATAGTGACCAAAACCATGCCCTCACGGAGGTAACATCCCCTGATGGCCGCACGGTGGTGAAACTGGTGGCAGGTAATGGCCAAACCACATACAGCGTGAGCCGCGACGGTGAAGAAATTGTTGCCCCATCCCCACTTGGTTTTGCCTTCAAAAACATGGCGCCACTAGGTGGCGATATGAAAGTAGTGGAAGCCAATATTGCAGCCAGCGATACCACATGGGAACAGCCTTGGGGCGAACGCCAATTTGTGCGTGATAACCACAAAGAACTATTCGTGAAGCTTGCGGAAAAAGATGGCAAGCACCGCGAACTGAACATCCGTTTCCGCGTTTTTGATGATGGTGTTGGTTTCCGCTATGAATTCCCAAAACAGCAGGGAATTGACAGCGCTATCATCACAAATGAAATCACGGGTTTCCAGTTTGATGATGCTTCAACCGCATGGTGGATTCCGGGCCGGGAGTGGAACCGGTATGAATATCTTTATAACGAGAGCCCCCTTAAGGATGTGAAAGAGGCCCACACGCCAATCACCCTTAAAACCACTGGGGGCAAATATGTAAGCCTTCATGAAGCAGCGCTGGTGAATTATTCCGGCATGACCATGCTGAAGAACCCTGATGGCAGCTTTGAAGCCAATCTGGCCCCTTGGCCAAACGGTGATAAAGTGCGCACAGAAGGCGAGTTCACCACTCCGTGGCGCACAATCCAGATTTCAGATACCGCATACGACCTGATGAAATCGGATATTATTCTAAACCTGAATGAACCAAATAAACTGGGCGATGTAAGCTGGGTTGAGCCAAGCAAATATGTGGGCATCTGGTGGGAAATGCATCTGGCAGCCTCCACATGGGGATCAGACGGCAAGCATGGCGCTACCACAGAAAACACCAAACGCTATATCGATTTCGCGGCAGAAAACGGCTTCAAAGGCGTGCTTGTTGAAGGCTGGAACATCGGCTGGGATGGTAACTGGTATGAAAACGGAGATGTCTTCTCTTTCACCCAGTCCTACCCGGATTATAACCTTCCAGAACTGGCGAAATACGCAAAAGAGCGCGGTGTGCAGATTGTGGGCCACCATGAAACATCAGGCGGCATTTCAAACTATGAAGCCCAGATGGATGATGGCTTTGATCTGTTTGAAAAAATGAATATTTCACAGGTAAAAACAGGCTATGTGGCTGATGCAGGGAAAACCCACCATACTGAAGCTGATGGCACCAAACACTATGAATATCATGATGGCCAATATGTAGTTGATCACCATGTACGGGTGCTGGAAAGCGCTGCGAAACGCAAAATTTCCATCAACAGCCACGAACCCGTGAAAGATACCGGCCTGCGCCGTACATATCCGAACTGGATTTCCCGCGAAGGCGCGCGCGGCCAAGAATACAACGCCTGGGGTGATCCGGGCAACCCACCCTCCCACACGGCGATCCTTCCCTACACCCGAATGCTTTCGGGGCCGATGGATTTCACCCCGGGCATCTTCGATCTCTTGTTCGAGGAAGCCAAGCCGAACAACCGCGTGGAAACAACATTGGCAAAACAGCTTTCCCTGTATGTTGTGATCTACAGCCCTATTCAAATGGCAGCTGATCTGCCAGAGAACTACGGCAAACACGCAGATGCTTTCCAGTTCATCAAAGATATACCAACAGACTGGGCAGAGAGCATCCCGCTCGCTGGTGAGATCGGCGATTATGCTGTGATCGCGCGTAAGGAGCGCGGCGGCAGGGATTGGTATCTTGGCGGCCTCACTGGCGATAACGCCCGTGATTACGCGCAGGAACTCACCTTCCTTGAAGAGGGTGTATCCTATGAAGCGCAGGTTTACCGCGACGCTGATGATGCCGACTGGAAAAGCAATCCATATGCAATGGCGATTTACAAAGAAACAGTGAAAAAAGGCGATACGCTCAAACTGCCAATGGCAGCAGGCGGCGGTTTCGCTGTGCGCTTCAAGGCGCTCGACTAACCGAACATTTGGGGCCGGGAGAGCCGTTTGTCTCTCCTACCAACCTTACCGCACCTCTCTCCGGGGTGCGGTTTTTTTAGGCCGGAAGTTCTATCTCTATTTATTTGCCCCCAGCTCCTTCAGAGCCGCTGTGGCAGATGGGCTTTCAGGGGCCAGGGCTAAAGCTTTTTGATAACTTTCAATGGCTTTTTCTTTTTGCCCTGCAGTTCGGTATGCTTCACCAAGGCTATCGAAGGTATTAGATGAATTTGGGTATAATTCAGTATTCCAGCGGAAAACGGCGATAGCGCTTTCAAGATGCTTTCCTCTAAGGAACCTGTACCCAAGCCTGTTCATCTGGCTTTCGCTTACATCATATCTGCTACGGTCATCGCCCAGGTTTTCAAACGCTGCAACCATAGCAGCTGTACCCTGCGTTTCATTGATCGGCATAAGAAAGGCCGCAAGGCTGTGCTTACCGTTTAAGACCCGCATCAAATCCTGCCCCATCTGAATAACCAAACCACCCTGATTTTTATTGTTCAGAACAATCACACAGTCTTGCGCTGCTTCTGAACGCAGATAATAGCTTTGGTATCCCGGGATACTGCCCGTGTGGCTAACAACATCCAGCACTACACCACCACTTAAATCCCAATGCTCAACACCCCAGCCAAAGCCATATGGGAAGGCCGTTTTTGCCGTTAACATATTCGTACGATTTTCTGCGCTAAGGAGCGCATCACCATAAAGGGCACGATCAAACCTGTAGATATCGCGGGCGGAGGAATAAACACCAGCCGCCGCATAAGAAACACTCGCATCAATATGAAGAGGCTTAATATAATCACCCTTTGCATCACGGCTATAGCCCTGAGCAAGCCCCTTTAGTATTGCTTCGTTGGAGTAAACCCCGCTATTTTGCATCCCTGCCGGGCCAAAAATATGGGTTTGAAGGTTTTCCGCATATGATTTACCCGTAACACGTTCAACAATCACTCCCAGCAGATAAAAACCTGAGTTATTATAACGCCATCTCTCGCCAGGCGTTCCATTTAACGTTGGTTTGATCCACTCACGAGCAAAAATCTCTGGTGCAAAGCTTTGGCGAGCAACCGTTTGCCACCAGGGATCATTATAATTCCCTGGCACATCCTGAATGGCAGAGAGGTGGCTGAGGAGCTGTGCCACCGTTACACCTGCCACCGGCGTACCGCCATATATGTCAGGAAGATAATCAGCCAGCGTGCCATCGAGAGATAATATCCCATCTTCTACCAGCGCCATAACAAGGGTTGCGGTAAGCGGCTTTGAAAGAGACCCTATTCTGTAGAGCGCAGAAGGTGTGTTAGGCACCCCCCATTCGATATCCGCTTCACCGTACGAAGCCTCTACAAGTATTTCACCACCACGGGCAATAAGCACCGTACCACTGAAACCCTGTTTTGATGCATAGCCATCAACCAGTTCTTTCAGTTCAGCTTTATTAACATCACCATAAACGCTCAGCGGTGTAAAAAGCATTAGAACCAATGAATATATCAGCGCTAAACCCAGTTTGGCTTTCATAGTATCCCCCTCAATTTTTAACCTACATAAACACAACCTACGGCAAATCGGCGCGGAATAAAGCTTTATTCTTCCCCTATCAGGAAACATCACCGCCACAGAAAAAGCAGCACCAGCGGGGCTGGAACTGCTTTGTTTGTCGTGATCTCGGTTTATAGGCCCGGTTTAAAGGCGGGCGACCCACTGGGTTTGCAGGCCGCCCGGTACCACTTGAGCAGGGTGGTTATCTAGATAAGGATGGTGAGGTTATCGAAATCATCCATATGCACGCCAGCGATACGAATTTCATTACCCGCGCCAAGATCAATCGTCAGGCCGAAAATACTTTCCGTTGTATCGGCTTTCAGCGCTTCAAGACTTTCGATATTGTAAGCTGTTAGATCAAGGCTATCTTCCTCAATACCGTATGAGCCGACGATATCTACCCCTGAACCTTCTTCAAACATAAACACATCAGCACCATCATCCCCAAAGAGGCTATCATTGCCCGCACCGCCATAAATAGTATCATCACCAGCGCCGCCTTCAATACGGTCGCCGCCTTCATCACCATAAATGATATCATTGCCGTCACCGGCCCGAATAATATCGACACCCTCGTTACCACCTATAGAATCGTTGCCTTCGCCGCCATAGATGGTGTCATTATCAGCGCCCGCAAAGATGGTGTCATTTCCGCTGCCACCATAGATAAGATCTTCGCCTTCACTACCACGAACGATATCATTTCCGATTGAAGCGTAGACTGTATCGTTCCCGGTGCCAGCTTGAATCCAATCATCGCCCACAACACCACGACCGCCAAAGATAACATCATCACCTGCACCAGCATCAATGCTATCGTGTCCGTCTCCGCCACCGAGCGAATCCGCACCATCTGCACCAACAAGTGTATCGCTCCCAGTACCCGCCCACATCGTGTCGCCTTCAGTGCCTGATGTATCATCTGTCAGGTGCGCGTATATTGCATCGTTGCCAGCGCCGCCGAACATCAGGTCAGTACCCGCACCACCAACAAGCGTATCATTACCATTACCGCCACCGAGCGTATCGTTGCCGCCTTCACCTTCAAAAAGGTCATGTCCTTCATCGCCTGCACCAGCCCAGATTTCATCATCACCGGCGCCAGCTTTGATAGTGTCATTGCCTGCTGAACCCCTGAGCACATCATCACCATCTGTGCCGGTTTGTTCAGCGGCTGCAAACTCCGAAGAAG
Organism: Kordiimonas sp. SCSIO 12603; assembly: GCF_024398035.1. Taxonomy (NCBI): domain Bacteria; kingdom Pseudomonadati; phylum Pseudomonadota; class Alphaproteobacteria; order Kordiimonadales; family Kordiimonadaceae; genus Kordiimonas; species Kordiimonas sp. SCSIO 12603. The sequence goes on from NZ_CP073748.1 coordinate 353,745, forward strand.
CCGCTTTGGCAGATACCGCTGCGTGTACTGGCAACGTAAGATTTTTTAGTAAATTAACATTAGAAAAAGAAAGAAGAGTATCTTCCCAAATAGAACTCTTAACCACTTTAGATTCCCTTAAAAGTTTAATTACATCAACCTATAGAGAAGTTTATATAGTGATGAGAAATATCTAAGTCAAATCTATAGGAGGAATTTTCTTCATCTTTATGGGTATATTTTGAGTAAAATCACCTAAACTTTAGATCAAAATTAGCTGATTAATTTTATTCATATATGAATAAGAGAAATAAAAAAGCAGGGCGAAAACCCTGCTTTATGCCGTGGTTATTCTCCAAGAAGGGCCCTGAGCCCATCAGGCAAGGTATGCCGCCAGCTAACATGGGAGTGGCCGGTTTTATATTCCTTGTAGGTGACGCTGTAACCTTTGAGCTCAAGGATATCTCTAAGCTCTCGGTTCGTCCCTACCATACCCGCACCAAGCTCATAAAGCCCGACACCCAGATAGAAGTTGATCGGCACTTTATCAGAAGCTTTAAACGCCTTAATAAGCTTGCCATCATATGCGGGGTAAACGGGCCAGTTTTTATCCCCCTTCTCCGTAAGCCAATATGAGCCAGACTGTGACAGCACCCCGCCAATAACATCTGAATGCTTAAAGGCGATATTTGCAGCCGCAAATCCGCCTCGGCTGGGGCCTGAGACAATGACATCAGCCGTATCATCACTGATAGTATATTTACTCTTCACCCAGGGCACGAGCTCCCCGGCCACAAAATCAGCGAAAGCATCACTGATAAGATCACGGGAACGATTGCCCTGATTGGGAATTAAAACTGCAATGGTTGGTGCGATCTCACCACCCGCAATCATATTATCCAAAATCGTGGTCATAGGGGTCCAGCCACGATAAAGAGGGCCTGCATTCGCCTCCGCCGCATATTGCCTGCCATCTAACTGGATGATGAGATTATGTGATTTATTTTCATCATACTCGGCAGGCACATAAACATGAAGGCGCCGCCCTTCGTTCATGTAGGTGCTCTTAAATGTAATGGTTTCCAGCTGGCCTTTCGGCACACCTGGCTGTGCTTCAACATGCGGTGAGACAGGAGCATCAGGCGCATAAAGTGCCCCATCATGGATATGATCCATTTCCTCTTTCTGGATCACCCCTCCTTTACCGAAGGAGCGGTTTTTAAATTCATTATAGCCATAGATAAACATGGCATCCTTCGGCACGCGCTGGGTGCAGTAGAATAAATCTGTATTCCCAAGGCGTTTGAAGCGCAACCCATAGAAATCCGGCCCGCCGGACTGAAGGATATAATCCGTATCCTTACTACCCATAGCAAAGTAGGTAACGAGCATATTCTCTGCATCACCTTCGATAGGCGTGAAGGTATGCTTGTCTTTCAGGCTATTATAAAATCGCTTAACTGCTTCCCTATCTGTAAGCGACTGAGCCCAAAGCTCATAAAGAGCTTCTGTAGGCAACACCTCTCTTGCAATTTTATGAATATCATCTCCTGCAGCACTAGCCTGATAGGAAGGTGTTAGCAGTAAAGCTGTCGCAAAGCAGGCGATAAGCCCCTGCTTCAAATATGTTTTTGCTGACATAGAGCCCCCTCTGTCATTCTTTATCTATTTTAGATAAGCACAAACTGGGAAATTATAAGATCAGGGAACTATATAGCCTTAAACGCAAAAAACCCTTCCAAAACTGGAAGGGTTTTTTAAGTGGAGCGGGCGATGAGATTCGAACTCACGACCCTAACCTTGGCAAGGTTATGCTCTACCCCTGAGCTACGCCCGCTCGGCTTAAATGGGGTACGCAAGTGACTGTGTCGCTTGCTGTGCGGCGGATAATAGGCATCCGCGTTTCCTTTGCAACACCTTTTTTCATTTTTTTATCATTTTTCTGATAAACCATTGAAAAATAACATTTTTACGCCAATATAATTACAGAATTCAACCTATTTAGAGGCTAGATTATGGATGAATCAAGGGAATCCGAAACCAAGCTTTTTGACTTTTTGGACAGGATTGAAATCTCCACAAAAACTTACCGCCACGAACCCGTATTCACCGTGGAAGAAGCACAGGCAGCAAGGGACGGTGCTGGAGGCATGCCAGGCGGGCACTGTAAGAGCCTTTTTGTACGGGATAAAAAGAAACGCCGCGCCCTTGTAATGGTAGATGAAAATCGTCGTGTTGACCTTAAATCTCTCTCTGCCCTCATAGGCATGGGACGGCTTTCCTTTGGTAGCGCCGACAGCCTGAAGGAAATGCTGGGTGTTATCCCCGGTTCTGTTACACCGTTTGCACTTGTTAATCTGCAAGTGCTTCAGGACGCGGAAGCCCCTCTTATTGTGGCGCTTGATAAAAGCATGATGGAAGAGGAACTTCTTAATTATCACCCACTTCACAATGCAGCCACCACAGCCATCTCCCCGCAAGACCTGCTTGTGTTCATTCGTGCGTGCGGGTATGAACCCCTTATTGTAGATTTAGATAGCCCCGCCGAATAAACGGCCACAAAAGAGATATATGATGGACCAGATGACAGGTGGCCCAGCAGCCGCACAAGACACACTGATTAAAGATGGTGATATCCAGAGCTTTGCAGTTGATGTAATTGAAGCCTCTAAAACCCGGCCTGTTATCGTAGATTTCTGGGCTGATTGGTGCACACCGTGCAAGCAGCTTATGCCTGCGCTAGAGCAAGCTGTAAATGCTGCGGGCGGGACGGTTGCCCTTGTGAAGGTAAACGCAGACCAGAACCAAACACTGTGCGCACAATTGCAGGTTCAAAGCCTGCCTACCGTACTTGCTTTTTGGCAAGGGCAACCCGTTGATGGTTTCCAGGGTGCAGTGCCACCATCACAAATTACCGCCTTCATTGAACGGCTCACCCAAATCTCTGGTGGAGCGGGTGCAGCAGGCAATCCACTTGATGAAGCGATGGATCAGGCGGAAGCAATGCTGGAAGCAGGGCAGGCAGAGCAAGCCGCCGCTATATACCAGCAAGTGCTAAGCCATGATAACACCAACATTCGTGGGCTCATTGGCTTCGCGGAAGTAAGCTTCTCTATGGGTGAACTTGAGCAGGCCAAACAAATTCTCGATGCGGTAGACAGTAAAGCCGCAGCCGAAGCCAAGCTTACAGAGCGGGTTCAAAAGCTGGAAACATCTATTGAGCTGGCCAGCCAGGCCGAGGATGCCGGAGATGCTGAAGCCCTCGAAAAACAGTTAGAAAGTGATCCAAGTAACCATTCTGTACGTTATGAGTTAGCACTGGCACGTCAGGCGACAGGTGATATGGCGGCCGCTGCAGAAGCACTTCTCGGCATTATTATGCGCGACAGAGAGTGGGAAGACGGCAAAGCCCGCGAACAACTCTTGAAGTTATTCGAGGCAGCAGGACCTACAGACCCTTTCACTCTGAAATACAGAAGAAGGCTTTCCTCAATCCTTTTCAGCTAACAGGAAAAAAATATGACAGAAGACATTCAGAACATTTCAAACTTGCCTTCTGTCATACCCGTATTTCCGCTGAGCGGGGTTATATTGCTGCCCGGCAGTGATTTGCCGCTACATATCTTCGAACCGAGATACCGGCAAATGATTGAAGACGCTTATGAAAGTGATCAAATCATCGGCATGATCCAACCTACGGAAAATGAAGCCGGAACCGTCCCTGAATTATACAATATTGGCGGCGCAGGAAGCATCACTTCCCTGACACCACTTGAAGACGGACGCTATCTTATCAACCTCAAAGGTATCAGCCGATTTAATATCCTACAGGAATTGCCAGCAACAACACCATATCGACAGGTCGCCGCCGAATGGCTTGTTGATCAATATATCATGCCAGACAACTTTGATAGAGACGACTTGATAAAACTGCTGCAAGGATTCCTATCGGGAAAAGAGCTGGCCGCAGATTTCAGCCGGCTGAAGGATATGCCAAACAATGTTTTTATAGATACATTATCAATGGCCATTCCATTCGAGCCTGCAGAAAAACAAGCGTTGCTTGAAGCTGAAAGCCCTTGGGCAAGAACAGAAATATTTACAAGCTTGCTCCAAATGGCCGTTGGTGGCAATTTGACTGAAATACCCAACTAGCGAGATTGCTATGAACCATCAAACCAACCCCAAACTTCTTGAGCTATTGGTATGCCCAGTAACGAGGGACACCCTTGAATATGATAAGGAAAATCAAGAGCTTATTTGTGAAAAGGCAGGGCTGGCCTTCCCTATCAGAGATGGTATTCCAATTTTACTTGTTGATGAAGCACGCGAGTTAAATGATTAGCAAGCTAAATAAAATAGCTACACCAAGATGATGTAGCTATTGATTTTCCTGACATTTTTATGGTTAAAAAATAGTTAATAAACTAACTATCCAAAACTTTTATCCAACATTGGCCCAAGTGGTTTGCCGCCCATAATATGGATATGCAAATGCGGCACTTCCTGATGGCTATTAGGTCCAGCGTTAGCAATTGTGCGGTATCCAGGCTCAATAAGCCCTAATTCATCCGCCACTTTCCCAACAGCACGCATATAACCAACCACCAGTTCCGCAGGTGCATCTGCTGTAAAATCTGCCATTGATACATATTCCCCCTTTGGGATCACCAGTACATGCACAGGTGCCTGAGGGTTGATATCATGAAACGCGAGCGCAAATTCATCCTCATAAACCTTGTTACAAGGAATCTCACCTCTCAGAATTTTCGCGAAAATATTCTCGGGATCGTACGCCATAATATGCTCCAAACTTATAGTTGTCTAAACCAACTTTTAATCTAAATAGCCCGGCAACTTCGGTAAAGCACCTGTATCTTTCTTTTCGTGCTGGATAACAACACGCGCACCAAGTTCCTTCGCTTTCGCTTCAAAAGCATCCATAGACTTGAGCGTATCTTCCGCATTTGTATTAAAGGTTGGCACCGTGCGCAGCTTGCGGGAATCAGTAAGGTGATACAAATCACCCGTTAGAAGAACTGGACCTTCTTTTTCAAGATTAACAAGCAGTGTGGTATGCCCTGGCGTGTGGCCCGGCATAGAGAGAATAGTTACAGAACCATCACCAAACACATCATGATCACCAGTGAAGGTAATTTTCTCAGCATTTTCCATTTTATCATAGGCGCTAAATGTTTGTGCCTGAGCTCGCATGGCATCACTGAACATATGTGCATATTCATTTTCGTGCACAATCCACTTTGCCCCAGCAAAATCATTCAAGTTACCGGCATGATCAAAATGCGAGTGAGAGATAGAAACATAATCAATATCCTTCTCACTCATACCAATTTCTGCCAGCTGATCCTGAATGGTTTTCTTTAAACTGATATGGAAACCCGGCACAGACATACCTTCAGGTAAATCCTTGATCGCCTTTGGAAGACCCGTATCCCAAAGAAGCGTACCTTTAGGGTGCTTGACCACAAAACAAGCGTCACCCGCTTGGTTATCTCGGCCATTAAACTCACCGTCTTTGGCAAAAATTGCCAAGTCTTTCATGTGAATATCACCGCAATCGAGTGTGTAAAGCTTCACATCAGCAGCAGTAGCATCCGCTGAACCCAGAAAAATTGAAGAAATGAGAGCGCTTGCAGCTAGGAAGGATTTTTTCATCCTGTTTCCCCATATCAGAAGTGATTAATCGGTACCGTTAAAGTGGGCCTATGCCTTCAGGCTGTCAACCAAAAGCCCAAAAGAAAAGGGCGCCCACTGAGCGCCCTCCGATAAAACTGGTAAAAGGAATATCCCCTAGAGGATAAACTTGGAAAGATCGCTTTCTTCCGCAACTTCACCCATGTTGGTTTTAACGAAATCAGCGTCCACCTTAATAGTGGTGCCAGATGTATCGCTCGCAGTGAAGGAAATCTCCTCAAGTACTTTTTCAAGCACCGTATGCAGGCGGCGGGCACCAATGTTTTCAACTGTCTCGTTAAAGTGAGCTGAAATGCGAGCGATTTCATCGATACCGCTATCATCAAACTCAAGCGTGACACCTTCAGTACCCATAAGCGCCGTATATTGGCGGATCAGGCTGTAATCAGGCTCCGTGAGAATACGTTTAAAATCAGCCTCTGTAAGATCTTCAAGCTCCACGCGGATCGGCAGACGGCCTTGAAGTTCTGGCAGCAGATCGCTCGGCTTCGCGAGATGGAAAGCGCCTGACGCAATAAAGAGGATATGATCCGTTTTAATAGCACCGTGCTTGGTGGAAACCGTTGTACCTTCGATAAGCGGCAACAAGTCCCGCTGCACGCCTTCTCGGCTCACATCACCACCGCGCGCATCCTGACGCGCACAGATTTTGTCTACCTCATCAAGGAAAACGATACCGTGGTTTTCAACCAGTGAAATAGCTTCACGGGTGCTGCCTTCATCATCAATCAGTTTCTCGGATTCTTCACCCATCAGCACTTCGTAAGCTTCAGAAACTGTCAGGCGTTTCTTCACTTTACGGCCACCCATGGCTTTACCGAACATATCACCAAGATTGAGCATTCCCACGCTTGCGCCCGGCATACCCGGAATTTCCATCTGCGGGAATGGGTTGGCGTTATCGTCTACTTCCAGTTCAATTTCTTTTTCGGAAAGCTCACCTTCCCGCAGCATTTTGCGGAATTTCTGGCGAGTTGCATCTGTTGCTGTGTCACCTACAAGCGCATCAAGAACCCGCTCTTCGGCGTGCAGTTCAGCTTTTGCAGCAACTTCTTTCTTCTTCTTTTCCTTCACCATCAGGATAGCGGATTCGATAAGATCACGGATGATCTGTTCCACGTCACGGCCCACATAACCCACTTCTGTGAATTTGGTCGCTTCAACCTTGATGAAAGGCGCTTCCGCAAGCTTTGCTAGGCGGCGAGAAATTTCCGTTTTACCAACACCTGTCGGGCCTACCATCAGAATATTCTTTGGCAGAACTTCCTCACGCATACCTTCTTCAAGCTGCTGGCGGCGCCAACGGTTACGAAGTGCTACAGCCACAGCTTTCTTGGCATCTTTTTGCCCGATAATGAAACGGTCCAGTTCAGATACGATTTCACGCGGTGAAAAACTTGTCATGACAAAACTCCTAACTATTCAGCGGCTTCGATATCCATTGTTTCCACAACGATGTTTTCGTTTGTGTAAACACAGATATCCGCTGCAATTTTCATGGCTTTACGCGCGATTTCTTCAGATGTCATATCCTGATCATAGAGCGCAAGCGCTGCCGCTTGGGCAAAATTACCACCAGAACCAATGGCTACAACACCGTGTTCTGGCTCAAGCACATCACCATTACCTGTAACAACCAGGCTTGTGCTTTGGTCTACAACAATCATCATTGCCTGAAGCTGGCGCAGGTATTTATCTGTACGCCAATCTTTCGCAAGCTCCACACACGCACGAGCAAGTTGGCCTGGGTGGCGCTCAAGCTTGGCCTCCAGCCTTTCAAAAAGTGTGAAAGCATCAGCGGTTGCGCCTGCGAAACCCGCAATCACCTTACCGCCAGCCAAGTGGCGTACTTTGCGCGCATTGGCTTTCATTACTGTATCGCCAACAGAAACCTGGCCATCACCTGCGATAACAACCTTATCGCCTTTTCTTACGCTACAAATTGTGGTGGCATGCCATGTAGGAAGCTTATCGTTGAACTGTGTCATTAAAAGACGTGTCCTTATTCTTATTTCTTTTCACAGCCTCATATATGCACGCATACGCAGCTGGACAAGCGGGAATTCATAAAAACCAAGTGAGATTGCGAAGGGAATGCCCTTAAAAACACTAACGTCCCCGTATTTTATTCATCAAGGTAATCGCTTCCTGCGGCATCAGGAAGTTATAGAGTTTTTTCACCATATTCAGAGCCGTTTTACCTTGGGGCTTTTCATGCTGCCAAGGGGTTCCTCGCAGATAAAACCAATAATCCTTCTTATAAGGATGTGCGCTTAAATAATGCCACGGTTTAAGAGGGGTATTATAGTGAACAACCACCGCTTCTCTTACAATGCGCTTCCGTTCAGAAGCCTGTATCTGCAATTCATTCTTTCGCCAAATGAACGGAACAATGAGATTCCAGCGGTAATCAAGAACGTGCCGGTCCGCATAATAACAGGCGTTCAGCGCATCCTGATCTGGGAAAGATAATTTATCCGGGTTCGCTGCTATATAGGGCAGCAAGGTATCCAGCGGTTTACTGGACCGCCATTTATCCATATCAAACAAGAGCACACCGGAATTAAAATATTCATATTCTGGTGGAAGGTCTAATGCCGCACACTGAGCAGAGTGAGGAATAGATACAGCCCCGAACATCTTACCTTCAAGATCAGTATTAAAGAGCGGTGCAATATCACCGCGAACGATAATATCAGAATCCAGATACAGAACCCGCTTTACATCGCTTTCAAAAAATTCAACTACCCAGAAGCGGTTAAACATATCAATGGACCAATAGCTTTTAGTCGCTGCTTTAAGGCTATCGTCCGGCTGGAAATCTATGACCCTGATATCTGCATTTTCATATGTGTCTGCAATAGACCTTAGCTTAGCTGGAATACTCGTATCTTCAAAATGCCCTACAACACAAATATCGTGATGCTTCAGGCTACTGTTTTCGAGCAATGATTTAATACATGCCGCTGAATGCTGAGCATACAAACCATTGGTGCAAAAAAGAAAATGACCTCGATCAGGATTAGGTTGCATATATATGCCTTCCTAATTTGGGAAGTTACGATTTAAGCTTCTTCAGTGTCAGATAGAACCACTTGGCCTGCTTTCTAATGCCCACCGCTTCAGTAACATCTGCCATATAACGCACAAACCTGGTCCACCAATATATGTTGAACATATATTTTGCCACGCCAATTGGATTACGCCAGAAATAGTGGCGATACATCTTCTGAAGATCCCGCTTGCTGAACACTTTCGCATTACCGCCATACTTGGCAACGCGTGGTGAAAAATCAGGATATAGTGTCATATTGATAAGCTGGGTTTTCATAAAGTTACCAATCAGCAAATCATCAAAATATCCCCACTCCACTGTCTCAAGAAGCGAATTACGCGGCACAAAGAAACACACGCCTCTTGGTTTCTTACGCTGTTTTTTACGTTCCAACACACGGCGTTTTTCACCGCCCACTTCCACGTCAATGAAATCTACAATGTCGTAGATGGTTTCAAACTGCTGAAAGAAGCCGAAAACCCGCTTCCATTCTTCTTCAGACAGTTTTTCATCCCAGTCATCCTGCCCGGTATTTCCAAGGAACTGGCTTTCATCAGGCTTTTGGGATGGCCAATCTTCATGGATATCACCAGTACCCAGATCACAGGTAACAAAAGGGGGAACCACCTGAACCGAAGGTTGGTTCCAGTGCCTGCACATATCCTTATAGGTAAATTCATAATCATTCACCCACATGCTATCCGAACGCACAAGGAAGTGCTGGGAAGAAGAGATACAGAAATACTTACCGCCTAAGCCGTGAATTTCATTCGCGGCATCCTGAATACAGCCCATCTTATAATTTTCAGGCGCTTCAATGGTTCTATTGCCGTGCTCATCCACGTAATTGAGCATGTCAGCCCCAATCCCAACCAGCTTAAAAACATAAACCTTATCGTTGGGGTGTTCCTTTACCAGATTTCTGATGAAGGAGAATTCGCCACACAGTGGGGAGTCATTCAGGTTGATTAACAGCGCATCCCCAAACCGCATAATCAGAATACCGTCCTGATTAATGTTATCGAGGCAGAGAATTTCGAGTTTTTCGTGAAGACGATACCATTTTTTATATTGCATCACTTCAACTTCGAAGCCGTCATTCTTCAGGCCTTCGGAAATTTCATCATGATAGTGGTTCGGGATAAGAACCTTCTTACCCTTTGGCAACAGCTCCAGAGATTCATGGTGTAAATGATCAGGATGGCCGTGCGATATCCAGAGATATTCGCTATCCTTTACCGACTGGATTTCTTCTTCAGAGAAGGGATGATGCAGCGCCCAGCTATCAAAATAAGCGCGCCCAGTAAGCCAAGGGTCTGTTGTTAGCAATACTTCATCATTCAGGCGCAACTGAATAGTTGCATTCCCCATAGTTTTAAAACGTAAAGTATCTGAACCATTCATTTCCGTAGGCATACAAAATCTCTAGTTAGCGCGGCATTATTAAAATTAGACATATCGTCAAAGATTATCAAAGCAAAGCATTCTTATCACAGATTACATGCGCGATTTAATAGCCGCTTTTCCCCAAGCGGTAATATAAGCGCCCAATCCGGGTTTGTATTTACCAAAAGCTGATATGCGGTCAAACAGCTGCAATTGCTTTGGCCCCTTCACACTGGCCGAAAGACGAACCATTTGCCACCAAATCTCACTTGCTGATCGGTAGATATTTTCAGCGTCTGGCAATGAAACTGTATTTCTTTCAATGTAACGAGCTGTGATAGTCGCAAGCATTTCCCCGGCTTCAATCAATTTGCTCATATCTTCTTGCGGAACGCCAATAACAACCGCATCAAAATATAGCCGTGCTGTCGCCACAGAAATTTCCTGCCCGAGTAGCTTTTCTATCGCGTTTTTTAAAACACTGGCACCACTGGCATGCATTTCTTCGCGAGCCTTAATGCTCCAGTTATCCCCGTGGAGGGTATATTTTACCAAACTTTCCGGAACAACACCCACTTCACCAGCATTCGCAAAATCAAGACACAGTTTCCAATCATCACCGAAAGTGACATCCGAGGAATATTCAATGTCACACGCTTCAACAACCGAACGACGGAACAACAAGCCTGAATGTAACAAGCAATTCCGGTAATATAGATACCAGCCAATATAAGCTGAACTGTGGTAGGAGATTGAAGCTGTACTGTCATATTGCTCATTTTTGTACCGGTCCCAAAAACAACCAACCAGACCACATTCTTCGTGAGCTTGCATATACGCTATCTGAAGCGCCAGTTTCTCCGGCTTCCAGTGATCATCATGATCACATGTGGCGATAAAATCAGCCTCCGCGAGCGCTAACCCTTTATTGCGGGATGCAACTACCCCCATGTTAACTTCATTTTCCACCAGCTGAACGCGTTGGTCTTCATACTCTCTGATGATATCCACTGTGTCATCACCAGACGCATCATCAATGATCAAAAGCCTGAAGTTTTCATACGTTTGCGCTAAAATAGCATCAATAGTAGCACGAATTCTTTCGCCTGTTTGATACGCGCAAATAATAATATCAATATCGGGAGAAGACATAGCTTAACACATCATTCCAAAATAACGTCACTCAGCCCCTATAAACTATAGGGAACACTAATCCACCTACATTGGTTTTACTAATGTTTTATAGGCTTTATGGAACAAACGTCTTTGAGCAAGGTCAAACCAGCAGTTTTTTCAGCTATCACTCTAATCATACCCCTTGATGGTATAATCCCACTGCCATCGCTGCTGAAATAGTAATCGTTGGTATAAAAGATTTATCACTACACAGGAAAGAAGCCAGCACATTCCCTATACTGGCCCCTCGGGCTATATTTTATTTACTGAAATAGATGCTTGAGATTTCCTCTGGATCAATATTATCCAGATCAAGGAGTTGTTTGAGCACAGCCTCTTTATCTTCTGCCTGATTAAAATAATCAGTCCATATCTGGCGCCCAACCCAATAACCAAGCTCTCCAGGCCAACCTTCATCAGGCACTTGGGTGCTATTACGAACCCATCGGTAAAGAGGCGAACCCGCTTTCTGAATTTCTTCGGTCGTCATTCCCCTGGCTTTTTCCAAGTCTTTCAGGAATTCAGCTTTGATATAACCCTCTCGCTCAACGGCCCAAGCATCTCTGGCTCTCTCAGGCGGCTGTCCTGTTACAAGGGAAGCGACAAAATCAGCGCCGCCTTCCGCGAGAGCTGAGAGTATCAGATACTCTTCACCCCGTTCGGGAAGTTTGCTTGGGAAGTTTTGCAGGGTATGCACAGTTTCATGAGCAAAGAAGCGACGGAAAATTCCCCTGATATCTTCTTCATCTTTCCCGATACGGCAAATCACCTCAAGCCCTAGCACTTGCGCACCCGGCCCCGCTGTACCGCCTGAATTACCTGCACCAAAAAGAACAAAAAGTTCAGGGAGTTCTGGACTGTTCAGCAAACCATTCAACCCGAGGTACACGCTCCTAAGCTCTGCTGTCATGTCTTTAGCAATTGGCAGGCACACATCAATAGCTCTGCGGTAACTATCCGGGTTAGCGGCAATCTTCTGAGCCAGATTTTCAGCATTTACAATACGCCCCGGCGTGAATACCTGCACCCCCTTTGACCCCGGCTCCAGATACCCTTTAAGGAGATCTTCAGCTGTTGGCTTACCGTCTGTGCGTTCAAATACAGCTACAAAACGGTCCGCATCTTCTGAATTTACCTTTGCTGAGAGAGCGTCAACACCTTGCGCAAAAACCGCTCCGCTCAAGCAGGTTGCTGCTACACTGGCTGCTACTATTAGTTTCTTCATATTATCCTCGCTGGCCATATTAAGTTATTGTTATTTAGTGTATTTAAGCAATGTGTACAGTCAAACAACCATTTGAATTGATTAATTTCCTCACGGCTTCAATCGCCCTATCTTCAAGATTTGTTTACGATGGCAGCAAAAGAAATTGCTCGTTTACGAAGGCAATTAACAGTATTAGCATTGCATCCGGCTTCTATGGCCGCCCGTATATAGGCAGAATTCTGCACTGAAGGAGTGAAAAAATGCGCACAGCATCTGTGGCAAGAAAAACCAATGAGACAGACATCACCATTGAGCTGAACCTTGACGGCACTGGTGTGTATGATGTCCATACAGGCATTGGTTTCCTTGATCATATGCTCGAGCAGCTCTCAAGGCATTCACTGATGGACCTTAAGGTCCGCACAGAAGGTGATCTGCATATCGACGGCCACCATACAACAGAAGATACCGGTATTGCGATCGGTACGGCGGTGAAGAAAGCCCTTGGCGATATGAAAGGCATTACCCGTTATGCCACTGCTTATATCCCGATGGATGAAACGCTTTCCCGTGCTGCAATGGATATTTCTGGCAGGCCTTTCCTTGTTTGGAATGTGGATTTCCGCCGCGATAAAATTGGTGAGATGGACACAGAGCTTTTTGAAGAATTCTTCCGTGCTTTCGCATTCGCCGCCGGCATGACCCTGCACGTGGAAAATCTATACGGCACGAATAACCACCATATTATTGAAAGCTGCTTCAAAGCTGTTGCCCGCGCTCTGCGTGAAGCAGCAACTATTGATCCGCGTAAAGCCGATGCTGTGCCTTCTACCAAAGGTACGCTAGGCGGTAGCCTCTAACCCCGCAGCCGGAGATTTTTAAAATGAGTGAAACCGCCGCTATCATTGATTACGGCTCTGGTAACCTGCGCTCTGCTGAAAAAGCACTGGCGCGGGCCGCAAAGGAAGCAGGGCTCAACACCAACGTAATCGTAACAGACAGCCCGGAAGCTGTTCTGCAAGCTGACCGTATTATCCTGCCTGGCGTTGGCGCCTTTGCTGATTGCCGCAGAGGCCTTCTGGCGATTGATGGTCTGAAAGATGCTATCCGCGAACAGGTTCGTGAAAATGGGAAACCATTCCTTGGTATCTGCGTAGGCATGCAGTTAATGGCTGAAGAAGGCCATGAGCACGGCATCCATAAAGGGATGGGCTGGGTGAACGGTACAGTAAAACCAATGCAGCCCACTGACAAAAGCCTGAAAATTCCGCACATGGGCTGGAACAAAGTTTCAGTAACAGAAGCTGGTAAAACGCATCCGGTGGCAAGCGTGCTAAACGCGGATGATCATGCCTATTTCGTGCACAGTTTCCATATGGAACTGGCTGACGAAAGTGCTTTGCTTGCTACCACTGAGTATGGTGGGCAGGTAACCGCCATTGTCGGCAAAGATAATATGATCGGAACTCAGTTCCACCCTGAGAAAAGCCAGACAGTTGGCCTCAAATTCCTCAAAGCCTTTTTGGAGTGGCAACCATGATTACCCTTTATCCTGCAATTGATCTTAAGGACGGTAACTGCGTGCGCCTTTATAAAGGGGCCATGGAAGAAGCCACTGTTTTTAATGATGATCCAGCAGCACAGGCAAAACAGTTTGTGGATGCTGGCTGTAAGTGGCTGCACCTTGTAGACCTGAACGGTGCCTTCGCAGGCGAACCTGTGAACGCGGCCGCTGTTGAAGCCATCCTGAAAGCTACCAATGTTCCAACACAGCTTGGCGGCGGTATCCGCGATATCGCAACAATGGAACGCTGGCTGGATGCGGGCCTTTCCCGCCTCATCCTCGGCACACTGGCTGTGAAAGACCCTGCTCTTGTAAAAGAAGCCTGTAAACTATTCCCCGGTAAAATCGCCGTTGGAATTGATGCCAAAGCAGGCATGGTTGCCGTTGAAGGTTGGGCAGAAGTAAGTACGCTCGAAGTAACCACACTTGCAAAAAAATTCGAAGACGCGGGCGTTGCCGCCATCATCCACACGGATATTGACCGAGACGGCACACTAACAGGTGTGAACGCGGAAGCTTCTTCTGAACTTGCAGATGCTGTTTCCATTCCAGTTATCGCATCAGGTGGCGTGAAAGACCTGAATGATATCCGCCGTGTCGCGGATGTTGGCAACCTTGAAGGGGTGATCACTGGCCGCGCGATCTATGATGGCGGTATGGACCTCAAGGAAGCGCTTAAAATTTCTGCGGGAGAGGTGTAATGCTGAAATCCCGTATTATTCCGTGCCTTGATGTGAAGGACGGACGCGTTGTGAAAGGCGTGAATTTCGTTGATCTGATCGACGCTGGCGACCCTGTAGAGCAAGCCCGTGTTTATGACGGAATGGGCGCAGATGAGCTGACCTTCCTTGATATTACTGCTTCAAGTGACCGCAGGGATATCCTACTGGATGTAGTTCAGCGCACAGCGGAAGAATGCTTTATGCCCCTTACAGTAGGTGGCGGTGTCCGCACAGAGGAAGATGTTCGCAAGCTCCTGCTCGCTGGCGCTGATAAGGTTTCCCTGATGACAGCTGCGGTAAACAACCCGGCAGTTATTGGTGAGCTTTCCACAAAATTTGGCGCCCAGTGTATTGTGGTGGCTGTAGACGCAAAAAAGGTTGGGCACGACAAATGGGAAGTGTTCACCCACGGTGGACGCACACCAACAGGCCTTGATGCGGTTGAATATGCTAAGGAGGCCGCACGTCTCGGTGCTGGTGAAATTCTCCTGACCAGTATGGACAGGGACGGTACCCGTGAAGGCTTTGATCTTGATCTTACACGGAAGATATCGGACAGCGTAAACGTGCCCGTTATTGCATCAGGGGGCGTAGGCAATCTTGACCATTTGGTTGACGGTGTTAAAGAAGGACATGCATCGGCAGTTCTTGCAGCTTCCATTTTCCACTTCGGCGAATATACAATCGCGGAAGCCAAAGCACATATGAAAGCTGGCGGCATTGCAGTGCGGGAGACAATCTAATGATGAAGGCAGATTGGCAAACCTTGGAACAGTTGGAACTCTTACTTGAAGAGCGCAAAAACGCTGACCCTGATCACAGCTATGTAGCCAAGCTTTACAAAAAGGGCGACAAGAAAATCGCTCAGAAGGTGGGTGAAGAGGCTGTTGAAACCGCTATGGCTGTAGCGGCAGGGGACGATGCTGAGCTTATCAAAGAATCCGCTGACCTACTCTTTCATCTGATGATCCTTCTCAAAGCACGCGGCAAAGGCCTTGCCCACGTAATGGCAGAACTAGAGCGCCGCGAAGGTCTCTCCGGCCTTGTTGAGAAGGCCTCTAGAGACCAGTGATACCCACATAGAGAAGGCGTAGCGCGAGAAGAGTAAGCACCAGATTGAGGAGTTTTGTGAAAAGCTCCTCACTTGTTTTCAGAAGTAAATGCCTTCCTGCTAACGTGCCCAGCAGCCCCGAGCCAATAATCATGGCAAGAAGCGGGATATAAGGCCCAAAAGCAAAACCAAGCAATCCAAAAATTACCAGCTTCAGGCTATGCTGCACCACCATACCAGCAGACATGGTTGCCACCTGTGTTTCCCGCTTGAACCCTTGAGGCTTGAAAAGTGCCGCTACAAACGGTCCAGTAGCCCCAACAAACATGGTAAGCAGGGTAGAGAGTGTGCCGCCGATACCAACAGCATATTTGGATGATGCTTTCGCTGACGGCTTCGGCCCCCATGTAGCATAGAGAATAAACGCCGCCAGAATAATCTGCAGAATACCTGCTTCGATAGAGACAACCAGTTGCCCGCCAATTGCTGCACCAATCAGGCTGCCAATAAGGAAATATCCTATCACCCGGAAATCAATATGCTTCCGCATTAGTGTAGAACGGCTGATGTTTGAGCCAAGCTGCGCCACACCATGCACAGGCACAATATGAGACGCTGGCAGAATTTGCGCCATCACCGCTAGAAGCGTAACCCCGCCACCAAGGCCTATAGCTGCTGAGAGAAAGGATGTGAAAAAACTGCTTACAATTAAAATACCTGCATCAAATAAACTTAAAAACTCAGGTATCAACTGCATAAAATCGCCTCATTATTCAGGTGCTATTCGCGTGCGAAAACGTATAACGCTTGCTATCACGGTATAGATTGCTAGTTGTATATAGCGCCACTTAATAATGGAATCCATAGATGCGACTAATATTTGCCTTAGCCACTTTTCTTAGTTCGACACCTGTATTTGCACAGGAACAAGCCTCTTTTCCTGAGCTATCATTTCCCCTGAAATGTGAACTGGGAGAAAACTGCTGGATCGCACGCTATGTAGACCGGGCACCGGGTAAAGAACGCGCTGATTACACCTGTGGTGACCGCAGCCAACATAATCATAAAGGCACTGACTTTACATTGGCAAACCTTGGTGAAATGGCCAAAGGTGTAGCCGTGCTTGCAGCAGCAGACGGTGTGGTTGATGTAACACGAGACGGCATCAAAGATGAATTTGCTAACAAAAGTAACTACGCAGAAAAAACCAAGGTAGGGCTTGGCAATGTAGTCGGCATTAAACACGCTGGTGGCATGATCAGCTATTATGGCCATATGAAAGAAGGCAGCATTCTAGTGAAAAAGGGCCAGCAGGTAAAAGCTGGTGAGAAAATTGGCGAGGTTGGGCTTTCTGGCCTGACGGCATACCCGCATATGCATTTTGCCCTGAGGCAAGGTAATATCTGGTATGATCCATTCGATAAAAAACCCATGCAGGCGGCCTGTTCCAATGGTGGCTCTGAAAGTGCATGGTCTACTAATCTGGCATATAGAGGGTTAACACTTCTGCCAGCATCGTTTTCTACAGAACCACTTTCATCTGAAAGCCAGTGGCAAACACCTTTGGCACAAATTTCTAAGGATTCTAAACTACTATTCCTGAATGGACGAACATTCGGCACTCTCAAAGGGGACCGCTGGCTAATGAAAATAACACGGCCTGATGGTTCTATCGCTAAAGAATATTCCACAGCTATCGAAAAAACGCAGCAGCATCATCGCCGCTATACCGGACTCCGTCGTCCTGCTGGTGGTTTTATGCCTGGCATATGGACCGGGGAAATCCTTATCATCCGCCAAGCAAAAGACGGTACAATTGAAAAATTTGAAGATACGGTACAAGTGGAACTGGTTGGATAGAAAAACAATCTACTAATACTTGTTTTTCACACTTATTTTATTAGCCAACACTGGCTAAAAAATCATAGCCTTCTTGATGGTAAACGAGGGGGAAATAAAATGATTAGAATACTTATTATTTGCATATTGGTTTGGTGCTCATTTCCAGCACAAGCCAACGATACAGCCCTTAAACTTATAGAACAGGTTAAATCAAAATCCACCAATCCGGATACTGTAGATTTATCACCTTTGAAATTTGATGTTCAAAACAAAAGCCTGAGAATTGAGCTTTACGATTGGGCTGCGGACGCCACCAATAATCAAACCAGTCTTCTCAAAGGCCTTCAACATGAAAGCCACCCTACATATTGCCAGAAAGCTAGTTACACCAAAAGGCTGATAAACCACCTTCGTTTACTAGGGAACTCTGAAACAGCAGAAGCCTATCAGGCTAATAAAAAAATGGCACAAGAAGCCATTGCTCTAACGCTTGAAGAAATGAAAAAGCACTCAGAAGACGTTGCAGCATCAGCTAATAATAAGATAACAAAAGAAGTAGCTTACCGTTGGTCTATGGGGCAATTAAGCAAAGGCAAGTCGCAGTTTCTGTTTCAACTGGGCCTTGATGAAAAGCTGAATGAAGCCACTTGGTATTACGTGCAGGATCAGATGAAAATGGTAATGTGTGAGCACGATCTGGAAACAGCAAATTGGTTAACCAATTTATTAAACAAAGAAGATTGGTTAAACCGTACTGAGTATAGTGAAGAAACTGATGACCGTTTAGCAGAGCTGGTATCCAGGCACTATGATCATGATTTTGTTGAAGCAATAAGCTGGCGCATGGAAAGGCTTTCTCTTTCCGGTAAAACATCCACGGAAAACCTTGCGCTTGTGAAACAACACCTATCCTTCACTAATGCGCAAACAACTGCAATCCTTGAACAATTCGGGCAGAACGTCGGTGCATTCTTTATGTGTCATTAAACAGCTGCCTTATGCGCAATATGCGGATCCATACGGCGGTAAGAAAGTGCTTCAGCAATATGAGCATTTTGAATAGCTTCACTACCAGCAAGATCAGCGATAGTGCGGGATACCCGAAGCACACGGTGATACCCTCGGGCTGATAACCTTAACTGCCCTACTGCTCTTTCAAGCAGCGCTTTGCCTTCAGCATCAGGTGTCGCAATTTTTTCCAGAAGCTTACCATCCGCATGAGCATTACATGTAGGTGGCCGTTCCCCCTCTATATGGGCAAATCGCTCCAACTGCACCTGACGTGCCGTGGCAACCCGTTCAGCGACATCCACTGAACTCTCAGAAGAAGGTGGTAAAGTAAGATCGCTTGCGGAAACCGCAGGCACATCAATAAACAGGTCCATACGATCATAAAGAGGGCCAGATATTTTTGATTGGTAATCAAGAGCACACCTGGGCGCGCGGGAACACGCCAGCCCGGCATCATCCAGATAACCGCAGCGGCAGGGGTTCATAGCAGCAATCAGCTGGAAACGGGCAGGGTAGGTTACATGAGCCTGTGCACGAGCAATTACGGCTTCACCGCTTTCTATAGGCTGTCTTAGCGCTTCAAGTGTAGAGCGGTTAAATTCAGGCAGTTCATCAAGGAAAAGGACTCCACCATTAGCCAGCGACACTTCCCCCGGCATTGCTTTAGCACCGCTGACAATATCAAAAGAAAATAAGAATATACCTTGAGAAAATTGAGGGAAACCTGATGAAGCACACATCAAAAGCAAACAAGAATAATCAATACAAAACAAGAATATTGAACGATGCGCAAAACTATGGTGGACTTCAATACTTTCCTTGCTCAACAACTCGTGAAAATGCCTATACGATTTCAAGCATGTTTAATGACTTAATTAAAAGTACCCACTCATCAGATGATACACGAACCATCAAGCGAACTACTCGTAGTGTTTCCGGTGTACTAAATTGGAGCCAACAAAAAGGACAACCATTACCCTTTGAATCTTCATTGGAAAGGGACTTTTCAATACTTTGTCTAGCCGCAGGAAATGTCCATAGGATCATATCGCAACCTATCAAAATTCTATATGAAACTTTAGAGGGACATACAGGCGAATATACGCCTGATTTCCAGCTAGAATATTCTAAAAAAGGCAAAAATTATAAGTCATTAGTTGAGATAAAGTATCATGACGATCTAATGCGGAATAAGGAAAAAGGCGACATAAAATACAATGCTGCAAGACAATGGTGTTTTCAGAACAACTTCAACTTTCGTATTGTAACAGAAAAAGACATTCGCTCAGTCAGATTGGAAAACATTAAAACACTAATGCGTTTCAGCAATGCACCATCATCCAATTTTATTGACCTGTTTTTAGAACAAGACATCCGTAAACATCTCCCTTGTTCAATACATGACATTTTAGATAAATTTTCAACGAACCGTGAAGAACGAGCAGAACTTCAATATAGTCTCTGGCAATATATCTTTGAAGGTAACTTTGGAATAGATTTCAACAACCCTATTAAGCCAACCTCAACAATGTACCCTAAATATAGAGCGCCAAAATCTAGCCTTTTCTTTGATGAAGAAACCGTATGATTAAACAACAGGATACTGAAATTGATATTTCACAAATTCAGCAACCCGTTTGGGAGTATTGGAGGAAGGTTGCATCCGAATTAGACGAATTACTCTCTCACAAGAATAGATCAAAAAACGACGTCATACGCTCCGGTAAAAAGGTAGGGTTATCATGCAGTCGCATGTACGCTCTGCTTAAAATATACGCTGAAAGCCCTAAAGTTTCTTCAATTATGCCTCAACCTAAAAATGGAGGAAAAGGTAAGAGCCGTATTGACCGCAGGGTGGAAGAGATAATTCAACACACAATAGAAGAAAGTTACCTTACCCACCAAAAACTAATTCCAGCAGCCATAGTAAGGCGTGTCAAAAGGCAGTGTTTTCGTGAAAACCTGAAGGTAAGTGAAAACACTGTGAGATCGCGTCTATCTAGTACCCCAAAACGTAAATCACTATTATTTCGAGAAGGTCGCAGAGTAGCAGACGATCAGACGAGACCTGCTCCGGACACATATCTTGAGGCGAAATACCCTTTAGATATCGTACAAATTGATCACACGTCAGCTGATATTTTACTAGTCGACGAAGACGATAGGGAAACAATTGGACGCCCAAACCTAACCATAGCTATAGATCTTTACAGCCGTGCAATTACAGGCTTTCACGTTGATCTAGAAAAGCCGTCAGCAACCGTTGTGGGGCTTTGCCTAATAAATTCAATTTTTCCAAAAGCAGAATGGTTAAGAAGGCGCCAAATAGATGTAGACTGGCCTATTTGGGGGTTACCTACTCGGATAGCCGTAGATAATGGGAAAGACTTTAGAAGCAATGCTCTACAGAGAGGTTGTGAAGAACACAACATAAGCATCGAATACCGGCCACTAACAAAGACTGAATATGGTGGTATTGTAGAACGAGTAATAGGTACTTTAATGCGTAGAGTGCACGAGTTACCAGGGACCACATATTCAAACATCCAAATACGAGGTAAAACTAAACCTGAACAATACGCTTGCCTCACATTATTGGAATTAGAAAAATGTTTAACTCTCACCATTTGCGAAGACTACAATAAAAGTATCCATCCGCACACAAACCTTCCCCCACTGCATGCTTTTGAAAAAGGGGTATATGGCGACAAAAACGCGCTTGGAACAGGCTTACCTCCGGTCGCAAGCTTGGGTGACGCACAAAGAATGCTGATTGATTTTTTACCCACAGAACAAAGGCGTATTACAAAAAAAGGATTTAGATGGAACTACGTAACCTATTGGCATGATATATTAAAACCTTACTTAGAATCTGGCGACAAACGGCTCTTTACCATTAGGCGCGATCCCAGAGACATCTCAAAAATTTTCTTCTTTTGCCCAGAAAGATTAGAATACCACGAGATACCTGCCAGAAATCTATCAACCCCCTCATTGTCAGAATGGCAATTTAAGTGGGCTAAGAAAAAGCTTACAGACCTTGGCAACTCCTTAGTTGATGAGGAAGCAATCTTTCGAGCTTGGGATGAGATTCAAATTACTGTCGAACAAGCACAACAGAAAACAAAAGCTGTTCGACGACAAAAAGCTAGGGCTAAAGCAAATATACGGTCGCGCTCGCTCTTATCTCCAAAACTTGAAAACTCAAAATTCTCAGCAGATGAGCAAATCAAAGCTCAAGAGGATAATAAGTCAGAGGAAGAAGTTAGCTTTAATCCAGAGGATATCGAGTTTTGGTAGAATCGGAAAAACATACACATTTACACCCAAAAATCAGACACCTGGCAACTGCTGGATATCTAGATAGAGAAACAGCTATTGAAAATGATCACTGGCTAGGATACCCGATAGCTAAAAAAGCCATCGAAAAAATGCAGGCATTATTACGTCACCCAGACACTCATAGAATGCCTAATTTAATCATTTATGGTCCTAGTAATAACGGCAAGACTAAAATCCTCGAAAAATTTCTTCGAGACCACCCTCCCTCAGATAATGTTGAAGGAGATAGTGCTAGTTATCCGGTAATGTACATACAAATGCCAATAGTCGCTGACCCAAAACGTTTTTACATAGCCATATTAGAAAAGTTATTCGCCCCCTATAGACCAACCGACAATACAATTCGTCTAGAAACTCAAGCAATACGGCTATTGAAAGCGTGTGGCCTTAAGATGCTAATTATCGACGAGTTCCATAACATGTTAGGTAGTCGTCTAGACATTCAGAGACAGTTTTTGAACCTAATTAGATATCTCGGCAATGAACTGAAAGTACCCATTGTGGCAGCAGGGACTAAATCGGCTGTTAGGGCCCTTCAAATCGATGAACAACTCGCAAATAGGTTTGAGCCGCTCTCCCTACCTTATTGGAGTTTTGATAAAAACTACCGAACACTTTTAGCCGGTATCGAAGCTATAATACCTCTAAAATTAAGCTCAAAAATTAGCAGCGAAAGCTTATCAAAAGTTATCTTATCGATGTCAGAAGGAACAATTGGAGAAACCTTCGACTTAGTTCGACTCGCAGCAATCCATGCAATCAATACTAATCGTGAAAAAATCGATGAAACGATATTAAAATCCTGCGGATATATTCCACCTTCAGAACGCCGTAAAGCTGCCGAAAAAATCTAGTAATGATGAGAGGGTTATCTGGAAACCTATGGCCTCATCACCCTTCTCCGTTACCTGATGAAGTCTTCTCTTCCTGGTTAATAAGAACTGCGGAAGTAAACGCCCCTCGCTTACATACTTTTTGTAAATTACATTGGGGTAACACACAGATATGGACACGGGACATTGATGTACATGGAGGCAAAAACCTCTTGCAGATAATGTCTGAGAAAACAGGAACCAATTTAGAACTGGCCCGAAACACACTTATTCAATCTTACGAAGGTACAGTGTTTGAAAAGTTAAATCCTTACGGTACTACAAGATGGGTCTTACCAATTGGAATTCGACATAGAATTCGATATAAATTTGGGCAACAAATGTGCCCTCTTTGTTTAAAAGAAGACCATATTCCATATTACCGAAAACACTGGCGGTTAGCATTCAATAGCTCGTGCTTACGTCATGGAATTATCTTGAACGATCGATGTTGGAAATGTAATTCACCTATTATTCCAAGTCGTAATGGTCTCATCAGCTGCCATGAATGTAAAAGCGCTCATGCAGACGCGCCAGTAATAATGGGAAACCCACTTGCTCTACAGTTTGAATATCAAATACATCGGTATTTGCATGGAGCCCCCACTAAGCTTGGCATGAAATACATACACCCAATCATATACTTCGATATTGTTCGGCAACTTTGTAAAGTAATGTCAACTGGCCCTAGATCCCCCGATCTACGAAATAGTATTAATTCAATATTCCATTGCACCAGTAACTTCAATAGCAGTGAGAAAGTGTTTGAAAAAATGGACGTCCAAAACCGTCATATCATACTTAGCCTAGTTTATACGGTTATAGAGGGTTGGCCATTCAAGCTAATTGCAGCATCAATTGCATCTCGAAATTGGTCTTCATGGCTGTTGAAAGATCACAAACCTGGAAGGTTTGATTTGGTTGACCCATCAAATAGATATCTTTCTCCTCCACCAACACATAACACTAGATAACTCTGACGGTACCCAGCATCAAACTAATATGCTCAGCCATATTTCTTGGTTTAGGTTTGTTTTGGGTAAGGTTTTTTTCAACAGTATAAAAGTCACCATTGAATAGAGTACGATTTGGCCATTTTCCTTTTTTAATTTTCTGATACAGAATCCACGAAACATGTCCCAGCGACAGCCGCTCTAAATCTTTTAAGGAAATTGCAAAATACCTGGGATGAGAGCCACTTTTTTCTTCCAATGCAAAAAAGAAAGCCTTCTGAGCATGACTTAGCTTAAATTCAAAAAAGACGGCACTTCTTGATCGTTTCTTTACTGTAGCATTAACTCCCCATTCTTCCGGCAAATCAAAAACAACACACTCTTCATTCCAGTTTGGACCTATGCTTGGCTGATAGATCCCATATTCTCCTCCCAATCTATTTCTAAAATAAGAGACGCCAGACACCATTGTTCTAAGCCGTTGAGGAAGAGTAATAACATGGGCCGTTCTAATATGTATCAAATGATTGGGTATATCCTCGAAGATCCTAGGAAGCCCATCTCTACTTGAATTCTTATCCTCTTCATTTTCATCAATATCATTCTTTTTTGAGTTTTTACCCCCTCCCTTAATATGTCCATGGCCAGTATCTCCGCGCCCAGAGGTAGATGTAAAATCATTACATTCCTCAATATTATCAACATCGTATCCATGGTGCCCCCCAGAAGAAACTCTAGTAATGGCTTGTTTTTTCTTAATTTTCGCTAATCCAGGACGTCGTAGCGACATATCCCCACGGTTTAAATTGATCTTAGGCGCATTATTGTCAGCCGGAATATCATCTGTTACGGCAGGAAAGTTCGAGGGCTTGACGATATCTGTAGGTATACTTCCCACTGAGACAGTAGGGTTATCAATTTTTCTCACTTTCTTACGGGATCTATTTATATAAAGAGTTTTCGCAGCCGCTTCAGATGAGCAACTTAACAGTTGCGAAACGATATAAGCATCGGTTTCAGTTATCTCATTAGAATTAGCCGCTTGGCCCGACGGGTTCTTTATTCTAATTGCTGCCTTCTTACCTCTGATAAGCCAATTAGATCGACCAGAAAAAGGCAACCTAACTATTGGGCAAATATCGTAAGGTGAACGAACTAAAGCTCGAACGCTCTGTGTTAACTTAATCAATGATTGTAAGCTAGTTTTGGTAGAAAGGATCGCTCCTAATTCAAACGCACTTGCATCATCTAAAATGGTCTTTGGTGAAATCACGAAGCCTGGTTTCGGTGATAAATCTTCAGGGTCATCCGCCTTCCAACCAGTCAATTCAGGAATAAATAAATCTTCATTTATCCCATTATCATCAAACCCAAATAGATTTTGAGCTATCGAAGAAAAACAGCAAAAATAGAATCTAAGTAATTCGCTACATTTGATGATGACTGCCTTATTTTTGCTTCCAAAACCAATACAAAGGTAAGGGTGTGAATAGCTTTCCACTTCATAACCAACAAAAGAAAGCTGTCCATTTCCCTTGTCTTCCAAGCTTAAAATTCTTTGATCCCAAGAATCGATAGAAACTGTTAACTTTTGAATGTATTTACCAACATCTATTCGCTTCCCATTTTTCCATAATGACCCAATAGGTACGTCAAATATCAGCCCGGAACCAATATAAATTATCTTATAATAGTTGTTATCACGGACAACGCGCTTACGACTTCGTTTTGCAACTTTATGGATATGAACTTCCCAAGCGACTTCTTCAGGACGATACACTAATCGCCCTAGCTGAGTTACTTGCCAAATATTATCGTCAACCGGTAACTGCTTTAATCTAAAGTTCTCGGACATAAATCTCTCAATAAATCCATCATAGAGAGAATAAATTAAAACCTATAATCGATTACTAACTATTGTTTAAAATTGAAACCATTGAAAGATGTACCCTGAAGGCGAAAAAGTCGTATAAATCTATTAGATCTATATATGATTAGTTTGGAGAACTAGGTTACTTCGAGTTTTAAAAGAGCTATAGCTTCAATGGTTACAAACCTCATAAACACACCATCGACGCCCTAATCTAAACCGATGGTATTTTTCTCAAAACCTACCCCTCAAAGCCAACTAGAGACTTATGAAGTTCTAGAAAATAACCAAAGGTTAAGAGATCATAACCATTTGAAAAGGAGTACATATAAAATACACAAGACTCACCATTTAAGTCCGTAAGGATAAGCTCAGTTTCACCAATAGGACCCTTTTTATTTCTGCTTGCATACGTAGAAATTACATTAAAGAGGTCTTCACTTGAAACATGAGAAAATCGCTCTCGGAACGCCTTCGAACGTGGGAAATAAGCTACATTTGAATTGCTCTTCCTACTGCCAATATCAGAGTGGTAAGGATGTTTGCCAATCAAACCAAATGCGGGATGATCAGGATCCCGTTCACAAACCATATGCCAGAGCGTTGTGGTATATGTGTTTCCATACCTATGTTTCAAAGCCTTAATGCTATTCCAACTAAATTTGCAATCCAAAGCTTCTCTTTGAAACAAGTCACCATGAAATATTAGTTTTCGAGCAGTATAATTTGCTTCCGCTTCCATCATCTGATGACAACCAGGATTAAGTGTATGCTCGTTATCTCCCATCAGTAGAGATCTATGCCATGGCAACAAGTCATGGGATATTTCATGTGCAATCAAAAACCGGCGTTTAAGTTGGACAACTTCATCATCGATAAATATTTTTTTATCGTTTTCTTTGAGTAAAAGAAGACCCCTGAGGCCCGCCTTTTCCACCACTTCAGTCATTTTGCGAGCAGTACCTAATATGGTAGCCCCAGCTAGTTTTGTTTTATGAGCTATCTCATCAAGTAAATTTAAATCAGTTTTACTATAATATGTTAAATCTAATTTCTGGATTGCTCGAGCTTCCTCCAACTTAATTGGAGGCTCTGGCCAACCTAAATCTCTAAGCAGTCTATTTACATGTTCTCGAATGTCTTTAGATTCAAACTCGCCAATTTCTGGCTCTAGCATAGTCATACATTATCAATCTTCAGTATAATTTGA
Source organism: Kordiimonas sp. SCSIO 12603 (assembly GCF_024398035.1). NCBI lineage: Bacteria > Pseudomonadati > Pseudomonadota > Alphaproteobacteria > Kordiimonadales > Kordiimonadaceae > Kordiimonas > Kordiimonas sp. SCSIO 12603. The sequence goes on from NZ_CP073748.1 coordinate 380,700, forward strand.
TAACACCTTTACAAAATCATTCAAACTTCGTCTGTCTTCTGTGGAGAGGCTGGATAAATCATCAGAGCTAGCTGCAAACTGTATGGCAGCTTCAGAAATATCATCATGCAAGGTCTTATCATTTAGTGTTAATCTTTGAATTGCTTTCGTAGAAACTTTTAAATAGCTAGCCAACTGATGCATTGTTCTAGGTTTAGGTATAAAATTACTATCTTCTTCTATACTTTGTAATTCTACAACATCAACTCGTATTTTTTCAGCAAACTCTTCTCTTGAACTAAAATCTCTTCTGCGAATTTGAGTTACCAAGACCTTTAAAGCCTTAATTACAGAAGGCTTTTTAACGGATCCTTTTTGATCTTTTTTACAATTACCAATAGAATATAAGAAATCGGCAGAGAAAACAGGTAGGCCAGCGTCGTTTTCAACGTCTGCATCCTCTCTAATTTTCTTCCTTAACCAGTCTTCTGTAAAATGTAACTTCACTTTAGACCTCCTCATTCTGGGTATTGTTAGAATTTAGAAACTCGCTAGCTAACGCCTCAGTAAATTCGAAGTATCTCATTCCGTAATAATTTTTGTCTTCGCCCAAGTCCTCCATTTTTAGAACATCTCTATAAAATGTCTCTGCTCCGGACAAAGAATGTAGCCCAATACGGCCTTGGAGTTCTTCCTCTAAACTTAAACTAACAGCAACACCAATCAACGCCTGACCAGCCCCCTTAAGAATAGGATTATTAGAAATCATTGGTCTATTCCATGGTGCTGTAGCAAGTAGGTCCACATAGACTTGCGGCATACCTTTATGAGCAATGCTACGGCAGAAACAATTTATTCCGCCTTTTTGGACCAGCATTAAAGCTTCGGTCTGTTTCTGGTGCTCTAAAACAAATATATCGTACACTAAGGGATTTTGCTCGGCACGTTCGGCTTTACTAACCCACTCCCAATGAGCATCCTGTGCATTAATTTGTTCTCGCGATAACCCATGCTTTTCAGCAAGGTCCGTCTTTTTCTGAAACTCTGGTTTCCATTTGCTTTCGATATCAGAACGGTTTCCCTCGTCAAACCCGCGGAAAATATCTACATTTACAAACTTATTAGTTATTCGATTTAATAATGGAACGACCCCCAAAGGTTCCTTCATAAAACCATTAACTCCGCTTTTTCTTTTTTATCTGCACTTTCAATGAACACCTTATCTCCTCGGGTAAGGCGGTCATCAACCGATTTATACAGGCGTAGTGATTGGCGAACCAGTGCGGTTTTCGAGAGTCCTTTTGCATCACACAGCGACTCTAAAACCTTCATCTCAACATCTGTGAGATTCAACGTCATCGTACGTTTCATCGGGAATATCTCCTAGCTCACAGCTTACATAATTATCATTTTTTTCAATGTCAATCAAAAAAAAATGTAAAAATAGCTTGTTTATGGCTAATTAATAGCTAATTATTAATTAGAAATTAAAGAAAGGAGAGAGATATGCCATCTCAAAACCAATACCAATACCGACTAAATAACCAACTCGTAAACTGTAGCGACCCGATCTTATCCGGGCGCGAAATTCGTTCTTCAGCGGGACTGAACCCCGCGAGCGACTATGTTTTAATCGAATTGCTTGACCGTCATTCCAGATCAATTGGCCTTGAAGAGAAATTGGATCTATCCGAGACAGACACGCCAGAGTTACTCTGGTTCAAAAGCGACCGTGTTTACTCTTACACAGTGAATGAACGAGGCTTTGAATGGGGAGCAAGTAAGATTTCGGTACAGGACATTCGAAAGTATGCTTCCATACCAGATACGGAAGATCTAATTTTCGATAGTAAAAAAGATAAGGTTCTGGAACTTGATCAGGAGATCAACCTAAATCGTAAAGGTGTGGAACGTTTTTCATCTCGAGAACCTGAACAGATTTGTATCTACATAAATACACGCCCTACACTTATTGAACGCGGAAAAGTCGCATTCAAAGCATTGGTAGGCCTAGCCTTTCCTGACATGCAAGATGGCCCGAACACTTCATATACTGTTAGCTATAGAAAAGGCCACGGAGAGACACCAGAAGGAACAATTATCGAAGGTGAGTTTGTTCGAGTTAAAAAAGGGATGATTTTCAATGTCACTGCAACTGATAAATCATAGCCCTGATTTAAAAAAACTGAAAGAAGAAGGGTACGAGGTAACTATTGAGTATGGGCATCTAGTTATAAGGAACATCCCTTATGTGAATACTCAAAAACAAGTTTGCTTCGGGGCACTTGTCTCCACCCTTAATGTCTCAGGTGATCAAACTAATCAACCTGAGACGCATGTTGCCATGTTCTGCGGCGATTATCCATGTGACCCAAAGGGGGCTCCCCTGGATCGTATACGACATACAAGCGCGAAACAAACTATCGGCGGTGATATAATCGTCGATCATAGTTTCTCTAGTAAACCAAGAGCAGGGTATAGAGATTATTATGAAAAAATGTCGACGTATGCTTCAATTATAAGTAATCCTGCCACGGCATTATCACCCAATGTTACGCCCAAAACGCATCGAGTTATTGAAGCTTGTTCGAGAACACCTTTTCAATATTTCGATAACGCATCAGGACGAGCGGGCATTAGTAATCTATCCCAAAAGCTTGAACTACAATCTGTTGCGATCGTTGGTCTGGGTGGTACGGGGAGTTACGTCTTGGATCTTATCTCTAAAACACCTGTACAAAACATATACCTTTATGACGGGGATATATTTGAACAGCATAACGCCTTTCGAGCACCAGGCGCTGCTCCTAAAGAGCAGTTGCTTGAGCGTCCTTACAAAACAGACTACTTCGCTCAAATATACGGGAACATGCATAAAAACATAAAAACAAAAAATGCCTTCATTACTGATCAAAATGTTGATGAGCTAATCCAACATGATTTCGTCTTTATTTGTATGGATAGCCGCACAGAAAAGCCCAAGATTATTAAGGTCCTTGAAAACAACAACATCCCCTTCATCGATGTTGGCATGGGCCTGGAATTAGTTGAAAACGCGTTAGTTGGCACGTTAAGGACCACGATGAGTACACCTCATAAACGGGAACATGTTCATGCTCGAAACCGCATCCCCTTAAACAAGGCCGATCATAAGGATGTTTACAGTCAAAATATTCAAGTAGCTGACCTAAATGCACTTAACGCTTGTCTAGCGGTAATTCGTTGGAAGAAGCTTTATGGCTTTTATCAAGATACTGAAGGTGAGCACTTCAGTCTCTATCATGTAGACGGAAACCATATACTTAATGAGGATTCAAAATGAAAAAATCTTCATCTATTACACACTGCTTTGTCGAGAACTTCCCGTCCAAACTAGAAAAAAATACTCTCTATATTTCTTTAGAGTTCGCATCTATGTCTCATTTGTGTTGCTGCGGTTGCGGCAACGAAATTGTGACCCCCCTAGATCCCAACGACTGGAGATTAACCTTCGACGGAAAAGCAATTTCAGTGCACCCATCTATTGGTAATTGGTCATTAGCATGCCGATCTCATTATATAATTCGTAACAACCAAATTATATGGGCAGAAAATTGGAGTGACGCACAAGTTAAAGCAGGTAGACAACACGACTTGAAGGTAAAGCGCCAAAAACAGTACGACAACAGTCCCTCATTGAGCAAAGATTCTAACTCGGCAGCTAAAGAATCTGTAAATTCTGAAAATTGGTTAGTTAAAATCAAGAGGTTCTTAGGCATCTAAAAATCGTCTAGCTCGCCCCACAAGAACAAAAAAAGAACATTGACTCACTTATAGCTCCCAAGTAGCCTAACTAAAGGTGGTTTTTTTAGGCATTATAGTAGCATTTATAGAAAGGCTTTATTATGAAACATATAGCATTAACAGGCTTCCTCATAATTTCTGCTACATATCTCTCTGAAACATTACAAGCGGAAGATTGTCCTGCTCTCACGGCCAGCCAAAAAGCTAAGTTAATTGATGAACACCTAAACGGGCTGAAGCCGAGTGATGATGAAATCATTGTACATCGTGGCCATGTTTTTGCATTCGATTATCAGAACAATGTTCCAAGATGGACTGCTTGGCATGTTAAACCTTCTTATACAGACACTCCTAAGCGAGAAAAACACTGGTACAAGATGGCTCAAGACAAATCTTTGCCTAAAGCAAATAGAGTAACGAGCAGCGATTATACCGGCAGCGGATATCACCGAGGGCATCTTGCACCTTACTTCACGTCAGGCGGCGACAGAGACAACGATGGCATGGATGCTGAGTTTGAAAATCTTGATACATTTCCAATCGAAGATATAGATGATGCATGCACTGTCTTCGAAATAAATTATATGTCAAACATGGCTCCTCAACTGCCAGAATTAAACAGTCAAAATGGCTCTTGGTACCAACTAGAAACTCTAAATCGAATTGCTGCACGCGAGCACGGTAAAGAATTTCATATTATCTCCGGCCCTATTTTCACTTCCTCAAAGCCCAAAACTATCTGCAGGAAAAAAAATACAGACGGATCCTGCAAAAGTCGCGAAATCGCTGTTCCAAATGCATTTTTTAAAGTTGTAGACGATGGAGTTACATCCAAAGGGTATGTCTTTTATCAGCATCAAAAAACAAGTGATTATGGATGTTTACCAAAACAGAATCCTGAGGAATGTATCGTACCCATTTCAGTTATTGAAGACTTAACCACTCTTACATTGAAACAGTCCAATAGATAGAGAGTAGTATAATGCCCCAGACCTATTTTGATGCAAAAAACTTGATGACCGCTCCAATCGAAAGAGCTGCCTTTAGCGATCGCATGGCATATTTGTGTGCCGAACTATCCAAACTAGCGTATTTTAAATTTGAGGGCGGTCACCCATTAGCGCAAGCAACCGAGTTAATCGATACCTTTATTACAGACCAAGATAGTGCCGCAAAACTTAAGGAGGGTCTTGCTCTTATCATTACACAAATGCCTGGCACTCAAGAACAGAGCAAAGCAGTGTTAAAAGAGATCTTGCAAGCAGAGGATTTTACACTGGAAGAAACGTTTTCAATAGGTGGTACACAAGCTTTTATATGTACTCGCTTAGTAAATTACCCCAGTGGTAGTACAAAAAAAGTCGCATACCTTGCCTTTAGAGGAACTGAACCGAAAGAGTTTCAAGATATAAAAACCGACATTAACGCCCGACTAAAACCTGTTGAATTAGGGAAAGAGACTGTTGAGTTTCATAAAGGGTTTTATGAAGCATATAAATTGGTTGAAAAAGAAATTATCAACACACTCGACAATCTAAAATATGACCAACTTTTCATCACAGGTCACTCGCTAGGCGGCGCTTTAGCAATGATGGCAACACGTATATTACCATATGAAATAAGGGGAGCTTGTTACACATTTGGTGCTCCTCCTATAGGAACTATTCAAGTCCAAAATGGCCTCAAAACACCTGTGTATGAAATTGTCAATGAAACCGATATTGTACCTTGTCTGCCAAATCCTTGGGCAGCTTGGGGTACGATCATAATTTTACACTTAGTTAAATTGCTATTGCGCCCAATTACAGGATTTAATCAATTTGTGTTCGGAGGTAACTGGGACGAGCGTTTAGTTGAATACATGAAGCAAATGACTAAATACGAACACCCTGGATACTTAAGTTATCTTCAAGGATCTGGAAAAGAAGCTCGGCTGCGGTATCAAATGAGTTTCTTTAGAAGAGCAAAAATTCGCCTAGGTATATTGTGGAAACAAAAGTTCGGTGGTTTCAAAAAGATGGCGCAAGATCATTCAATTGATTTATATGTAGAGAAATTAAGAAATCACGGCGATAGACGTAACTAATCTCGAAATATTCCATCAAATGGAAACCACATAGATGGTTTTCATTTATTAAAAAAACGACCAGAGACTAGAAGCATAACAAGTCAGGAATATCGACTTTTTCTAGTCTCGTCTGTGCATTCCTTCATATCTCTCGAGCAGGTAATAGGCTGATAACTCAACCAGTTTAATCTGAAGTTTGGTTATTTTTTTGTGTTTCGGCCTGTGTTTCTGGTTGCGATGCTTCGATTTTTACCCCAAATAGTTGTGATGTGAATTCAATTTTTGCCACACCACCGAAAAGCAAAAGCAATATGCCGCCACCTAAAAAGAAAATGATGGCTGAAACTTTAGGGTGCCGTATAAGCACCTTAAAAAACTCCTTCGCTAGTTCTTTTTTCATTACCACTCTCCTTCACTCTTGACTCCTGTATTTGTCCTCCGATATACAGCAGTGCCCTTAGTATACAGGTGGTTTGAGGCTCTTAAGCGCCTCATTACTAATTAAATCTCCGCGTCACCTTTTCTCATCACACCTACCTGCTCAGGCAAATTTTTTTTTCTGCCATATGCTAGCCTTTTCTCTCTTTTTCTAAAAAGGTTGCCCAGTATTTTGTTTTTTGGAAAGGTGTATTAAATACAATTTATAGGTCAAATATAGATTCTGCGGGAGAATCAATTTATGTATCTGGTTCAAAACGACATTTTAAACGATGAAAAGATTAAATCGGCTCAAAGGATCGAAGCGCTTACAATAGCGGAAGCTATCTTACAGCAATCATTTGCCATAGTTAGAGCCCTTTGTGAAAAGTGCCCACCAACACTTGACCACACCAATTCCGATTGGAGTGATGACTTTGTATTTTGGAACAATCTTTTCCCTACAGAAGAAGAAACCTTTGACAAGATCTATGGAAAGAAAGTCGAGGCCGGCAGAGCTATAAGCCAGCGTAAAACATCTAAATTTAGCGGTAACTTCCCAAAAAACTTACATACTAAACTTGTCAAGAAATATGGAAGTGATTGGTCTGAATCAATTGAGTCTGCGTTCGCAGATACAATCGATTCTATTGAACAACTCCATAAAATATACCGGAGTCTATCACAGAACAAATTTCTAAAAGATGAGAAAATTCCTGCGCTAGTCGCTAGCTTGCAGGAAATACATAGTGATCTTTGCGAAACCGAGCATAAATATATTTTTCCTAATATAAAAACTACCCTGATGGGTTTTGGGGATCTTATCCACGGCGCATTAAGCGAAATGCAAAATACTAATGGAGGGTTTTCCCGTAATTTTGATGAAAACGATAAAGGGAGCAGCTTCAATACTGGAGAAATAGGTATAGCCCTTTACACGTGGGAACAATTGACTAACCCCACATTATCAAGTCACTGGAATATAGATAAAGCCCAACACTATATCTGGGAAAACCAAGATAAACGATCGTTAATATGGCGTAGCAATCGTTTCAAAAAAGCAACCGCTCATCCATATAGAACCGCGACAGTATTAAGATTTCTACTACTTGTAAATTCCAACTCTACCACCGAGCTTCAAAAGGCTTTGTCATGGAAAGCTTCAGATATAGATGCTTACAGCCATACTGAGGAAATAGTGAACATCTTAAATCTACGTTGTTTAGCTTTGCTATGCGCGGAAGCAAAGAGAGCCGGAATTCATAAGAAAAGTTATACCGATATATTGCATATCGCTTCTGAGATCGTGGAGAGAGTCGAGGAATTTTGTAAAGAGCGACCAGTTGTTGCCCATGAATATGAAAAAAAGCAAAGGGAAAAGCGTCTCGCTGCCGCATATCTATTAGAAGTGGAAGCCGTCGGTATACTCCCAAATTCTATCAGCATCGATAAAGAATATCTACTTAGATTAATTCACGAACCCGCCGGGAAAAAAAATTATGGCATTTTAACTCTATGGGATGACAAGTCTGAATTTAGACTATGGACTTCTGTTTTCACAGTTAAAGCTAGAGGCTATGGCAGTAGAGCACTTAAACTCAAAGCTCTTGAAAGCCTTCTCGAACTTGCCCGAAATTGCGTATCACATAATGGGTTAGTTAAGCCTAACAGAGATCATGGTGCTTGGAACTGGGCAGCAGCCTATCTACTAGAAGCACTCGCAGAGGGCGTATCTTCAATATAATGACCCAAACTTAAGGACATATACATGCCTGATCCCGGAAAGACCTGGAAGCTATTTGAAGGTTCAGAAATTCCCTCAAGCGTCAAAAGCTACCCATTGCTTATCCAAACCTGTATCAACCGTTCTATTATTGATTTTGGATGCGGGTTTGGCAAAACATGCTTTGAGGTTGCCACGGCAGGAGCAAAGTCTGTTTTAGGTGTCGATATCAATCAGAATGGCATTAACTTCGCCAAAAGCCATCAACAACAATACAAAGAAAATCTCCCTATTGAATTTTTATGTAAAGATGCAACTAACACCGAGCTGGCGAACGATCAATTTGACCTAGGAATAATGCAAGCTTTCCTGACAACGTTACCCTCTCACAACATCAGAATCCAAGCCCTTACAGAGGCGAGAAGGCTAATAAAATCAGATGGCGGTCTATATTTGGCAGTTTTCATGCAAACCTGGCACAGTAAAACATATAGAGAAAGATACGAAAAAGGTTTGATAGAAACCGGCGAGGAAGGCTCTTTCTGGGCAACCGATACCAACACAAACAAAAAAGTCTATCAAGCCCATCACTTTAGCGAAAAAGAACTTATCTACTTACTAAATACGACAGGATTTGAAGTAAAAAGTTTTACTTACGAAAAATTCCAAACTCGAACTGGAAACTATGTAAATGGCGCTGTAATTTGGGCAGAATGAACCATGCATTAAAGCTTGCGTGTATCTAGCTGCTTTACCGCACTTTTCCATCTTTCATTTTCGACCAGTGTTGATCTATTTAGCCTGATGTCAGTATCACTAGGTATCAGACTAGCCAATACATCCTTTATACAATCTGACAAGCTTTCTGGCATCCAAGGACTAATATGAATCCTTTTTATAGTCGATAATTCGAAGGGCACGTCATAAACGGGTTTATCACCATTTGAACAACCATAGATTAATCTAAATTCACCTTCGTCTCGATACGGGAAGCGCTTTAAAAAAGGTAAGTCATCTCTATGTCTGGCAGCCTCAGTGATATCTTCTATTTTCTTATAAAGAACAGGCCTCGCTATAACGCCTTGCTTTTCAACAGATTTTATAAGTTTTTGTTTATCAAATTCGATACAAATACCGTCTGTCCCTCGCGCAAAAATACTCCAATGATGATATGTTTCTGCTTCTGTAGTCATACACAAAGCAAACACTTTGTTTAAACGATTTAACTCAGCATATCGTTCCAAGAAATATGTATCATTCCGATCATCCCATGAGCCAGGATCTAATAAAGTGATCTTGCGATGCTTCAGAATATGTATAATTGATGCAAGGTTCGTATAACGCTTTAAAAAACCGCCTGTCATATTATTCCTTTTGCAAACTTATTGCTGCTCTGTTTCGCTTTTACCAGCTTCAGAGCGTAGTAAAATATAGCTCCAACGAGGCCCCCATGGTGGACGAAAATAAATCGATTATAAAAATTGCATCCGACTACAATGAAAAAGATCTTATCAATAACATTGATAGATATACGGATGATTGTGACAAATGGTACATTCTAGGAGCGATTTGCCAAGTACTATGCTTCTGTGCGTTCGATGAAGAAAACCCTCCCTACAAATTACACGCCGAGACAGCCAAGGCCTTCAATTTAGGTCTTAAATCGCATCATGGAATAAAAATTATTTCAGCTTTGATAAAAACCAAAAGAACTAGTCAATTATCTCAATTTATAGAATTGCTGCCAATAGCGTTGCAAAATAACGCTTCTCAAGAACTTACAAAGATTATTGACCAAAAATCCTGTGCCGCTAGCGCAGATAAATTTCTGTATGGAGAGGATGGTTTACCGAAATAGCTGACCTCTCCATACTCAGGTAGTGCAAGTTGTTTCACTGTCCAGGCAAATCAAATGCGTTATTCACATATAACAACAGGTATACTGTTTTCAAGATCAGTTAACTGAATCCCAGAAAATAAAATTTCCTTTGGGAATTTCAAAAGTTTTATCTGGGTATTCTTGAAATCTAACAGCTATTGTATCACCAATTCCCATCCTAATAATCGTAACATTTTGATATATTTTTTGTTCACTAGTAAACGTTTCAGCAGCCTCTATTTTTTTTCCTTTCAGAAGACTTGTGTATGGATCTGTGACAATTATAGAAACCCCCTCATGTCTAATTTTCATACCTAACATCGTTAGGTTCAAAACACCTTTGGTTGGAGCGTTCGAAATGATCAAAGAAAATATTACACCCAAAAGCACTACAGCAATTTGGTTCTTTTCCAGCTCCTTCAAATCCAATAAATCTTTGTCACTTTTTTCTTTTTTATTCTGAATATGAGTGATTGCTTTAACAAACCTCATCGACGAGGAAATAATTACAAATCCAATAAAACACACAAGCAACAGCGGCATCATTTCTAGAATAGCATCTAAAAGACCAAGCTCCGATCCGAGAAATATTTTAAAGGCAAATACAACCATCAAAAACAATCCAACTGCCGCGCCCACTAGTAACCAGTATGAATTTTCTTTCAGAAGCTTTTTTGAGGTACTAACCAGGATTGCAAACCTCAAATACTTGCTAGAAGCGTAAATGGAATAAGTTTTTGCCTGTAAGAATATATAAAATGGCCTCCAGAATAGAGAAACAAAATAGCCTAATGAAAAAAGAGATCCAAAAATTAATAGATAAACAAAACTAAATAATATCCCAATTAAAAGGAATAAAAAACCATCACCTAGACTTAAACCTATAGGGAAAGCTGAGTTATACATTAAATAAACAACAAACACTAAAAAACCTGTGAAAGAAGTAAACTTAAAAAAGAATACAAACAACTTCTCCATATTCTCTAATGCTTGAAGTCTATAAGTAGTTTCTTTGGTCATATTGCCTCCATTTATGGCATCATTAAATTCTCAAATAAAATTCGTGAAAAAGAAAAGCTCAGACATTAGAATGATTCCTGTCTACTTTTGATCATTCTTTTTTACTTTTGGAATTCACAACCGCCGCCAATAAGCGCTGGTTGGCTGGCACTATGATGAGGGGCACGAAATGGGCGAGCGCGGTTAATCCGGCCTTCTGTGAGCATCCCAGAGACAGACATCACCATACTGGTCTCCAATGCTTCCTCTGGTGTCATTGGCGGAAGAATAGAAGGCAAGCGTGAGGCCAACATGGATTTACCAGAACCCGGTGGCCCAACCATAAGAAGAGTATGCCCACCAGCTGCAGCAATTTCCAGTGCTCGTTTAGCCGCCTCCTGACCCTTGATATCTGAAAGATCAGGTTGCTCGAGTGTTTCCTCAACCATCTGCGGTTCAGGAGTCTGCAGTATCTGTGTACCCCGCAAGTGGTTAATAAGGGCTAGCAAGTGTGGTGCTGCGATAATATCATTACCGCCTGCCCATGCGGCTTCAGCACCACTCGCCTTTGAGCAAATAAATGGTGCCTCAAGACTGTTGGCAAAAATAGCCGCAGGCAACACACCCGCCACGGCCCTTATGCTGGCATCAAGCCCAAGCTCCCCCATCACTACAGCATCTGCAACACTATCAGTATCAACCACCTTCATAGCCATAAGAAGCGCCAAAATGATAGGTAAATCAAAGTGGCTGCCAACTTTGGGCATATCAGCAGGGGACAGGTTCACAGTGATCCGTTCCGCAGGTAACGCCATACCAATAGCAGCAAGTGCTGCCCGCACCCGCTCCCTAGCCTCGTTCACGGCTTTATCAGGCAAACCAACAATCGTGAAAGTGGGTAAGCCGCTTGAAATCTGAACCTGCACTTCTACAGGCTTTGCTGCTATGCCTTCAAAGGCAACTGTCTGAACAATGGCAACCATAAACCCCTCACCGAATCACTCTTAATAAGAGTATTTAACAGCCATAGCATAAACCACACCTTATGTGAACAAATCATGAACGAAAGAATAAGTTAAAACCATAAAAAGGAATGCTGTTTTGCAGGAAACTGGTCACTCAGGCATTGTTTCCCTAAAGGAGACACATATGAACGCCCATATCAGAGATATTGAGCCACAAGACTTTCAGTTGGTTATTGATTATTTCCTGAAAGCGACGGATGCTCATTTGCTGAAAATGGGTGTTGATAAATCAAAGCTGCCTAAGCAAGAAGAGTGGCTTGATTTACTTATGGCTGACTATCACCGGCCTTCCTCAGAAAAGCAGGCTCATTACCTTATGTGGGAGCTGGATGGCACCCCTATCGGCCATTCAAGCATTAACAAGCTTACATATGGAGAAGAGGGGTATATCCACCTTCATGTGTGGAACCCTTTAAGCCGAAAATCTGGGCTAGGCAGCTATTTTATCAGCGAAAGTATCAGCCGCTATTTCGCGCAGTTCAACCTGAAACAGATACGCTGCGAACCTAACGCACAAAATGAAAGCCCCAACAAAACACTGGCCAAAACTGGTTTTGAATTTAAAGGCAGCCGAGAGACCATTCCCGGATGGATTAATTTCCACCAGAAAGTAAATAGCTGGCTGCTTAGCAAGGAAAAATGGAAGCCCGAAACCAGTTAACTTTGGCGGCCTGCACTTGGGAAGCAAGCCGCCACCAGTTACCTAGTAAATCCCCATTTCAAGACGGCTTTCACCAAGCAAACGGTAACTGTTTTTTTCCATATCACTCACCGCTTTCACAGTGACATAATAGTTGTGACCGTTACCCCCGGAACATGGCGGCATATAAGCTCCCTCTTTATCCCAACCTTTACCTCGATGTTTTTCAACAAGGAAAAAACCTTCCGGTAAATCAAACGTATGTCCCTCAATAGAGGGTACAGTGATGCTGTATGTATTTGCTTCGGTAAGTGTATAACCAATCTTGCCGTGCCCTCCATGATCATTAGGGCGGTAATTATGATCACTATACTCAAAAATCAGTACATCTGTTCCTTTCGGAATATCCCGCACCTCGATCCGAGGCGTTCGTCCACTACCGCCAAACTTCAAACACTGCTGGCCTTCGGGCACTTTCTTTCCGTCCCAACCCGGATCAGAAAGAGTTAGGGTAAGAGCAGCAATTTTAGGGACTTCACTCCCAGTATAGGCCAGAGCACTACCAGAGATACAAAGCGTCAAAATTGCCGTCGTTGTCGCAGTAAACTTGTTCATGGATTTTCTTCCGTGTTTATTCAAATGACATACGGAAACATCTGTATTTTCCAAGCAGTGACAACCAGCCTATCGCTGAAGTGGGGCATGATGCGGTGAAATGGATATTCCTACGACAAGGCGGACAGTTTCGTTACTGGCCGCGGCTTGGACGTTCACCAAGAAGAGCAAGTAATTGATCAAGCGCACGACTATCAAGACGGCCAATGCGCTGGGAAAGTAGATTAACGGCACGTGTTGCTCTGGGATCAAGGCCCGCCGTATCGATTGTTACTTTTGGTTTTGAGAGATGTGCCAAATCAGTTAGTTCCTCAGCATCATCCCAGATAAGCTCGAAATACTGGATGATCTTCTGAATAAAAGCCCAGGAAGGCGCGCCACGTTTACCGTGTTCAAGCGCTGAAAGATAAGCAGGTGTTACCCCAAGATCAGCAGCCATCTCTGCCTGCTTCACGCCTTTTTGCGCTCTCAACTCTCGCATTTTCACACCAAACGGAGTCATGTCTTCTTCCGCACAAACCGTTTGCGAAGCAACACATAAAGTGCACCATCGCCACCATGATGCTTTGCAGCAGGCCCAAAACTTTCAACAAATGGCCGCATTTCATGACCTCGAAGCCATTCCGGCACCGCTTGCTTTAAGATACCACCATGCTGGTCGAAATCGTCTCGGGTTCGGTATGCTGTGGGTGTATCTGGCGCAAGCTGCGCAAACCGTTTGCCGCCCTTACCCGTTACGACAAGAAGCACCTTATCACCACGCCTGATGCCGCCCTCAATCGCAGAACGGAGCACACCATAAGCCTGTTCTTTATTCATGCCGTGCAGATCAATAGAACGGTCAACATCTTTGTTGCCTGTCGCAATCTTTCGCTGCGTACGTTTTTCAACAAAGTTGTTTGGTACCGGGGCATTATGGCGCCGCCATTCATCAGGAATAGGGGCTGCATCTTCCTTGCGCCGCACCATGGTTCTTGGTTTCATTTCAGGCGCATTTGGACGTTCCTTAAGGGGCGTTATGGTTTTAGCAACCTGGTCCCACAAGGCTTTGTCCTGCTCAGAAAGCAGATTCTTCTTTTTCTTGTCGCCCATTGGCGGCATCAATCCTGCTCCAGCAGTTTATCTGCAAGCCTGTTGGGAAGCAGTAACCAGTAGCGCCCACGATTTGCCATACGACCTGCGATTTCTTCTGCATCATCACCAAATCCCCAGAAAACATCACCGCGGATTTCACCACTGATAGCACCGCCTGTATCCTGCGCCACCATAAGTCGGTTGAGCGGCACCTCTGCAACAGTGGGATCAGTTGGATCAGGGTGTGACGCAGATAGCCACACAGGTGCGTGAAGCGGCAGATGTTTGCGGTCTACAGCCAGCGACCGGCCCGGCGTTAACACAACATTAGCTGAACCATAAGGTCCATCACCATTCTTTAGTGGACGGAAAAACACAAAAGATGGATCGGTTTTCAAAACATCCATCATCTGATCCGGATTATCCGCGAGCCACTGTCTGATTGCCTGACCAGACATGTCCTTACGCGCAATTGCACCCATTTCTATAAGACGGCGACCAATAAGCCGGTTTGCGTGGCCATTTTGCGCAGCATATCCGATACCGTAAAAGCTACCGTCCGGCATTAACACACGGCCAGAACCCTGCACATGAAGGAAATAAGCATCCACCGCACTATCCACCCACAGGATTTCAAGCCCACGGTTACCAAGCGCGCCCTCTTCAATATTTTTCCGGCTGGAATAAGGTTCAAGCCTGCCATTCTTAACAGACCCAGCAATACGCTGGCCTTTAAGGCTGGGGCGGAATTTGCCAAGGTCCACCATCACCAACTCTGGCGGACGGCTATATAATGGCACATTGAAGCGCTCTGTTTCCTGAAGGCTGCCTTTCAAAAGGGCTTCATAGTAGCCCGTGAACACCCCATCAGGGTTGCTGCCTGCAGAAACTGAAAGCGGCGTAAAATGTGTGGTTAGTACCTGTTCAAGCGAAGCTCTGTCGGTAACTTTTTCAACTGCACCACACGCCTCTCGCCAATCACCATAAGTGCCAGCGATAGACGCGCCCGGCATACGGCGACCTGCTGGAATAATCTTGATTTTCTCACAGCTTTTCAGTAGCGCGGGTAATGCCTCCATAAGCGCATCATCCTGCCATCCGGGGAGATCAACAAAGGCCGCGCGGTTGAAATTGAGGCCTTCTGGCTTTCTTTCAAGCATAAAAAGCGCCGCCAACAGGGGCAGCGCTAGAATGACAAGGATCAAAATAAATAGGTTTAGCGTCCGCATGATCTACCCTGCGCGTGTAGCGACCAGCGTCCAGCGAGGATCTCGCGATTTCACATTGCGAGAAAAGGTCCAGCTATCGTTCATTTCAACAACGTCGCTTACATCGCCTTCAATAACATTGCCGTCTTTATCACGGGTAACAGCGACAATTTCAGATTTAAACTGAACGGTGAGCTCTGCCACTTTATTGGCAAGCTCGGCAGCCACGACCTTGGCACTATCAATATCAACAATGCGGTTCTCAAGGGTTAGTTCACCCTCTTCACGAGAGGTGATAGCTGCTTCAAACTGCCCATAAACGGAATCATCAAGGAAATTCCTTAGTGTTTCACGGTCTCCAGCCCAGAAAGCTTCAAGGATCATGCCGTAAGCTTGTTGCGCACCATCAAGGAATTGGTTCACATCAAAACTACTATCCTGACGGCGAATATCCGTGAACGTATGACGCAGTGCCGGATCACCTTCAAGATCAATCACGGTGTTTTCATTTTGCACGGGCTCAGCATCATAGGTGCTATTTCGCTGCCCCATCGAACCGCCGTTCGCAGCCGGAGGCGGAAAACGATCCTGTTCAGAATGTTCACCCAGCTTGGAACGCAATCTCAACAATATGAAGGCCGCAACCATTGCAAGCAGAATTATATCCATCATAGCTTTACACGCACTCTTTCATTCGCTTTTTGTATATTTACATACGCTGCCTATTGAACCTGGACCAGATTCATCCTTTATAAATAAGAGGAATCGAACGAAAGAACAAGAAATGGCGTTAATCATATTACTTTTTGTTATCAGTATCCCGGTAATAGAGCTGAGTGTACTCATTGATGTGGGCGGCGAAATCGGCGCTTTCTCTACCGTTCTTCTCTGTCTTTTAACTGCGGCAGTGGGCCTTTCCATTGTTCGGTTCCAGGGGATGCAGGTGTTTGCCAACATGCAATCAGCCTCAAGGGAAGGTAAACCCGTTGGTGAAAACCTGATCCACGGTTTCTTCCTGCTCATTGCAGGCTTGTTTCTGCTCATCCCGGGTTTTGTAACAGATACACTAGGTGCCTTACTTCTTATCCCGCCACTGCGCCTACTACTTGGGAAAGCGGGGCTCGCGCACGTGGTAGTTCGCTCAAGCACACATACATCACACACCCGCAGAGACAACACAGTTGTTGATGGTGAATACTGGGAAGAACAGAGCGAGAAAGAAGATAGCCACGTTCAGATCATCACTCAGCATGATTTTGATAAAAATCCAGATAAAAAATAGAGAATCCTAGGCCTTTGGCGCATTTCCATGTTGTTCGAGGCCTAAAACCATGCTAGCCGTTTTCCCCAGATACGCCTGTCCGTTTTGTCTCGGGGGGCGGGAGACAAAAAACATTAAGAGTTATTACAATGGCTGAAGAACATAAAAATGAACAAACACCAGTAGGTGGCGCGGCTGATACAGCACCACAAGCAGGTGTTCTGGCACAATATATTCGCGATCTTTCTTTTGAAAATCCAAATGCTCCAGCAAGCCTTCAAGCTGCTGCGACTACAAAGCCAGCAATTGATGTAAATGTTAACGTTGGTGTTCGCCAAGTTAACGAAGAAGTTTTTGAAGTAGATCTAAAGATCACTGCTAAAGCTACACACAAAACAGAAACAGGCGAAGAGCATGTAGCATTCGTTGTAGAGCTTTCTTACGGTTCTATGTTCGGTATGCGCAACATCCCTGAAGAGCACGCTAAGCCATTCCTGCTTATCCAGGCTCCTACACTGATGTTCCCATTTGCTCGTCGCATTATTGCAGATGCTACTCGTGACGGTGGTTTCCCACCACTGCTTCTCGAGCCAATCAACTTCGAAGCTCTTTACCGTGCACAACTTGCACAGGAAGCGCAAAACGCTGACGCGGCCCCAGCTGCGGAAGGCGGCGAAGAACCTGCGCCAATCAATCTTAACTAAGATTGTAGCGCACAAACTTTCCGAAATGTACCAGCCTCAGAGACGCAAGTCTTTGAGGCTGGTTCTTTTTTAATTAAGCACTGGCTTTGTTATTTACGAGCCTGCAGATAAGATTACTGTTCAGGTCAATAGCGATATGCAAGATAATCGCAGGTAAAAGTGAGCCCGACAGAATTGTTATAAGGGTTAAGGCTGCCCCTGTTAGCACAACACCCATCAATGCCTTGGATATCCCCTGATAAGCATGCGCTGCCACAAAAGACACCAGCGATAGTACCGCAGCAGCCCAAATAGGCATCACAAGGCTTAACGCCCAGAGAATATACCCCCTGAAGATAATCTCTTCCGTAATCCCTGCCGTGATAGAAACCAGATTAAAACGGCTATATTCAGTTTCATTCCTCGGCATAAACCTGCGAATACCCTCGCTGCCAGTGAAAGTGGCCTCGACATCAGCCATTGCCTCCGGTGATTTCAGGAGATGTAGATGCTGCATAACCATCACCACAAGCAGTATAACCGTGACGCCAAGTCCTATCAGTACAGATTGACTAAAGGAAAAGTGCAAACCTATAGCAGCGAACGGGATATTAGAAACAAACAGGCCAGCAAGAACGACCGCGGTCATACTCCAAAGAAAAATCATTACATCCTTATAGGACATTAAGCGCGCATCAGCGTTACCCGCCTCCAGATTTCGTTCAAACCGCCTATCAAGCCACAAACTGATAAGAGGGATACCCACTGCGGTAACCAATAATACGAGAAGAATGAGTGCTGTCATAACCCGGGCCTTTCTTTTTGATGCCTGTTACCCATAATAAAGTGTTGTTTTTATTAATATTTCACTTTATAATGTAAATGTAATTTACTTTTACATATATGGATTTCTATCGATGAGTCAAGGTGTTCGCAAAACCCATCAAACCCGTTCTCGGCTAACCCGCGATAAGCTTTTGAATGCGCTTGAAAAATTACTTAAGGAAAAAGATTTTGCTGACATCACAACAGCTGAGATCGCAAAAGAAGCTGGGGTTTCCGCTGCCTCAATCTATCGCCGATTCGATAAAAAACAGGGTTTTATTCAGGTACTGTTTGATCTTTATATCGCGCGCATTGAAGAATGGTCAGCGTCCCCTGAAGCACGCCCGAACCTTGATGGTGTAACGCTAAAAGGCGCACTGGAACAAATTGCTCTCGTTGCATGGGACCAACTAACAGACCAGCGCCATATTATGCGCGCTGTAGCCCTTCACGGCAGACAACACCTATCGCTTGTAAGCGAAAGCGCAGCACGTTTTGAAGCAATGACCCTCGCCAGTATGGAAACTGTGCTGAACCTTTACAGGGAAGAAGTAAAGCGACCTGATTTGAAACGAACAGCAAAAATGCTCGCCTATTTCCTCAATAACATCTTTATTGAACGCTGCATGTTCGAAGGCCAGCTTGCGGCTTTCAGTAATGATTTATCAAAAGAGGAGTTTTGTCGGGAAGTCGCTCTGTTTGGCTATGGCTACCTGATCCTTGAAGACTAAACCTTCAGGAAATCCTGCCACACCGAATGCTCAGTGATGCGCTTTGCCGCTTCTGCATACCCACCCGCACCCGGATGAGCACCATCACCAGCTAGTGCTTCACTATGCCAAGCCTTAGCACCTTTCACCGCATCAAAGATGTTTACATAAGGCACTTTATTCATCTTCGCTACCACGCTTAGCTGCCGTGCGGTATCTGCAATACATTTGGTTGCAATCTCATTTTCCACAATAGGAAACGGGCTGATAAAAAGCGTAGGCGCCATACGGGAAGCTGCCATCATAATAGCTTTAGCGTTCTTTAGCCGCTCAACTTTGCCCACCCGCACACGGCGGTGTTCATTAAGAAGGCAGTCGTTGGCACCAAAACAAAACACCAGCTTATCAGCACCTGCTGCAGCACCTTTCCAGCGCTCAGAGATATCATCGCTGGTATCACCCTGCACACCCGCGTTCTTATAAGAAACACCAGCTTCCTCACACACGCGGCCAACCCAGCCTTTATCTTCGTTGTCGCCAACACCCAGAGTGAAGCTATCGCCAATGAATGTGATGGTCATGAAATATCCTTACTTAACGTGCGGCTTTAGCAATACTAAGAAGCGCTCGGGCACAAATCACATCTGCTGGGTTACCTGTTGTCTTGCAGTCAAGCTCTGCTTCCATCAGGATTTCAAGCGCGCGCTCAAGCTTCTTCGTAGGCCAGCGGGAAAGCTCCTGCTGAAACCTTGGTTTTTCAGAGAAAAACACAGGAGGGCGCAACTTACCAACAGCCTCACCAACTGACATGCCCTGGTCCATAAAACCTCGGGCTAAATGCAGGCGCATCACCCGGTTTTGCAGTGTACGTAGAATGGCAATGGCATTTTCACCTGATGTACGGGCACGTTCCATAAGCTTCTCAAGCCGCACCAGATCACCACCAGTTACGGCCTCAGCAATCTGGTTAATACCAAGGGCAGCCGTATCCCCTACACAGGCTTCCGCGTCTGCAAGTGTTACCTGCCCTGTGCCTGTGCCTTTGTAGATAATCAGTTTTTCAATTTCTCCACGGGAAACCATACGGTCACTACCCAGATTTTCCACGAGATAAGAAACTGCATCCTGCGTAGCACCAAGCCCCACTTCTGACAGCATGGTATGGATAAGCCCCATCAAATCCTGAGTGCTATCTTCATAGCAAGGGATCGCAAGGCCGTTTTTTGCCCCTTCCAGCAATTTCCTGAGGCTTGATGTACCTTTCAGGTCACCGCCAGTCATAACGAGAAGACCATCACCCATCTCGCTTTCAAGCACCAGTTTCGCAGCAGGCGTAGTTTCATTGCCTGCACCATCCACACGCACAAGCCTACGGCCGCCCATCATGGAAATGGCCGATACTTCATCCAGGAGAAGTGAGGGGGTGTCCTTGATTTCAGCCGTGCTTGGTTTCGCAACCTGAAATGGGTCAGAAAGATCAGGGGCAACCTGCTTACTAATGATATCAGCCCGTTCCCGCGCCAAACCTTCATCACGTCCAAAGACAAGCACCGCCCGTATGTTTGGTGACAGCGACTTCAGGATAGAAGGTATTTCAGCTGGTTTAACCTTCACCGGCGTTCGCCCCTAGTTTACCTGAGAAAAATAAAGAGCCAGACGGCGCTGGATACGCTCTGCCATCTCAAGCGCCAAGCGTTCAGCGCTATCTTCCCGCTGCGCCACCGCCGCAAAATCAGACTGAACAACATCAAAAGAAGTGCGAGCACGCATACGCTCTTCAATCACTACCTTAGGCTCAGCCCCCTCGAAGGAAATGAGCTTCACGTTCGCAAACATAGTAAGCTGTTCCTGCGTTTTCGCGGTATCCGGCCGTGTTCCATACTGTTCAGAAGACTGTTCAAGCACCACTTCCAAACGGTATTTGTTACCCGATGAATTAAGCCTATCCAACAAACGGTTACGCATAACTTGACCAAGACGATCAGGGATAGGCGCAACCTCTACCTGAGAAAACTGCGCCTGAAGCGCTGCACTCGAACCGCCTACCTCATAAAGCGGCTTGAACCCACAAGCCGTGAGCAGGAAGAGCGAAAATACAGCAATCAAACGCGTCATGTTTTTTCCTTAGTTAGCAACGATGTTAACGATACGGCCCGGTACCACAATCACTTTACGGATTGTTTTATCATCGATGAAGTTTTTCACCTTCTCGCTTGTAAGCGCAACAGCTTCAACTTCATCCTTTGGCATATCTTTCACTACTTCGATAGTATCGCGCACCTTACCGTTCACCTGAACCGCCATTTTCACTGTGTTATCCACGGTGAATTCTTCAATGGCTTTTGGCCAATCTGCTTCAGATACCAGGCTATCGTGGCCTAATTCTTTCCACATTTCTTCCGCTAAATGCGGCATCATAGGGCTGATAAGGAGGATAAGCGTTTCAAGTGCTTCACGTTTCACCTCAGCGCTACCAGCACCACCTGATTTCGCGCTAACAGCATTTGCATATTCATAAATACGCGCCACTGCTTTGTTGAAATGCAGGTTCTCGATATCAGAGGTAATACCTTTGATCGTTTTATGCACTGCCTTACGCATTTGAAGCGCACTATCAGATAGATCAGCAGGTACAGCTGTGCCTGCAGCAGGCAAATCTTTCGCTGTTTCAAGCACCATACGGTGAACGCGCTGGGTAAAGCGCCACGCGCCTTCAATACCAGATTCTGTCCAAAGAAGATCACGCTCTGGAGGACTATCCGAAAGCACAAACCAACGGGCTGTGTCTGCGCCGTACTGATCGATGATATCGTCCGGATCCACCACGTTTTTCTTGGACTTGGACATTTTCTCAATGCGGCCTTCAGTTACCTCAAGACCATTGTCAGAGCGGAAGAGAGTGCCGTCTTCACGGTTACGAACAAGTTCAGGGAAAACCCAATCACCGTTTGTATCTTTATATGTAGCGTGGTTCACCATGCCCTGTGTGAATAAGCCTTCAAACGGTTCTTTAATATCTGTGCGGCCTACATGGTTAAGCGCACGAGTAAAGAAACGAGCATAAAGAAGGTGGAGAATAGCGTGCTCAACACCACCAATATACTGGTTTACAGGCAACCATTCGTTCACTGCACCTGACTCAAATGGTGCTTCAGCGTCTGGTGTTACGAAGCGAAGGAAATACCACGAACTGTCCATAAAGGTATCCATAGTATCGGTTTCGCGCACTGCATCCTTGCCGCATGACGGACATTTAGTGTGCTTCCATGTTGGATGGTGTTCAAGCGGGTTACCAGGCTTTTCAAAAGAAACATCTTCTGGCAGTTTAACTGGCAGGTCTTCCGAATTTACTGGCACCACACCACAATCATCACAGTGTACGAACGGGATTGGTGTCCCCCAATAGCGCTGACGGGAAACACCCCAGTCACGCAAGCGGAAGTTCACTGTACGCTCACCCCAGCCTTCGCTTTCGGCGCGATCAATCATCGCTGCTTTTGCGTCAGTATGCGCCATACCGTCCATAAAGCGGCTGTTAATCATCTTGCCTGGACCGGTATAGGCCTCATCACCGATAGTGAAGCCTGCTTCTTCTTCTCCTTCAGGAAGTACAACAGGAATTACTGGCAAATCATACTTGCGTGCAAAATCAAGGTCACGTTGATCGCCAGCAGGGCAAGCGAAAATCGCGCCTGTGCCGTAATCCATCAGAACAAAGTTTGCGATATAGATCGGCAGCTTCCATTCAGGGTCAAACGGATGCTGCACATGAAGGCCTGTGTTAAAGCCTTTCTTCTCCGCTTTCTCGATCGCTTCCTCTGTAGTTCCGCCCGCGCGGCACTCTTCCATGAAAGCAGCCATTTCTACATTATCTTCCGCAAGCTTAAGCGCAAGCGGGTGATCGGCAGAAATCGCACAGAAACTAGCGCCAAAGATCGTATCGGGACGTGTTGTATAAACTGGAAGCTTCTCGCCTGTTTCATCAACAGTGAAATCAAACTTCAACCCCTCAGAGCGGCCAATCCAGTTTTCCTGCATCAAGCGTACTTTATCAGGCCAGCGGTCCAGCGTCTTAAGGCCACCCAACAGATCATCAGCAAAGTCTGTAATTTTCAGGAACCACTGGGAAAGCTTGCGGCGTTCAACATCCGCACCAGAACGCCAGCCTTTGCCGTCAATCACCTGCTCGTTCGCAAGTACTGTGTTATCAACCGGGTCCCAGTTCACCCAGCTTTCCTTGCGGTAAACAAGATCGTTCTTAAAGAAATCAATAAATAGCTGCTGTTCTTTACCATAATATTCAGCATCACAGGTTGCGAACTCACGGTCCCAATCAATCGCAAAGCCTACCTGCTTCAACTGATCACGCATGTTGGCGATATTATCATATGTCCAGTCCGCTGGGTGTACCTTGCGCTCCATCGCAGCATTTTCAGCTGGCATACCAAACGCATCCCAACCCATTGGGTGTAACACTTCAAAACCATTAGCACGGCGGTAACGCGCCACAACATCACCAAGTGTATAGTTCCGCACGTGGCCCATATGGATACGACCAGACGGGTATGGGAACATCTCAAGCACATAATATTTTTGCTTGTCAGAATTTGTATCTGTTTTGAAAGTTTTGGCGTCTGCCCAAACCTTTTGCCACTTGGCTTCAGTTGCCTTTGCGTTATAGCGCGACATGGTATTTTCTCTTAACCTTGTAACGGCTCCGGAAAACGGGGGCCTTAATCGGAAACGGCCGCGCTAACAGCCCGGCCAAACACATATTCATTTTTTAAAGCACTGAACCTAGTTTTCAGTGTTTTCAATTCTCATTTGGCGAGCAGCAGTAAGGATTGCTTCTTCAACTCTCAACGCAGTTCCCGCCTGTACTGGTACATTGATCCATTCGCCGTTCTGCTTTTCCTGACGAATTACAGAAACCTTAAGACCATCAGAACGCAAATCCAGGCTAAGGAAACGAATTGTCAATTTAACACGCTCATTTGGCGCTTCCGGTGTTGAATGCCATCCAGTTAGAATAACGCCAGCAGAAGGCTGGAGCTGATCAAACGGCATAAAGGAAAGCGTATCGAGTGTTGCCTGCCATAGATAACCGTTCACACCAATCGCCGTGACCTTTGGCCCCGCATCTGATCCGCTTTTATTGCCGCCGAATATGCTGCAGGCACCAAGCGCTACAGTCATTGAAACTATCATCAGCGAACGGGCAAATTTATACATACTTAAACCCCGTAGATTCGTTTTTTATGTGCTTTTCCGGCTGTTTATACCGCAAACTTACTGATTCCAGAAAGAGCCTTATGCGGTTTATAACGACCCATTGCCTCAGTTACTAGCCAGAAATGCGTTCAAATAGTGGCAAGGGAGCAACAACTCACCGCATTTTTGCCTCAACCTATTGCAAAATAGGGGTATAAGCCCATACCATGTAAGGAATTTGTAATCTTTTTTTGGAATCTTCCAAAGTATGAAACGCGTAGTAAAATATAGCTTCGTTGCTCTTGCAGCAATGACATCAACGGCAACAGCTTTTGCCGCCGATGCTGATATTTCTGCGCAATCTGGGGATTTCGAGCCTAATCTTGCGTCCTATGTTGTGCAGCAAGCACTTAACACTCACAGTGTAAAATCACCATCTGCACCCAGAACTCTTAAAGAACTTCAGTTAAGTTTAAGGGGTAAAAGCGGGCAAGAAAGCTCACCATTTAAACTGAGTGATTCGCGCTCTAGCCATAAATGGAAGAAGCAGGATTATGAATTACGTCCATCTTTTTCTTCACTTTTATCTCCAACAGGCTCGCTAAATAACGAATTTGGCGAAGAACTGGTAGATAGTAGTAGCCGTATCGGCTTAACGCTCGGCGCGAAAGATGGTGAAGCAAAAAGCGGCCTAAATATTGAAGTTCAAAGCAGTTTTAAACTTTCCTTGGATGGTGTTCAGTCCCTTACCGCCTTTGCTGACAGTAGCATTGCCAATCGTGAAGAAAACTTCGGTGTTGCTCTCGGATATTCCGGTTTTGGTGTTGATGCTTCTATCACACGCCATACAAACCTGTTTACAAGTGATGCAATCGGTTTTGACGTAGGACTTTCCTATCAGGATGATGCTTTCGGCGCGCGCCTTTCTCTCAGCGAATATACAGAAGGTGCTGACCTAAACGGCCTTGAGAACGAGGCTCGTAACGTGATCTCAGTTGAACTTGGCGCAAGTTACCGTCTTACAAATACGCTGGGCCTTACAGGTGGTGTACGTTACTATGATTATGGTGAACACTGGTTGGTAAATCCTGGGCAAGCTGATAATGCCCAAGCGATCTTCCTTGGCGGCCGTCTGAAATTCTAATATCTATTCTCTTGAAAAAGCATCAATAGCCGCAATACCGATAAGTGGTAACCCCTTAAGTGCGCCTACAGTATTTCTATTCACACCGCCAAGGGCAACAACGGGCACCTTTACACCTTCAATTATACGTTTGAGTCTGTGAACACCGATATGCTGGATGCCCGGATGGCTGGCTGTTGGAAACACCGGCGACATCAAGGCAAAATCCACCGCAAGCCTTTCGGCTTTTTTCAAACTCTGCCTTGTATGACATGCTGCGCTTACTAGACCAAGATCAGCCAGGTTTGGTGGTTTTTTCAACTGGTACTCAGGCATATGATAACCATCTGCCCCCACATAATGCGCCAGTTCTATATCACCCGCCACCATTAGAAACTGATTGTTTTCACGGGTAATAGCTCTGAGTTCCGCCGCAAAACCACGACGATCAACATGGTGATAATCCCTGCATATAATAATGCTGCCAGCTGGAAGTCTTGAACAGGCACTAACAATATCCGGCACGCGTTCGCTATCGGTCATAAAGATAAGATTGGGCACACCAGCCTTCCTGCCTAAAGCAAGTGCGCTGCTGATTGATCTTTTATGAAGGAGTGACTTGACCATACTCTTTCCCTAGCACATACCATGAGCCACGAAAAAGCGCTTTCACGGGTAAGGACAATAAAATGAGCACTAAACTCAAAGAGCAAATTGCCGCAAACATTGAAACCATCAAGGATGAAGTTGAAGCAATGTGCAGACATGCTGATATGCCAAACCCGAACCCGCGCCTTATTGCGGTTTCAAAAGTTCAGCCACAAGAACGTATTATAGCGGCTCTTGAAGCTGGCCAACGTATCTTCGGAGAGAACCGTGTACAGGAAGCTGAAGAACGCTGGGGCGAGTTAAAGCCAAAGTACGACGGTGTTGAGCTTCATCTGATCGGTAGCCTACAGACAAACAAAGCTGCAAATGCTGTAGCACTGTTTGATGAAATCCAAACCGTTGACCGCATCAAACTTGCCCGTGCTTTAGCGAGCGAAATGGAAAAACAAAACCGCCAGCTACCAATTTATGTTCAAGTAAACACAGGCAAAGAAGAGCAAAAAGGCGGCTGTATGGTGGAAGATCTAGAAGCCTTACTTGCTGAATGCAAAACCCTTGGTCTTGAGATTAAAGGCCTGATGTGTATTCCGCCCGTTGGCGATGACCCATCCCTTCATTTCGCCCTTCTTAGAAAGCTTGGCCGCCAGCACGGCATTACAAAGCTATCAATGGGCATGAGCAAGGATTACGCACTAGCCGCCAGCATGGGTGCGACAGATATTCGTGTAGGTACCAGTATTTTCGGAGAACGGGATTATTCTTCCCGGGCTTAATCAGCCAATTTTGATCAGGTCCTCAGGCTTTACCAGCCTGAGAAACGCAAGCATATCTTCAAGTTTCAGCGCTACACAGCCTTCTGTCGGTGTATAACCCTCACGAGCAATATGCATAAAAATAGCACTGCCCTTCCCAGCTACAGGCGGTGCATCATTGTGGCCCAATTCAACAATCACATCGTAAACATCATCGTCCCGCCACAGCTTTTCATGGCTGGGGCCATAAGGCAGACGTACCAGTTTGTTATAAGCTTTATCTTCCGGGTCATCACACCAACCAAGATCAGCAGAAAGCGGCTGCACATTAAGAAGTGTGATAGGTTCTTCGATTTTATCAGGGCGGAAAAAAACACGGCGGAACGGATATGTGCCAGCAGGCGACATACCATCCCCTTCTTCTTTGCTATCTTCAGGGATAATCCCTGATCTCCCTAACGCACATTTGGCAGAAACCAGAGGGCCTTCCAACATGCCCTGCCTGCTATCCTGCGCTAATGCTGTAACCTGCCAAATCATTAAAGAAGATGCCCTGTGCGGTCCTTCTTAACGGCAAGATATCTTACGTTATGTGGGTTTGGTGGGAACTTATGCTCCACACGCTCAGCTACCTTTACGCCGTAACTTTCCAGCCCTTCAACCTTATTGGGGTTGTTAGTCATCAGCCTTACGCTTTCAAAGCCAAGCGCCTTCAGCATTTCAGCGGCAGGTGCGAAAATCCGCTCATCCACATCAAAGCCTAGGCGGGTGTTGGCATCCACCGTATCATATCCCTGATCCTGAAGGGCATATGCCTTCAACTTGGAGATCAAGCCAATACCCCGGCCTTCCTGCGCCAGATACAGCACAATGCCACCACCTGCTTCTGCAATAGCCTTAATAGCGCCTTTAAGCTGCTCACCACAGTCGCATTTAAGGGACGCAAGCAAATCACCAGTGAAACATTCACTGTGGATACGCATCAATACGGGTTCTGATGGGGATGGGTCACCCACCAAAATAGCAATATGCTCAATGCCTCCTGCAATAGGACGGAAGGAAACAAGCCTTGTGTTCTCTGACCCTTCAAGCGGCACACGCGCGGAGGCAACTTGGGTAAGGGCGCTTGCCTGTGTGTAATCCACCTTCAATACATCATCCGCTTCCACAACATAAAAACCATGCTGTTCAGCAAATGTAGCCGCACCCTCAATTTCAGCAGCAATAACGGCTGGTAGCAAGTGAGCCCACTTCACCATTTTAATAGCGGCTTTATCAATCGCTTCGTCAGGATGCTCGAGGCGTTTGTACGGGCCTTTCAGCGGCGTGGATAGATCAAGTGTAGGGTCCGCAAGGGCTGTCATATCTTCGGCTGTCATCCAAGCAGGACGCGCAACCCGTACCACAGCCCAACCTTTACCCGCCACTTTCAAGGAAAGCGCCCGATTGTTTGTTAGCATAACAAAACTACCGGATACCAAATCATCGAAATTCTTAAGAGCTGGCATGTTCGCCATTTCCGCAGGAAAAACCAACAGCGCGCGAGCACCATCTTTTACGACAACAGGGATACCGCGCCGCAAATCATCAGCTGCACGTTCTAATCTCAACAAGGTATGGTCTAAGGTCTTCATGTGCCCACATATAGGCTATTTTTTTCAATTGTCAGTAGGGCATTTACATTTTTATGTTACGTCGTAACTATATAGTAATAACTTGCCGTTCAAACAAATGTGAGCGGAGTTGATATCACTTTCTAGATTCAACGCCTATATAGGCCAGAGTATTTAAAACTAATAGAGCTTCATGCTATTATAATGAAGAATAATAGAATTTAACTGAAGGATAGACGAATGGCGGTAAGAAAACTTCTCCTTGTTGATGATGACGTAGATTTACGTGAGGGTTTGGCTGATCAGCTTGCTCTTTATGAGGAGTTTGCTGTTGAGCAACATGGTTGTGCCGCTGATGCACTTGAGTTCCTTAAAGACAATCAAGTGGACATGATGCTTCTTGATGTTGGCCTGCCTGATATGGATGGCCGTGAACTTTGTAAGCGTATTCGCAAAAATGGTGTTTCTGTACCGATCCTGATGCTTACAGGTAACGTATCTGATGCAGATACAGTGCTTGGTCTTGATGCTGGTGCAAACGACTATATCACCAAGCCGTTCAACATCACTGTATTGATGGCGCGTATCCGTGCTCACTTCCGCCAGTATGAGCAAAGCGAAGACGCAACCTTCGATATTGGCCCTTACCAGTTCCGTCCTTCTGGTAAAATGCTTGAAGAAAAAGCATCTGGCAAAAAAGTACGCCTGACCGAAAAAGAAACATCTATCCTGAAGTATCTATACCGCGCTGGCGGCAATGCTGTTGCCCGCGAAGAGCTTCTTGCTGAGGTATGGGGTTATAATTCCGGTGTGACAACACACACACTTGAAACGCACGTTTACCGCCTACGCCAGAAGATTGAAAGCGAGCCAGGCATGGCACGCCTTCTGGTAACAGAACCAGGTGGCTATAGCCTGCAAGGCCTCGCACACTAAGCAGATTTGAGAGTTTTAAAGAAGAGGGCGCTTTCAGCGCCCTTTTTTGTATTCTCAAATTGTTAAATCAGGCCTGAGATATCCAGTACATTGAAATAGATATAACCACCCATAAAGAACGAAACTACAAGCAGGATCGCGCCAAAGGAAAACGTGCCTGTAAAGGCCTTTACCCAACCTTTCCTTAAAAACCGGTGCATAAGTATATCTATCAGCATATAAGGCAGAGAACTCACCAAACTAACAGGTAATCCAATCCTGTGGGTAACATTCCAGACTTGTTCAAAAGTTGGGTCATCCAGCACCAGCAGCGAAATATAAGAAACAATAATAGCCAAATAAGCGGCAAAAACCGCCAGTGTTTTAGCTAATATTTTCCTTATCTTCATACGCCTCTAAAATTCAAAATCCACAAGCACTGGTGCATGATCTGATGGTTTTTCCCAGCCACGTGCATTCCTGAGTACTTCCATCTTCACGGCTTTGCCCTTAAGGCTTGGGCTGGTCCAGACATGATCAAGCCTGCGGCCTTTATCTGCTTTTGACCAATCCCTCGCGCGGTATGACCACCAGCTATAGAGTTTCTCGTTTTCTGGTACGAACTCACGCATTACATCATGCCAACTATGGGCTTCCATCAGCTTCAGCATAGCTTCCACCTCAACAGGTGTGTGCGACACCACCTTAAGAAGCTTTTTATGGTCCCATACATCTTCTTCAAGAGGCGCAATATTAAGATCACCCACCAGAATGCTTGGCTCGTCGAGCTGTGCTGACCACTCTGTCATTTCCTCAAGGAACTCAAGCTTGTGGGCGAATTTATCATTCACTTCCGGGTTTGGCTCATCACCACCAGCGGGCACATAGAAGTTATGTACGGTCGGGCCTTCATTCAGTTTGATTGCCACATGGCGGGCATCACCTTTTTCGCACCAATCAATCTTGAAACTATCGGCGAACTCGCCTTTGGCTGCAATCGCAACACCGTGGTGGCTTTTCTGGCCGTGGATTGCCAGATGCGGCATACCATTTTCAGCGAAGAATTTTTCAGGGAACATATGGTCCTGCACCTTGGTTTCCTGCAGGCAGAGAACATCTGGCTGATATTCTTCAATAAGCTGCTTCACGATATCAAGGCGTGCGCGAACCGAGTTAATGTTCCATGTAATGAGCCGCATAAAAAATCTCTTCGCTTAAAAATTAGAAAATCAGGAAACTGCTTCCAATGATAGTAATAGGCCAGTGCCCCTGCTCAAACAACTGGAAGCGCTTCACAAACGGATGATCATCCTCCGGGTTTGCCATACTTACAAGCGCTGCCTGATAACAGGCCTGTGCCGCAGCGCCAGAGATTGCCTGCACAAACTCTTCATCATCAATGCGCAGATATTCTGCCGCTTCCCGTGCGCTTTCCTCAATCACTGTTGAGATAGATTTCGCAACATGAGCCATCACCATCTCAAGTACGTTTTCATCAATCACATCAAGCACATCAGTAGTTAGAGAAGCACGGAGCTGTTCTTCTGCTTCCCATGCCATACTGTTAAGTTCTGGGTTTTCAGCGGCAGCAGCTGCATCTTCCCATTCAGGCAGAAACACAGGATCAGCTTCCGGAAAACCGAGTAAATCTGCATAATCACGGGAAATCTGGCGGGAATAATCGCTTGGCGGATCACCAACGCTTCTGAACCAGCGCACATTCTGGGCTACTTCAATGAAAGGGGCGACAGATTTCAGACTTGGGAAATCTTCAAATAACTCGTCAATGTCGCTATCAATATCTTGCAATGAACAATCCTATATATCGGTCAGACTATATCTGTTGTTTGTAACCTAATTTGTATTTTATTGTAGAATAATTTCTATAAATCATTCTTGTTGCTCATATGATTTTCCCAACAGGAAATTCAATTCCATTTCTATAACGACTGGATAAATTATGTTTCTTAAAAAGGTTACAGCATTCCTTAGTATTCTAGTGGTTGCCGCTACTGCTCATGCCTATGCTTCCGGCGAAGTAATGCCGGACATAATATCCAAGCGCTTGAATTTAATGAAAGCCGTCGCGCAGTATAAATATGTTAATAAACTGCCTGTTGAAGATAAGAAACGGGAAGCCATTATTTTCAAACGCATTATGGAAAAAGCAAAGACTGTGGGTATCCCTCAGGAGCGAGCAAGCCGAGCTTTGAAAGCTCAAATTACAGCCGCTAAACAACTGCAAACATCCTATATAAAAGGATGGGCTGAGAACAACATCAAGTTTGAAACCGCCCCTGATCTCGGCAAAGATATCCGTCCACAAATTGATGTTATCACTCAGGAATTTCTAATTGCTCTAAAAGACGGCGACATTAGCTGTAAACAACTTCAAAATGCCGCGGAAAAACTGCGCGTAAGCACCGAGATAAAATTGGCTTGGGTTATTGCAGCCCAAGGCGTTTTACCCAAAAGCTCTGAACACTGTTCTCTCTAGAACACACCCTATCTACGATTTCTACGGCGTTTGTTTACGCCCCGTGGATCATCAAAACTCCAGCGCTTATCAGCGATCGGTAGATTGGCTTCCTGTTTTGATAGCTCAACAGTGGTAAGTTGGCCTTGAGCATCCACCACACCCCAACTAAGAAGCTTCAAACCTCCCGGCACATCCGCTTCTTCAAAATATACGGTGATACGCCCTATCTCCGGCTTATCAGGATCTTGGGCAGTAAGTGCCACAAGGCCTTCAATACCAGATGGTTCATATTCAATATGGGCGTTGATAGAGGCAAGATCAGTGGAGTCCCCAAGAAGGGCTCTAAGCGGTGTATCTTTCACGGGCCATTTGGTTACCTGCCCAATCTCATAATCAATGAAATTTACGGTTTTACCATCAGCCACTACAAGAAACGGGATATCACCATCATAATCGAAACGTACTTTACCGGGCCGCGCCATATAAAGTGTACCTTCTGAACGGTTACCACCCGGTGCCATTTGTACAAAATGCGCTTTCAGGCTCTTCACCTCATCCATAAAGGTTTGCACAAGCTTAAGCGCCTTAAGGGTCGGGGCTTCCACCACCGTTTCTTCCTTAAGTGGCGGCAAGCTGTTGTGCTGCGCCGCGGCGGGCACAGCAGACAGTGCAATAACTCCAAACATCAATGCTTTCAGCATTAGCTTATCCTTCGTGTCGTTCTTCTTTTTAGCCGCCAAATTCTTCTTCACGCTCAGGCACAAGAATTTCCCGCTGCCCCTTATGGTTTGGTGCACTGATAACACCTTGTTCTTCCATTTCTTCAATAAGCGTTGCGGCTTTATTATAGCCAATTTTCAGGCGGCGCTGAATATAACTTGTGGAAGCCCTGCGGTCCCTAAGTACAATATTCACGGCCTGATCATAAAGGCTGTTGGCTTTATCTTCGTCTGACTGAGCTGGACCTGGGATGAACGGGCTGTCAAAACCTTCTTCAGGTTCTTCTGTCACGCTATCCAGATATTCAGGCGCGCCCTGCTTCTTCAGGTGATTTACAATATCTTCTACTTCACTGTCAGAAACAAAGGCACCATGCACACGCTGGATACGGCCACCGCCCGCCATAAAGAGCATATCACCCATACCGAGAAGCTGTTCAGCCCCCTGTTCACCAAGGATAGTTCGGCTATCGATCTTCGAAGTAACCTGGAAACTGATCCGGGTTGGGAAATTGGCCTTAATGGTACCGGTGATTACGTCCACGCTAGGGCGCTGGGTTGCCATCACAACATGAATACCAGCAGCACGAGCCATCTGGGCAAGGCGCTGCACGGTAGCTTCCACATCCTTACCCGCCACAAGCATCAGATCAGCCATCTCATCAATCACGATTACGATAAATGGTAGTGGCTCGAAATCAAACTCCTGGCTTTCCATAATTGGTTGGCCGGTTTCTTTATCAAAACCTGTTTGTACTTCACGCGCCAGTACTTCACCGTTTTCTTTGGCTTCCTGAATACGTTTGTTAAACGCTGCCAAGTTCCGCACACCAAGCTTGGACATATTGCGGTAGCGTTCTTCCATTTCCCGCACCGCCCATTTAAGCGCAACAACCGCTTTCTTCGGTTCTGTTACAACAGGTGTCAATAGATGCGGGATACCGTCATAGACGGAAAGTTCCAGCATTTTCGGGTCAACCATGATGAAACGGAGCGTTTCAGGGCTGTGACGGTAAAGAAGCGACAGGATCATGGTGTTGATACCAACCGATTTACCGGAACCTGTTGTACCCGCAACAAGCAAGTGAGGCATGGAAACAAGATCTGCCACCACAGGCGCACCGCCAATATCTTTACCTAGCACCACAGGAAGACGGGCTTTAGTGGCTTCATAATCTTTGGAGGCTAGAAGCTCTCTGAGGAATACTGTTTGCCTGTCCACATTCGGGAGTTCGATACCAATGGCATTACGGCCCGGCACCACCGCCACACGAGCGGAAATAGCGCTCATAGAGCGGGCAATATCGTCCGCAAGACCAATCACGCGGGCAGATTTCACACCGCGTGCTGGTTCAAGCTCATAAAGCGTTACCACAGGGCCTGGGCGCACATCCTGAATTTCACCCTGAACACCAAAGTCTTCCAACACACCTTCAAGCATACGGGCATTTTGCTCAAGCGCATCCGCGCTCATACGGTTCAATTTCTCAGGCGGCGGTGAAGGCGCAAGAAGATCAAGAGCAGGGAGCATAAAGTCACCTGTATCGCCGAAATCAAGGGTTACCTGTGCTTCACGGGCTTCTCGCCTGCCTCGCTTCGGCTCAGCTGGTGCTTTTACCCGCTTCTCGGCTTTTGGTGTTGCCACCTCTTTTTCACGTTTCTTACGTTCTGTGCGCGTGGCTGCAGGCTCTATCCGTTCATATTCTTCGTATGTATCTTCGGCAGTATCACTCTTACGGAACATCACACGTGCCGTAAGTGCCAGTCCGCGGCCAATAGCACGTAAACCTGCCCAGATATTGGAACCAATCCAAACGCTGGTGTTTTTAATAGTCCGCCCAACGGCAACCCATTCGCCTTTGTTAAGGCCTAGCGAGAAGGCATAAACTGGCAGGCCAATAATAGTGAAAACAACACCATATACCCACACCGGGATCACTATGACGCCATCAAACATTTCATTCAGAAGCTGATAGAACTGCTGCCCAAGTGAACCGCCATACCCTGTTTGAATAGTAAATGAGGGATCAGGCGCCACAGGGCTCGCTGCAATTGCGAATAGAACAAGCGCAATCGGCACCATCGCAATGTTCAGGGCGAACATAGGCAGCCAACGAAGGCGCATCACTTTGATGCCCCATACAAGGAAAGGAAGGACAAGCATATAGCTGATAAGTGCCAGCGTTTGCATTAACACATCAGCGATATTGGCCCCAACACTTCCAAGGAGGTTGGTAATTTCTGCTGATGTCTGATTATTAATGCTTGGATCACTTGGATTATAGGTCGCTAGCGACAAAACAATTGCCACTCCAATGAGGAACAGCGCCGCACCAAACAGCCGCCAACTGCTACTTTTTAGAAACAGCATAAAGGCTGGGGGCAATAAAGGCGCTTTGTCCTTTTTGGCCACTACCGCTTTTTTCGGTGCCTTTTTCGCTTTTGCCGCAGCGCCTGCCGCTGGCTTTTTCCGTGCTGCCACCAGTGATGCTCCCTTCCCCGAGTGAAGAATGTTTTGTTTATCCAATCAGTACTTTAGTGCGTAAACATGCTAGGGGACAAGAGCGGCGATAAAGTGGCGGGCTTTTTCTGCTATAATCGCTCTCTGCGGCAACCTGCCTCTGGACAGCTAGAGGGAATAGGCTTAGACCAAACAGACAGTATTTTTCAGGTGGCAATAGAATGGCTGAAACAACAGAACTTACAAGTGATATCACCATCATTGGCGGCGGTTTAGCTGGCCTTACGGCAGCGATCGGCTTGGCTGATCACGGCTTTGATGTAACCGTTGTTGATAGAGCAGCCCAAGAAGCCCTTACGGATGTTTCTTATGATGGCCGTTCAAGCGCGCTTGCTTTTGCTTCCTGCCAGCTTTTTGAAGCTATTGGCGTTTGGCAGTATATGGAGCCGTATGCACAGCCGATCCTTGAGATCAGAGTATCTGACGGACCGTCCCTTCTACATCTGCATTTTGATAATGAAACACTGGGCGACGGCCCTCTTGGTCATCTGGTTGAAAACCGCCATACCCAAATCGCCCTTTTCGAGCGTATGAAAGAGCTTGATAACCTTACCTTTCTGGCGCCAACAAAAGTAGCTGATATAAAACGAGATAAAGCATCTGCCACAGTCAATCTGGAAGATGGCCGTGTAATCACTTCAAAACTGCTGCTCGGGATTGATGGTCGCGGCAGTATGGTACGCGCGCATGCTGGCATTCCAACATCCAAGATCGATTACAAACAGCACGGTATTGTATGTTCTATAGAACATGAATTCGGCCACTGCGGTATTGCCCACGAACGCTTCTTACCTTCTGGTCCATTTGCGATCCTGCCGCTTACCGGCAACCGTTCTTCTCTTGTATGGACTGAAAAGAGCCACCTGACAGAAACAATCATGAGCCTTTCAGACCGCGCCTTCCAATCGGAAGTACAGCGCCGGGTTGGTGATTTCCTTGGTGACGTAAAAATTATTGGTGGCCGCTGGGCTTACCCTATTTCTCTTCAGTATGCACATGATTATGTGGCTGAACGGCTCGCGCTTCTTGGTGATGCTGCCCACGGTATCCACCCAATATCTGGCCAAGGGCTTAACCTGGGCCTTAAGGATGTGGCAGCTCTTATTGAAGTGCTCGTTGACGCCAGAAAAGTTGGCCTTGATATTGGCTCGACACAAGTGCTCAACCGCTACGCACAGTGGCGCACCACAGATAACGCCTCTATCTATGCCATCACGGATATTTTCAACCGCCTGTTCTCTAACGATATCGAACCACTAATGCTCGCGAGAGATCTCGGTATGGCAGCCGTTGATAAAATAGTGCCGCTGAAGAATTTCTTCATGTCCCATGCCCGTGGTACAGTGGGTGATCTACCAAAACTGCTACGAGGCGAAAAAGCGCTTTAATCCAAACGCTACCCCGTGCTCGTATAACGCGCTATCAAGGGAAGCAGTTGTGAGCGCATTAGGTACAGATACCCAGCTTGATCTGGTGCTTTATCCGCACCGTTCTTTAAAGCCTGAGCATTTTTCCATATTGCTCAGGATATTGATGGTTTTGTGTATTCTCGGCAGTATCCGGTTCTATATCGTTGGCGCCTGGCCTGTTGTGATTTTTCTGGTGCTTGACCTTCTGGCCTTGTGGTTTGCTTTCTACCTGAATTACCGCCGTGCCCGCGTAAGAGAAGTAATCAAACTGACAGAAGCTTCGCTGATTGTTGAGCGCTATGCCGCAAACGGGAAGATGGAAAGCTGGCAGTTTGAACCCTACTGGACCAAAGTGAATATCAGGAAAATTGACCGCTACAGGAATGAGCTTAGCCTCAGCTTACATCAGCAAACTGTGGTGATCGGCAGTTTCCTGTTACCGGGTGAAAAGCGAAAGCTGAAGGAAAAGCTGGAGACAGAGCTATACATCTGGAAAAATCGCAGCCCTAACCAGCCCGGCAGTACACCTGAGAAATAAGCCTTCCTGCCCGAAGCCTCCGGCCAATAAGATCATAGTTTGAATATGATATACCTTCTTCAAACTTGGCAATTCTGCCTCTGTGGCTTTCATCAAGCAGGTCTGTTTCTTCAAAAACATGAGGGTTGGTCGTATAAACACGGCCCCTACGCGGAGAGCCTGCCACAACAGTACCGATCACTACACCATCTTCATTGAAAACCGGGCCGCCAGAAATACCACCGAGCGATCCACTAAAGCCCGGGCGCCTGTCGCGTTCAACCCATGCTACAACAGGCTCTCGCATACGGTAACGCCCTGATGAGCGCATTACAGTAGTGCCGATAACCGCTGCGCGTACATCTGCGGGTTTCCCTTGCGGATAGCCCATCATAAAGCCTTCCTGCCCGCGTTTTGGTACACTGTCTGTGAGATCAAAATGAACTGCTGGGCCCTTCACAGCTTTAATAATCGCGAAATCTCTGGTTTTCAGGCTAAATGCTGATTTTACGGGATAAAGCCTGTTTTTTTCATCAATGAAAAACACCCCTGCACAGCCGTCCACCACATGTCGGGCTGTTACATAGGTACCGTTTCCGTCTACTGCAAACGCGGTACCAACGCCGTTTGTTGTTTTTTCCTCAAGCTCAACCTGAACTGCGCTCGCCACATCTGTTGGAAGCGGAAGGTTTACCGCTGGCTTGGAACCATAATCAGGCCGGGGCTCTATAACTGGCTTAGGGTCAAACTCAGGGCGACGTTCAATACCCCCCTCACTTCCCGCATAACGGAAAATAAAGAAGACAATAACAACGAAATAGATCGCTAATTCAAACTTACGCCGCATGAGAGCCTGTCTCTACCCGCTGATTGCTGCCGAATTAATAAAGGCCGTAGAAAGCTTCACGCTGATAAGGCAGATCGACGCACCCAGTTCACCAGCTTCAATTCGTTTTGAAAGGTCTTTCACAAACATATCTACGATACGAAACGCAACAAGTTGGAGGATAAGCGCAATAATCCCCCAGAAGACAATATCCCAAAGGGAAACAGAAGCTGCGAGTGAGAAAGCCAGCGGCAGTGCAAGGCCGATTGTAGCCCCAGAAAAAGAAAGGGCTGCTGCAATATTCCCTTCTTTGATCAAGGAAATCTCATCATGATTGGTAATGCGAGTATAGATAAACATACCCATGATCAGCATCAAAAGCGTTGTACCGGAATGGATCAAAAAAAACGGCAGGCCGTCCAGTAATGAATTAAGTGCGAGTTCCATTTTCTTCCCCCTAAAGCCCCAGAACATCCATCATGGAATATCTGCCATAGTTTTGGCCTTTTGTCCAAAGGGCTGCACGCACAGCACCGTCAGCAAAGAGAGTTCTGTTTTCTGCTTTGTGAGAGAGCGTGATACGTTCGCTACCACTTGCGAAAATAACATCATGCTCACCAATTACAGAACCACCACGAAGAGTCGCGAACCCGATTGAGCCTTCTTCACGCTCTCCTGTCATGCCGTCACGTACATCAGCGCGCAGATCAGAAAGTGGCTTACCGCGCCCCTCTGCTGCCGCTTCCCCAAGCATAAGCGCTGTGCCTGAAGGTGCATCTACTTTGTGCTTATGGTGCATTTCCACCACTTCGATATCCCAATCAGTGCCCAGTTTTGCTGCAGCCTGACGGGTTAGCCCCATAAGCAGGTTCACCCCTAAAGAATAGTTTCCAGCCTGAATAATCACCGCTTTTTCGCCTGCCGCATCAAGAGCGGCATGGTCTTCTTCTGTAAGGCCTGTTGTTCCAACCACAAAAGCAACACCGGTGTCTGCCGCCATTTTAGCGTGCTTTGCTGTGTTACCGGGCGGCGTGAAATCAATCACAACATCAGAGGATGCAAATACACTGGCCGTATTATCTGATAGGGTAACACCGTATACTTCAGTGCCAATTTTGCTATGGCTCGCCATTTCAGAAACTGCGGTTATTTCTGCCTCTTTGTTTCCAATAAGCACAGCGGCAATTGCCTGTCCCATTCGGCCCAAACCGCCAATGATTCCAACTTTCAGCATGATGCATCCCTTTAATCTGTCTGCCTTCTGCCTACCATGACATTTGCCCAAAAGAAAAGGCTGGCGAAGAACCAGCCTCATCAATTTTTCTAATGGAGTGCTTTAGCCTAGAAATTGAAAATCAGATCAAAGCCCCATGTGGTTGGTTCTGTAAGCCTTGATACAGGCGTACCAAAGGTATCACGGGTTAGGCCTCCAGCACCGCCCGCATAGCGATTATTAAAGATATTACGCGCAAAGAAAGAGAAGCTGATATCTTCATCCGCATTGGTCCATCCCACACGAACATTGGTGAAATGCTGGGCAAGCCCTGTTTCCCAGATCACATTTCCAACGGAAACGATACCACATGTGTTTACGGCCCGGCATTCGCCATTTTCGCGGCGAGCGCTTGTGTAGCTATGATCAGCATGGAAATTAAGTGAACCACTGTCCCCAAGTGGATAAATATAATCACCACCAAAACTTATCCGGTATTTAGGTTCTCCCGTTGGATCTCCCACCGCGGAACGGCCACAGTTTTCCGAACAGGTAATATCCTGATAGCCGCCGTTAGCAAAGAAACGCAGGTTCCCGGTTGGTGCCCATAGAAGCTCTAGATCAATGCCTTTACCGGAAATGTCTTCTGTTTGGGTGAGATACTGCGGAACGCTGCTGCTATCTACCTCAAGAAGCCTGATCGACTGACGATCGTTATATTTATATTTCCAGAAGGACATATTGAACCGGAGGCTGTCTTCAAACCACTGGGATTTAAAGCCGGTTTCAATGTTCCACACAGTTTCATTATCGAAGAAGCTGTTGATCTGCACAGTATTGAAACCACCAGCCTTATACCCCCGCGCCCAGGATGCATAAATAAGCGCATCATCAGTGATTTTATAATCTACCGCGATCCTTGGACTAAAATTATTCCAACTGTCTTTGCGCTCAAACGCTATGCCTTCAAGGCCCCCAACATCAAAGACAAAATCACCACTGCCGCCTGTAACATTCGCAAGGATACCCTGCATAATATCTGCAAGGTTACCAATACCCGGGATTTCAAGCCTTTCTCTGCCCTCAATCGTGCGCGTATCATTGAACCATTCCCATGATTTCTTATCGTGGGTGTAGCGAAGGCCTGCATTAATATTCAAGTGGTCTGTCACCGCATAGGTTACATCTGCAAACGCGGCAAAGGCATTGAATGTACCTTCACCAAACATGGTTTCTTCCCAAAGCCGCCCGCTGAGTGATGTAAGCGCTAAATTGGAAATCGCCTCAAGTGATAAGGCTGGCAGACTGGGGTCCACACAGTTAAGCGGCAGGTTGTTAAAGCTGATAAAACCACTGAAACTATCAAGGAAGATACTTTCGCAGGCGTTGATACCGTCTGCTGGATTAAAGGACTGCGCCAGAATACCCGGTGTAGCCCCCACATTATAGAGAAGCGTATCGATTGAATCGAGCGTAGCATGGGTTTCAGAGCGCTGTTTGGCATTCTCCCAATAATAGCTGGCACCCGCGGTCCATGTAAGCCTGTCTGTTACTCCGTTCAGACGCAGTTCTTGATAGAAATGCTTGTTGCTTTCAACATTATCTGTATCAAAATAAAAATTTACATCCGCAGTACCATCTTCATCCTGCAAATTATTGGTATTAAAGGCTTTATAAGCAGAAATTGACGTGAATGTCGCCCAATCAAGCTCATGCGTAACTGTAAGGGTAATACCGTCCAAGTTCCGGCGTTCTTCCCCATTTGCAATATCGGATGATAACGGCCCAAACGGATCAGCACCGCCCACACTGTTGCCAGACCGGAAAAAAGTCCAATCCGGGTTTCCTGATGGCGGCACGTAACCGGCCGCAGCAAAATTTGCATAAAAAGCTGCAAGCGGAATATCTGTAACCGTATTGATCGGCAGTGCCCCAAACTGCTCACGCGTTAGGCCCTGGGGCGCACCAAGCACGGCATGGAGGAAATCTACATGCCCCGGAAGATCATTCAACTCAGAAGCATCTGGCGCTGTTCTATACTGGCCGTTTGCCACACCAACAATTGGTCGTTCTTCATCCTGATCAGTATGATCAAATTCATAAGCAAGATTGAAGGCCGTTCTCTCGCTTGGCTCCCAGCGAAGCTGTACGCGGCCTGTCACATTATCCTGCCTGCCGTAATCTTCCCCTGTAAGGGCATCATCCTCATACCCATTCTGCTTGTTCACAAGCAGGTTTGCCCTGAGAGCAACAGTTTCTGAGAACGGGATATTAATCATTCCGTCTATCAGCTTTTTATCATATTTGCCGTATCTGGCTCTTACACGGGCACTAAATTCTTCAAGGTCTGGCTTCTGGGTGATGATGGAAACTGCCCCTGCTGCTGTGTTCCGGCCAAAAAGCGTACCTTGCGGCCCTTTAAGAACCTCGATCCGTTCAATATCACTAAAGAAAATAACCCCAGCACCGGAACGCGACGCATAAACACCATCAATGAAAATACCTACCGCAGGGTCAGTCCCCACACCAAAATCACTGGTTTCAACACCGCGAATTCTGAAATTTGGCTGGGTAACCCCTGAGATTTCAAGACCCGGTGTGTAAGTACTGATATCTGTCAGGTTTTCCGCGGCAATTGTCTGCAGAAAGTTTGCAGAAAACGCATTAATAGAAATAGGGACATCCTGCTGGTTCTGCGCCCTTTTTTGCGCAGTTACCGTAATTTCTTCAAGTTGCAGGGCCCCACCATCACTTGTATCCTGTGCCTGAGCCCCTACAGCTCCAGCTAAAGCGGATACGCTCACTCCGGCTAATAATACAGCACGGTTTAAACTCATAACCCCCTCCTATGATATTTCTTCCCGGTAGTAATGGTTGCTACGAATTTGCTTTCTTCCCCAAAAACAATCATAGCCCGCCCCATTTTTGAGGCGAGCTTGCAGCAACCTTTTAAACTTTTACAGCATCCTTTTATTCAAGCTTCTTGATCCATTCTTTAAGTAAGTCCACCCCCTCAGTGTGGATTGTCGTTCTGCCAACCTCTGGCATCATTACGCCAGGATCCACAGAATTTACCCGGTACAGTAAAATCGATTTTTCTGGCTGCCCAGGTTCGATATCAACAGAAAATCCGCCTGATCCTCTGCCTGCAGCAACGGGCGTTTTTTTATACCCCCATGTAACTTTATTTGTTTCTCCGTACGTTAAAAACAAACCTGATGTAGAAGCTGGCCCTTCACTTCGGTGACAATGGGCACAGTTGATATCCAGATAAGCTCTGGCACGGCGATCCAGGCTTGCCGTTAAATCATCAAACTCTGGAACCGTAGGCGCTTTATCAGGTGTTGGTGCACCGCTAAGTTTACCAGTTTCAACCCATTTTGTGATCTGGTTTTTCTTTTCGTCGTCATATTCATAACTAAAGTTCAGATATCTGGCTTTGGGGCCAATAGGGGTGAATTCTCGCCCAAGGGTATGACAGCCTTTACACTGGTTTTTGTTTGGCACAACATAATCAATAGAGCGGCTTTCACCTGTTTCATCAATCCAGCTTACCGGCAGTGTTTTACCCGCTACTTTGAGAACGGCGTCGCTTTGATCCTCATTCCAGACATAAGCCCACGCATTCCACCCTGCTTCCTGACGGATCAAAAGCCGGGTTTCAATACGCCGAATATTTTCACCTGGTTTTCTGAAATCAGCTGGATACGCAAAGGTTTTAATAAGCGTGGTTCCAACAGGGAATTCCATCACTTCATGTTCTGAATATGTGGCTGACATACCTTCAGGTATATAAACGAAACGGTATTTATGGGCGTAATCTGTAAACAGCGGCATTTTCATACTGTAAGGCAACACACCATCAGCAGGCGTATGAGCCGAGACATCAGAAAACAACCCATAATCAGAAAGCAATTTTGCCGGGCGCTTTTTCATCAGCGCTGCATCATTAACCTCTGCCCCTGCTTGCTCTGCAAAGAAGGCAGCAATCATACTCAGGAAAACAAAAAAGCGCACAGCAACCACCATGTTTACTTCCCAGCCTTATCTTGCGGCAACACAATAGGATCTCGCGGTGGGATTGAACCATTATAATCTTCAATATCCCGGTCAATACCAGCATTCCACGGCACAATCATATCGTAGACAAAATCAAGGTTAGCGAAGGTGGTCCCATCTTTTTCCTTGATATGGATAGCATCTTCATCATCCGGTCCAAAGAAGGCTGCCCAAACACCACCAACAGCACCGTCCCAAACAATGTCTGGGATTGGAAGGCCCGTTTTCGGCTCAATCATTTCCTTCGCTACACCATCTGGTGCCCAACCACCACGACCGTATGTGTTGTCATGCACGTAAATATTACGCGGCAACGGATTAAATTCAGGATCATTATATTCACGCGGGTAAGCGGCAATCAGCATATTCACCGATGCATTTTCAGCCATTTCATTACCAAACACTTCAACATCCCGGTTCGACATCACCATAATGCCTGTACCCATTGGAACTGTACCAACAATGTTACCGGGAGGTGCGAAATTTGCTGTATCATTATTCACTGCTTTATTATTGTAAACGCGAATAGAATGGCCGCCTTTTTGAGGCAGGTTAGGCATATCGAAAATCAGGATGCCGCCAGTATTATGGGTGGCTACATTATCGTACACATCAGCGAAATAGCAGTTTTCGATTTCAATACCCGCCACATTATATTCCGCACGGCTGTTGCGCACGATGATATTCTGGCTTTGCCCTACATAGATGCCTGCGTCAGACGCGCCGATCACTACATTGCCATCGATAAGCACATTTTTTGATTCAACTGGATAAAGGCCATAAGACCCGTTTTCAGCTTTTGGGCCCCCTGTCCACTCAACCCGCACATTGATAAAGGAAATTGTGTCCACGCCTTTGGCTTTAATGCCGTCACCCGGGGTATCTTCAATCGCCAGCCCTTCAATCCAGACATTATCTGAGGTGATCAACAAACCCTCAGAACCTGTTTTTTGCTCCGCAAAGGAAAGGATAGTTTTATCCATACCCGCACCGCGCAGCGTAATGTTAGGTACATCAAGTGATAAAGCACCAGTGAAGCTGAATTTACCCGCGGGCAGTTCTATTGTTGAACCAGGCTCCGCGAGAATAAGCGCTTCCTGCAAGCTTTCCTGAATATTTTCACCCGCTTCAATTTGAATTATCTCTTGAGCATAGGCATAAGGGCTTGTTGCCATAAGAAGCATACTGGCAGCCGCTACCTTAAATAGTTTGTTCATTATTCTTCCCCTTGTCTGGAAGCCCCAACTTCCAGCACGTTCCATTCCGCCTATATTAGGGTGCATAAAAACACCTGTAGTGTCAACAAAATATGAAACAATTTCACTTTTCTTTATTTGCAATCAGACGGCCCTTATGGCACTTCATGGTTTGCAGTAAGGGGGGAGACAGCGTACAGCTGGTGTAAATATGAAAAAATTACCAAAGCAGGCGCGTGCAAAAGCACGGGTACAAACT
The DNA here is from genome assembly GCF_024398035.1 of Kordiimonas sp. SCSIO 12603. NCBI lineage: Bacteria > Pseudomonadati > Pseudomonadota > Alphaproteobacteria > Kordiimonadales > Kordiimonadaceae > Kordiimonas > Kordiimonas sp. SCSIO 12603. The sequence goes on from NZ_CP073748.1 coordinate 425,010, forward strand.
ATTTTGCAGGTAACACAGGACCTGCTTCTTCTTCACGGTGTTGAAGGCGTTACCACTACGGCTATTTCAAAAAAAGCAGGTATTCCTGTTGGTTCCGTTTACCAATATTTCGAAGACAAGGAAGAAATTCTCAGCACCCTCTACACACAAGCCTTCAATGATGTTCGTCTTGTTATTGAAGATACAGTAAAAGACTTATCTTCTGATGCTGATCTTGCAGAAATCGTAAATTCACTGCTGCAAACTTTCTGGAAACAAGCCTGGAATCACCCATCCTACCGAGCGCTTACCCGGTGGGCGAACGCTAAACTTGGTTTTTATGATGTAACGCCAAGCGAAGAAAGCGATGTAACGGAATTAATGCAACTCGCCTTTAGCGCGACAGGTATTAATTTCCCTGCAGACAGGTATAATACCATCCTCAAACTTTGTACCACGGTGATATCCATGATTATTGATATTGCTATTGAACAGGAAACTGAAGAAGACGCTCAGAAACTGGTTGATGAGCTTGAGATCATGGTACTTCGCTATATCAGCAGTTAAAGGAAGGCGCCCTGAGGCGCCTTTTCTTTTATTTTCAAAAGAATAGAAAAGCTGCATAGCCTGCTATTATCGCCATTGAAAAGATCACTGTTACAAAAGCTATCAGCAGCTTGGAGGTGAAAAGCGACCTGAGAAGAATGAGTTCAGTCAAACTTGCACCAGCACTCCCGATAATAAGTGACAGAATGGTGCCAGCACCTACCCCTTTTGAAAGTAGCGCACCAGCAAGAGGAATTACCGCTTCAGCCCGAATATAAAGCGGTACACCGATAACAGCGGCAACCGGAATAGCGAGCGGGTTATCAGCGCTGGCATACTTGCTTACAAGCTCTGTTGGCATATACCCGTAAATCACACTACCTATCGCAATACCTGTTAGAAGATACGGCAAAACCCCAACAAAATCCTTCCAGGCATCTTTCCAAACACCCGCATACTTGCCTTTGGTCTTTACGGCATCACCACAATTTGTTGCTCCACATGCCATTTTCTCCTCTGCTTCTACCGGGCGAATAAACCGGCTGAAATTCAAGGCTTCCAGAAGCCAACCAGCAAATAGAGACACAAGAAGCGCCGCAAGCACATAGGTGAGCGTGAGAGATGCGCCAAAAGTTGCTGCAAGCAGTACAACAATAACCGGATTAAGAAGCGGAGAAGCAAAAAGGAATACCATCATAGGCCCAAAACCAGCCTTGGCACGGATCAAACCTTTGAGCATGGGGATAGTCGAGCAACTACAGAAGGGTGTGATAGCACCGAGACCTGCCGCAATGAAATAACCATACCTGCTATGGCCGCTTAAAAGGCTTTCAATGCGTTCAGATGGAATATGTCGCTGCAAAACACCCACGAGCATACTGATACCAAGAAACAAAACTGATAGTTCCACGGCCAGAAACAAAAACATGTCCAATACGTCATACATTTGCTGGGACATTTTAAACTCCTATATTTCTAGAAATATCGAAATAATGATTAGCTATATTGATTTCAAGAGCTATGTCAATTATATTTCCATAAACTTCGAAATATTATCGAGTAGATCACAATGATGGATGACAGTAATGTAGCGGCGAGCCTCGCTGAACTTGGCAATATACACCGACTTTCAATCTTCCGCTTTCTCGTGAAAGCTGGCCATGAGGGTGCACCTGTAGGCGATATTCAAAAGGCGCTGGAAATCCCAAACTCTACCCTTTCCCATCATCTGAGCCGTATGGCAAAGGTAGGATTAATCACTCAAAACAAGAAAAGCCGCACAATCTTCTGCCTACCAAACTTTGAGCATTTAGAAGGGCTTATCAGTTTTTTGCAGGAAGAATGCTGTATGGGACATGAAAAAAGCGCCAGCTGATAAGCTGACGCTTTTATTATCTCTGTAAATGTACCGAAATCTATTCGGTCAGGTCTTCCCAGAAATCCTTAACTTTTGAGAAGAAACCTTCAGAACGTGGTGAAACATTATCTCCACCTTCTGCGGCAAACTCTTCCAACAACTCACGCTGACGTTTGGTAAGGTTCACTGGTGTTTCCACACTGGTTTCGATGATCATATCACCAACATAGCCGCCATTTAGCTCAGGCATACCCTTGCCGCGCAAGCGGAACTGACGGCCCGATTGTGTGCCTTCAGGAATTTTGATCCGAGCACGTTTACCTTCAATCGTTGGTACTTCAATCTGCCCACCAAGTGTAGCGGTAGACATCGGAATTGGTACCTGACAGAAGAGCAAATCACCATCACGCTTGAAAATTGGATGCGGTTTGATGGAAAGGAAGATATAGAGATCACCCGCCGGCGCACCGCGCTGGCCTGCTTCACCCTCGCCTGCAAGGCGAATACGTGTGCCCTCTTCAACGCCTTTAGGGATTTTCACCTGAAGGGTTTTTTCCTTATTTACCCGGCCCGCACCGCGACATGATTTACATGGGTTCTTGATAACACGGCCAGTACCCTGACAGGTATGACAAGCACGTTCCACCATAAAGAAACCCTGGTTCGCACGCACTTTACCGTGCCCACCACAAGTACCACATACCTCTGGGCTTGACCCCGGTTCGGCACCAGAACCACCACACGGATCACAGGCAACAGATGTTGGTACGGTGATTTTATCTGTTTTACCGCCAAATGCATCCTCAAGGCTGATTTCCATGTTGAAGCGCATATCATTGCCGCGCGCCGGGCCACCACGACCACCACGCTGCCTGCGGCCACCACCGCCCATGAAATCACCAAAAAACTCTTCAAATACATCAGAGAAATCAAAACCAGCACCGCCGTGGCCACCCTGGCCACCACCGCCCATACCATTTTCAAAAGCAGCATGCCCGTAACGATCGTACGCAGCCCGTTTTTCAGGGTCTTTGAGTACGTCGTAGGCTTCGCCCATCTCTTTGAATTTTTTCTCTGCTTCCGCATCACCCGGGTTTTTATCCGGATGGTATTTCATCGCTGCTTTACGGAACGCTTTTTTAAGCGTGTTCTCGTCAGCGTCTTTTGAAACACCTAAAAGCTCGTAATAATCTTGTTTTGACATCAAGCTACCCTTTAGCTTTCACATCCAGTCAAAATAAAGAGCTGCCCCCTGTGTTGGAGGCAGCTCCCTATATGTTTGACGTTAGGCAGCTGCCTTATTTCTTGTCGTTTTCGTCAACTTCTTCGAAGTCAACGTCTACAACATCATCACCTTCGTCTGCTTCCGCAGCTTTGGCAGCAGCATCTGCTTGTTGTGCGTCTGTCGCACCTTCAGCATCTGCCTGGCTAGCTTTATAGATTTCTTCACCAAGCTTCATTGAAGCCTGTGTAAGTGCTTCAGTTTTAGCTTTGATGTCTTCAAGGTCATCACCTTCAAGTGCTGTTCTTAGTTCAGCAATTGCAGCTTCGATGCCTTTTTTATCTTCTTCGCCAATTTTATCGCCATGTTCAGCAAGGTTTTTCTCAACCGAGTGAATCATTGCTTCACCCTGGTTTTTCGCTTCTACAGCTTCCTTGCGGGCTTTATCCGCATCAGCATTTGCTTCAGCATCTTTCACCATCGCATCGATATCAGCATCAGATAGACCACCAGATGCCTGAATACGGATCTGCTGTTCTTTACCTGTACCTTTATCTTTCGCGGATACATTCACGATACCGTTGGCATCAATATCAAAACCAACTTCAATCTGTGGCACACCGCGCGGTGCTGGTGGAATACCAACAAGATCGAACTGACCAAGCATTTTGTTATCTGCAGCCATCTCGCGCTCACCCTGGAATACGCGGATAGTTACAGCACCCTGGTTATCTTCAGCTGTTGAGAATACCTGAGATTTCTTGGTTGGAATTGTTGTGTTACGGTCGATCAAACGAGTGAACACACCACCAAGTGTTTCAATACCAAGTGAAAGCGGTGTTACATCAAGAAGAAGAACGTCTTTCACATCGCCCTGAAGTACACCAGCCTGAATAGCAGCACCCATTGCCACAACTTCATCAGGGTTCACACCTTTGTGTGGCTCACGGCCAAAGAACTCTTTAACCACTTCCTGAATTTTAGGCATACGTGTCTGACCACCAACGAGAACAACATCGTTAATCTCGCCTGCTGAAATACCAGCATCCTTAAGCGCTTTCTTACAAGGCTCAAGTGTACGCTGAACAAGATCAGCAACAAGGCTTTCAAGCTTCGCACGTGTCAGCTTAAGCTGAAGGTGCTTCGGACCAGAAGCATCAGCTGTGATAAACGGCAGGTTCACTTCTGTCTGAGAAGAAGAAGAAAGCTCAATCTTCGCTTTCTCTGCAGCTTCTTTCAGGCGCTGAAGTGCCATTTTGTCGTTGCGAAGATCAACAGTGTTTTCCTTCTGGAATTCATCTGCCAGATATTCAACAAGACGCATGTCGAAATCTTCACCACCAAGGAACGTATCACCATTTGTGGATTTTACTTCGAATACACCATCACCAATTTCAAGGATGGATACATCGAATGTACCACCACCAAGGTCAAATACAGCGATTGTGTGACCGTCTTCTTTCTCAAGGCCATAAGCAAGCGCAGCTGCTGTTGGCTCGTTGATAATGCGGAGAACTTCAAGACCAGCGATTTTACCGGCATCTTTTGTTGCCTGACGCTGAGCATCGTTGAAGTAAGCAGGAACTGTAATAACAGCCTGATCTACATCTTCACCAAGGTAGCTCTCTGCTGTTTCCTTCATCTTCTGAAGGATCATTGCAGAAACCTGACTTGGAGAGAATTTATCGCCTTTTGCTTCTACCCACGCGTCACCGTTATCAGCTTTAACGATCTCATAAGGAACCATGTCCTTATCTTTTTGCGTTGTTGGATCATCAAAAGTGCGACCAATAAGACGCTTAATAGCGAAGAGTGTATCACCCGGATTTGTCACTGCCTGGCGTTTAGCTGCCTGACCAACGAGGCGCTCGCCTTCATCTGTAAAACCAACGATAGAAGGTGTAGTACGTGCACCTTCAGAGTTTTCAACTACTTTTGGCTTAGACCCGTCCATAATGGATACACAGGAGTTTGTTGTACCCAGATCGATACCAATTACTTTACCCATTTTATACCTCATCCCGTTATAGCCGACTGCTGAATGGCCTCATGGAGCACCAGAATGCAGCCTCTAGGGCTTAGTTAGATTATTGTTAACAATAGAGGTGCGCACAAAGGAACAACCTCTTTCGAAGCCTATATAGGGTTGGCCTGAGCGCCCCGCAAGCCTCAAGGCCAATAAAAAATGTAAGTTTTTTGAATTATTCGAGACTAAAAAACCACGGAAAGCTTGAATTTCATGAAATTGAAACTTAGTGATCCTCATAAAGAACGATATATAGCTGGCTTTACCAGCTTCAGCAGTTGAGGAAAAAATGACAGAAACCGTATCTCAAGCGGCAGAAAAAAATGCCCCTGAAAAGAAGAATGAAGCCGGATCTCTTTTTAAAGATATCGTTTCAATCGTTGCTTTCTATTTCATTTTTACCACTTTCGCATGGGGCGCTTTCCATATCCCGTCAGGCAGTATGGAACCAACTCTTGAAGTTGGTGACCGTATCTTTGTTTCAAAGTTTGCTTACGGATATAACCGTTACAGTTTCCCAATGGACCCGGATTTCATTTCTGAGAACCGCCTGTTTGCCAGCAACCCTGATCGTGGTGATATTGTCGTATTCGTTCAACCGCACCGTAGTGATGATCATATCATCAAACGGGTAATTGGCATGCCAGGTGACCGCATCCAAATGCGAGAAGGCCGCCTTTACATCAACGGTGAGATGGTAGACCGCACATTTATCCGCGATGTAAACTACACCAATTATCAAGGGAATGACCGGCGGGTAAAAGAATATGAAGAAACACTGCCAGGCGGCGTAAAACACCGAATTTACGAAGCTACTGATCGCGGCCACTATGACAACACACCTGTGTTTGTCGTACCTCAGGACCATTATTTTATGATGGGTGATAACCGGGATGGCAGCTCGGACAGCCGCAATATTTCAGGCATGGGGCCTGTGCATTCGAAATTTATCGTAGGCGAGGCAGATATCACCACTTTCAGCCTTTATGATTGTGATCAAGGTAAAGATGTGGGTTGTCTTGGCTTTATTCCTTATGGACGTTTTTTCAATATTATCCGCTGATAGTCTGAGCCCAACTCTTACAGTTCATCATCATTAGCTGCAGCACACTCACAGGGAGTTTTCTGTTTTTAATGAATGCGTGATTGCAAATACTACCGCCCACAGTACACTCGCCAACAAAGATGCACTAAGTAATAAGGTGCGGGATGAAAATAAAGGACGGCAGATGACCGATAAACCGGTTGAAATAAAAGAAGAAAAAGAAGCAGTAGAAGATAAACCCAAAAAGAATGAGCTAGTCGCTCTTCTTAAAGATATCGTTTCCATTATTGCTTTTTACCTTATTTTCACCACCTTCGCATGGGGTGCCTTCCATATCCCGTCCGGTAGTATGGAACCAACCCTTGAGGTAGGTGATCGGATTTTCGTCTCTAAATTTACTTACGGTTATAACCGCTACAGCTATTATTTTGACCCTGATTTTATCTCAGAAGATAAGGTATTTTCAGGAAATCCAGAACGTGGTGATGTTGTTGTTTTCACACTTCCTCACCGTGGCGGGGATGATTTCATCAAACGTGTCATCGGCCTCCCGGGTGACCGTATCCAAATGCGGGAAGGCCGCCTTTATATTAATGGAAAGATGGTACAACGTACCTTTATCCGTGATGTGAACTATACCAACTATCAGGGTAGCGACAAAAGGGTAAAAGAGTATGAAGAAATTCTGCCTGGCGGTGTAAAGCACCGTATTTATGAAGCAACTGACAGGGGCCCTTATGATAACACCCCAGTTTTTGTTGTGCCTCAAGACCATTATTTCATGATGGGTGATAACCGGGATGGCAGCTCGGACAGCCGCAATATTTCAAATATGGGGCCGATCCACCAGAAATTCATTGTTGGCGAAGCTGATATAACCACTTTCAGCCTTTATGACTGTGATCAGGGTAAAGATGTGGGTTGCCTAGGTTTCATCCCATACGGTCGCTTCTTCAATATTATCCATTAGATATCTTTGGTAGCGGTGATAAACCGCTACCTATCCATAAAAATCACCCACTTTTTATGATCATAGAGAAGGTATCGTTTCCCTAAGCTCAAACTTTTTCACTTTACCCGTTGTGGTACGAGGTAGCTCTTCCATAAAAGTAAGGTGATTGGGGAACTTAAATTTACCCAACTTACCTTCACAGTAAGCATGAACTTCATCAATATCTAAGCTCATACCGTCTTTGAGTACAACAACCGCACAACCAGTTTCACCCCAGCGGTCCGACGGCACACCGATAACCGCTACATCTGCGATAGCCTCGAGGCCAAAGAGCACACTTTCTACTTCTGCGGGATATACATTTTCCCCGCCAGAGATATACATATCTTTAGAACGATCTTCGATGATATACCGTCCACCTTCATCTTGGCGTGCAATATCACCTGATTTGAACCAACCATCCACAAACGAGCTTTTATTGGCTTCTTCATTGTTCCAGTAACCAGGGGTGATAGTAGGGCCACGCATCCAGATTTCGCCTACTTCACCTTGCTTCACATCCTTACCATCCGGGTCCTTCAGGCACATTTCCGTAAGAAACAATCCCTTGCCTGACGTTCCAATAAATTCAGGGACATCTGATGGTTCAGCAACACAGTTTGAAGCGGCAGATTCTGTCATGCCGTAGCCATCACAGATAACAAAGCCCTTACTATACCACCATTTTACAAGCTCTCCTGGCACGCTGGCACCGCCTGCGATTGATACCACCATACGCGAAAAATCAGTGGTTTCTGCCTTTGGGTTAAACCGCATGTCATTAAGCATGGCTGGCACGAGAATAGTGTGGGTTATACCAAGGTCCGCACTATCAATGGCATCAAGCACGGCATCAGATGTAAACATTCGCATTACCAGTGTTGTTCCACCAATCCAAAGGGCAGGGAGCGAGGAAATATTTAGCCCTCCAATATGGAAGAGCGGCATAACAGTAAGCCAGACAGATTCCGCCGTATTCTGTGCCCGCTGCAGCAGGTTAATAGCAGAATAGAAGATCATACCGTGGGTGATAATCACGCCTTTGGGTTTGCCGGTAGTGCCGGAAGAATACATAAGCATGCATTCTTCACCCAAGGTTTGATATTCTCGTGTAAGAAGAGGTTCAGAAGATGCAATCGCTTTTTCTAAATCAGTCTCAACACCACCAAGGCCGTCCATCCCCACATAGTGGTTAATATTCACAAGCGGCTTCAGTTCTTCCACCACATCAGCAAACATATGATCATAGAAAAGAAGATCAGGCCCCGCATCGTTCACGATATATTCAAGCTCACTGGCTGTAAGCCGGAAATTCAGGGCCAAAGCGCTGGCACCAATACGCCACGCGGCAAATAGGATATCTAGAATATCGGTAGAGTTCAGGGCCAAAAAGGCAACACGGTCACCTTTAGAAATCCCTCTGGATTTCAGATAGGTCGCGAGCTGACCAACCCTGACATTCATTTCAGAATAGGTGAACTGGCGCCCGCTCGCCATATCCATGGTTGCCAATTTGTTTGGTTTGGTATCAGCGTGATAGGCGATATAATCCTGCGCTATTACATCATGCTTAATCATGATTTTCTCCCCATTACTGGCGCCATTAAGAACGCCCAAATTCCCCACCACATGAACTGCAGTGATTATAGGCAGCAAGGAAAAGGGGGAGATACCTGCTGCGTTTCTAACTATTCCAGATTGGATCTTTTAAAGATTTAATAAACTCAGCATGCGCTGTCAAATCCTCTTCACTCACAGGGAAAGTACGCTTTTCACGCTTTTTTTTCTGGATTACAGCGCGGGATGATTTAGCAACAGATAAGTCCATCCCGCTTTGGCGGCCACCTTCCAGCTCAATATAAACTTCTGCAAGGATTTCAGCATCAAGAAGCGCACCGTGAAGGGTACGGTGAGTATTGTTGATAGCAAAACGCTTACAAAGCGCATCAAGGCTGTTTGGTGAACCCGGAAATTTGGTCCGGGCAATGGCGAGTGTATCAATAAAGCGCTTTTTGTGAATGATAGGGCGGCTAGCGTTCTCAAGTTCCCAGTTGATAAATTTCATATCAAACTCGGCGTTGTGCGCCACGAGCACACTATCATCACCGACATATTCAAGAAATTCATCCATCACTTCAGTAAATACGGGTTTATCACTGAGAAATTCGGTTGTCAGACCGTGAATTTTCACGGCACTTTCTGGTACTTCACGCTCAGGATTTACATATTGGTGCAGATTATTACCGGTGAGCTTTTTATCAACCATCTCAACAAGACCAATTTCAATAAGCCTGTCCCCTGAAAGTGGGTCAAAGCCTGTGGTCTCTGTATCAAAAATAAGCTCACGCATAGTTTTATCTGTTCCTTATAGTAGTGAGTATTTCTCTCACACGGGCTTTTGCATGCTCAAGCCCTTTATCTGTATCAACGATATAGTCTGCCTTCGCGCGTTTGTCAGCATCTGGCATCTGGCGTTTAAGAATATCTTCGAATTTTTCCGCAGTCATACCAGAACGGGCAAGCACCCGTTCCCGCTGAACCTCAGCAGGCGCAGATACTACCACACTATAGTGACAACCTTTGTCACCACCCGTTTCAAAGAGAAGGGGTACATCAAGGACCACAATATCAGCGTTTGCTTTTTCTGCGGCTTCAAAAAAGGCAATGCGTTCATCGCCCACCATTGGGTGCATGATATTCTCAAGGACCTTTTTCTTCGCTGGATCAGCAAACACCTGTGCTCCAAGGCTGGCGCGGTCAAGCTCACCACCCACAACAGAACCAGGGAAAGCTTTTTCGATATAGGGTAAAGCCTTGCCGCCTTTCTTTTGAAGCTTATGAACTGCCGCATCAGCATCAAATACGGGCACCCCTTCAGCTACAAACATTTTGGCAGTTTCTGATTTTCCCATACCAATGGAGCCAGTTAAACCCACAATAATCATGTGATTTTTGCCTCCAAGATTTTGCGGAGATCAGCATCAAATCCTACCTCTACGCCGAACCAGATTTTAAAGGCTGCAGCTCCTTGGTGCACAAGCATTCCTAGCCCATCAACGGTTTTCAAGCCACGTTGCCCTGCATCTTTCAGTAATTCAGTTTCAAGTGGCTTATAAACAATATCATACACCGCCGTATCACTGGCTGCATGATCAAGGCTTAACTCAAGAGCAGGCTGGCCTGCCATACCGAGTACAGTTGTATTCACAATAAGACCCGCTGCAGCCACCGCCTGCGCGCGCGTTTCCCAATCCACCACCGTCATACGGCCACGACCAACATCACCCGCGATTGCTTCGGCTTTTGCTCGTGTCCGGTTAGTGATCATCACCATAGGCAGATTTTCATTCACGAGCCCAAGTGCCGCTGCGCGAGCTGCACCACCTGCACCAATAATCAGGGCAGGTTTATCTTTTGGATATTCAGGCACAATATCTTTCAGATGTTTTACAAGACCAATACCATCCGTATTAAACCCGCTTAATGTACCATCTTCCGATATTTTCACCGTATTCACAGCACCCATCTGACGAGCAAGTGGAGCTACTTTATCCAGATATTTAATGATATCTGTTTTATGAGGCACCGTTACATTAAAGCCCGAATATCCTTCTGTTTTAAGGCGTTCTACAGCCATACCCAATTCTTCTGGAGCCACTTCAATCGCTTCATAATTACCTTCAATTCCGTTTTGTTCAAACCAGTGGTTATGAATAACGGGTGATAGAGACTGAGCAATTGGATATCCGATAACAGCGGCTTTTTTCATGGGAAATACTCTTTAGAACGGCAACAAATTATAGCGGCGCAGAAAATCAAGAACAGGTAGGAGAGGCATACCAAGCACGGTGAAATAATCACCATCCACCCGGTTAAAGAGCTGTGCGCCTATACCTTCAATCTGATAACAACCGACAGACCAATAAGCATCGTCACCTAATATATTGAGATACTGTTTTATGAAGGTATCAGATAATGGCCTCACATCCATTTTCACTTGATCAACCGAACGCCAGATCGCTTGCCCGTTCTGGCAAATAACCGCTGCTGAGATAAGCCTGTGTTCACCGCCTGATAGTTCTTTTAATGTGGCTTCTGCTTCTTGCTGGTTTGAGGCTTTAGAAAATATTTTACCGTCTTTGACCAAAATCTGATCAGCCCCTAAAACCAGCGCTTCCGGATACATGAAAGAAACTGCCCGTGCTTTCATTTCTGCAAGAGCATCTGCAATATGACGAGGAGCGGCGCCGTCGGCAACCAGCGCTTCTTTCAGAGAAGCTTCATCAACAGGCGCCGTTTGAACGGTAAAATCCACACCAGCGCTTTTAAGCATTTTTGCTCTGGTTTTACTGCCTGAGGCTAAAATAAATTCAATCATCACTCTTACCTAAGATCAGACGGTAATTCGTGTGCGTGTGTTTTTCCGTTTTTCTCTAACCACTGATAATAACGGTTCAGGATTGCAGCTGCTGTTTCCTCAATAGACCGCCGGGTTACATCAATGGTTTGCCAGCCACGTTTTGTGCAGTAACGGCGGCATTCTTTGATTTCATCCTGAATTTGATCCCGGTCTGTATAATCCGCTTCCTCATCTTCATTGATAGAGCGCAAACGATTAGTCCTAATTTGAACAAGGCGTTCTGGGCTTGTCGTTAATCCAAGCACGAATTTATCTTTGAGGTTATCGAGTTCCATCGGCATCGGGCAATTGGGCACAAACGGAACATTCAATGTTTTATAACCCTTATTAGCAAGATAAATACTGGTTGGTGTTTTCGATGAACGGGATACACCTACCAATATAATATCTGCTTCATTTACATCTTCAACAAGCTGACCATCGTCATGAGCCATTGTAAAATGAAGAGCATCAATTCGCTGAAAATAGTGAGCATCCATCGTATGTTGACGCCCCGGTTTATGAGAAGCTTGTTGCCCGAAATATGAACCGAGTAGATTAATCACCGGATCAAGGATTGAGAGTACTGGTATGTTTTTTTCCATGCAGGACTGTTCCAGAACCTGCCTGATTTCAGTGTTCACCAACGTATACATAACAAGGCCTGGCTGCTCACATATATCTTCCATCAAACGAGACATTTGCATTGCTGAACGAACAAGCGGCCAATAATGTTTGTGAACATTCACTCCTTCGAACTGAACAAGAGCTGCTGATACGATTGCCTCAAGAGTTTCACCTGTAGAGTCAGAGACCAGATGCAAATGAAATTGAACTTCATTGCTTGACTCAGATTCCTGAAAACCGGGCAGTGGAGGACTCATGGGAATAACCTGTGGATAACTTGTTGGTGTAAATGTTGAAAAGCACATTAGGCCACTTACCCCCAATTTGTATAGAGAGAGTTCACACAGGAGTGAATCTTATCCCAAGCCTGTGCAAAGTTTAATAACCTGAGTCGCCAAAACTGAGTCTTTTTCGGTTATCCCCAGTTTCCACAGACAGAGTCAAAGTCTCGAATCGCGAGGTTTTCTGCACAGTCCAGAGTCTTACTCACAGAATCACTGTTAAAATGCCGCAGAACCCTTGTTTGTGCACAAGCTTGTGGATAAATAGTTTTCCCCATGATTCACAGGGATTCACTACTACTACAAGATTCTATTATATTTATATTTAAGTATTAGTATGGTCGCCCTATAGATCGTCCCGTGTATAAAACTGTCAGGTAAAAGCATTATGGCTAAAATTCTTCTAGAGACTCTCAAGGGTAACCCCGGTGAAAAAGTTCCATTCTGGTTCATGCGTCAGGCAGGAAGATATTTGCCTGAATACAGAGAGGTGCGTTCTACTTGTCCGTCTTTCATGGATTTTTGCTATAGCCCCGATAAAGCGACAGAAGTAACCTTGCAGCCTATCAGGCGTTACGGCATGGACGGTGCAATTCTTTTTGCAGATATACTTGTGGTACCAGACGGATTAGGTCAGCAGGTTTGGTTTGAGACTGGGTTTGGGCCAAAGCTTGATCCGGTAGCAACAGAAGAAACTTTCTCAAAACTATCGATGGCGAACTTCCACGATAAAGTAGGGAACGTTTATAAAACAGTTTCAAACCTTTCTTCAGCGCTTCCTGAAAATGTAACGCTTCTTGGTTTTGCGGGGGCACCCTGGACAGTGGCAACATACATGATTGCGGGACAAGGCAGTAAAGACCATGCAGCTGCTCGTCAGCTTGGATACGGCAATCCAGATCTATTTGGCCGTATCTTAAATATGCTGGTGGACGCAACAGCTGAATATCTTTGCCGTCAGATTGAAGCCGGCGCGGATGCTGTACAGATTTTTGATAGTTGGGCAGCCGCGATCCCTGAAACAATGTTTGATGAATGGATTATAAAGCCCACCAAGGCCATTGTTGAGAAGGTTAGGGCGAAGCATAGCGAAACACCTATCATCGGCTTCCCACGGCTTGCAGGCGCTGCTCTAGCACGTTTTGTAGAGGAGACAGGGGTAGATGCTGTATCCCTTGATACAGGTGTGCCGCTTGAGTGGGCTGCAAGTGAGGTTCAAAGTAAGGTTTGTGTACAAGGGAATATGGATCCGCACCTAGTGGTTTCAGGCGGTGATTTAATGGTGAGCGAAGCGAACCGGATTATGGAAAGCCTGAAGGGCGGCGCGCACATCTTTAACCTTGGTCACGGTTTTGTACCTGAAACACCGCCAGAGAATGTAGCCTTGCTTTCTGAAACTATTAAGAACTTCAGGCGATGAGTAAACAGCTAAAAAATATGTTGTTCTGGGGAAGTCTTGCCATTGGGTTGATTTTTTCCCTTCTTCAAGTTTATTCGCCATATGGTGGCGTCGGATATAGAAGGTCTTTGGCTATATTAACAACCTGTTTGCTCCTAGTAGTAGCGTATAAAAAAATTAGAAAAGTACAGAAAGATAAATGATGGTTGAGCCAGGTTTTTTGGGTGACGCTTACTTTTACGTAAAAGCGGGCCACATAATTTTCGTGATCTTTTGGATGGCCGGTATGTTCATGTTACCTCGGTATTTTGCTTATCATATGCAGTGTGAAGTTGGCAGTGAAGAAGATGGTAAATGGATTGAGCGTGAAAAAAGCCTGATGCGGATTATCATTAATCCTGCCATGACTATTGCCTGGATTCTAGGGCTAACACTTGCCTTCAATATTGGTTTTGATGCAGGTGGTTGGCTTCATGCAAAACTGCTTCTTGTGTTTATCCTTTCAGGTTTTCACGGTGTTCTTTCCAAATGGCGCAAGAAAATTGCAGCTGGCGAACGAGATAAAAGCGAAAGCTTCTACCGCAAGATAAATGAAGTACCAGCTATCTTCATTATTGTGGTTGTTATCCTCGCTGTCGCAAAACCATTCTAAATCTAAATAGCTTGACACTCAGTGAGTGCATGGTAATTTTATTGCGTCTCCAGTGATCTGCTGGGGGCGTTTTTTGAATCCCACCTAGGCCAACACCTGTATTTAGTAAGTTGGCATTAGCTTCCAATAAAATGGCGCAAGCCAATAATAATCCGGACAATAGAAATAATAATATGGACGATCCCATGCACTTACAGGATCTCAAGAATAAGACCCCAGCTGATCTTCTAGCGCTTGCAGAAGAAGTAGGCGTTGAAAATGCGAGCAGCATGCGCAAGCAGGATATGATGTTTGCTATCCTCAAGCACCTTGCTGAAGATGATGTAGAAATCATGGGTGGTGGTGTTATTGAAACACTGTCTGATGGTTTTGGTTTCCTTAGAAGCCCTGAGGCAAACTATCTTCCAGGCCCGGATGATATTTATGTTAGCCCAAGCCAGATTCGCCGTTTTGGCCTCCGGACAGGGGATACCGTTGAAGGCCAGATCCGTGCACCGAAAGATGGTGAGCGTTACTTTGCGCTTCTTAAAGTTTCACAGATTAACTTTGAAGAGCCAGAGAAGACCCGCCACAAGGTTCACTTCGATAACCTGACACCGCTTTACCCAGATGAAAAACTGAAGTTGGATCCAGATAACCCAACTGTGAAAGATAAATCACCACGCGTGATTGATCTGGTTGCTCCTATTGGTAAGGGCCAGCGTGCTTTGATTGTTGCGCCGCCGCGCACTGGTAAAACTGTTCTTCTGCAAAATATTGCGAAGAGCATTACAACAAATCACCCTGAATGTTATGTGATTGTACTTCTGATTGACGAACGTCCTGAAGAAGTAACAGACATGCAGCGTTCTGTGGCTGGTGAAGTAGTTTCTTCCACGTTTGATGAGCCTGCATCTCGCCACGTTCAGGTTGCTGAAATGGTGATTGAAAAAGCAAAACGCCTTGTTGAACACGGTAAGGATGTTGTGATCCTCTTGGATAGTATCACCCGTCTGGCCCGTGCTTATAACACTGTGGTGCCGTCATCTGGTAAGGTACTAACAGGTGGTGTGGATGCAAACGCGCTCCAGCGCCCGAAACGTTTCTTTGGTGCTGCCCGTAATATTGAGGAAGGTGGTTCCCTTTCCATTATCGCAACAGCCCTTATTGAAACTGGTAGCCGTATGGATGAGGTTATCTTTGAGGAATTCAAAGGCACGGGTAACTCTGAAATCGTGCTTGACCGTAAGGTTGCTGATAAGCGCGTGTTCCCTGCAATTGATATTCTCAAATCCGGTACACGGAAAGAAGAGCTGCTTGTTGATCCAGCAACACTTTCAAAAATGTGGGTACTACGCCGTATTCTTACCCCAATGGGTACAGTGGATGCGATGGAATTCCTACTTGGAAAGTTGAAAGATTCAAAGAACAACGAGGACTTCTTCTCGCAGATGAACAACTAAGTTTTTGTTCGCTAGAAATTTCAGAAAGGCCCTCCATATATGGTGGGCCTTTTTTATTGTAGGGAACTTAAATGATAATTTTTGAGCCAGCTCGTATTGCAGATTATGAACAAATACAATTACTTATATTAGAAATTCAAACCAGCGAATTTAATATTGATATTACACTGGATGATCAGCCTGACCTGAAAGATATTGAAAGTTTTTACCGGAAAGGAATTGGCGAATTCTGGGTGGCGAGGCACGGTGAAGTTATTGTTGGAACCATTGCTTTAATTGATATTGGAGCAGGTCAGGTAGCTATCCGAAAAATGTTTGTTAAGGATACTTATCGAGGAAAGGAACATGGTATTGCTAAAAAACTTTTGGACGTTTTAGAAGAGTATTCGGCAGAAAGAGTAGTTCAAACTATTCTTCTTGGAACTACGGATAAATTTCTTGCGGCTCATAGGTTCTATGAGAAAAATGGATATAACCTTATACCAGAAGAAATGCTTCCTTTGACCTTTCCTAAAATGGAAGTTGATACAGTTTTCTTCGCAAAAGAAATGGTGTGATTTCCTATGGAAATAGCTCTTCTCATTATTGATGTTCAGAAAGCTATGGATCACCCTAAATGGGGGGAAAGAAATAATCCTGGTGCTGAAGAGGTAATGAAAAGAATGCTGGATCGGGCGCGATCGGAAAATTGGCCTGTTTTTCATATTCAGGACTGTTCATCTGATCCATCTTCTCCATACCGGGCAGGGCAACCGCTGCATGATTTCAAGGATGAAGTGAAACCTACCGGTGGGGAAACCATAATTCAGAAAACAACAGGTAATGCTTTCTATGAAACTGAACTGGATACGGTTTTAAAGGCTAAGCAGATATCAAAGCTGGTAGTGATGGGTGTTCATACCCAGCACTGTGTTCGTGCAACTGTAGAGGCCGCTATAGAGAATGGGTATGAAACATCTGTTTTGGCTGATGCGGTGGTTGCAACAGCAATGAATGGTATGTCCGCTGATAATGTTCAGGAACAAATACTCACTAAATTTGAAGAAATGAATGTAAAAATAAACTATCTATCTGATTTTATTATATAATTTATAATTTCAGCTAGTTTTTCTGGCATTTCCAGTGGAATCATATGCCCTGAGCCTTCCATTTGGTGGAGATGGATGTGTTCATAAGCTTCCGCAAGCTTTTCAATAGCACTAATTGGTACTAGTTCATCTTCTTCCGCCATAATGAAATGAACTGGTTTTCCAATAGTTATCAAACCCTCCTTCAGGTTTCTGCGATCAATTGGGGCGATCAGCTGGTTGATCAACTCATTCTGACCAAGGTCTTTTTCCATTTGCAGAATAGTATCTGTAACTGAACTATCAGCCATATTATTTTGAGAAACAAACTGGCTCAGACGTTTTCTGGACATACCTCTGTAGGTCATCCGTGAAAGCATTTCTGCGTTTACTCTGCGTAGCTGTTTTTCATCATCAGATAAGCCGTAAGGTGAGCTCGCAATAATGATAATGCTCTCAAAATTATCAGGATTTTTAAGGGCTGCTTCCATAGCTAGATAGCCACCAAGAGAGAAGCCTATAAGATGGCTTTTCTCAGGTTTGTTTTCTACCACAGCAGCCAACATATCATCCATGCTGGTTTGGCCTGCATAGACTGCATGATGAATTTCATATGTGTTCAGATAAGGTGTGAGCTTATGCCATAGCCTTTCATCACACATTGTGCCGGGGATGAGGTAAAGAGGGTACTTCATAACCTAACCATCAAGCGCGCCAGAGGCTTCAAGTGCTTTGCCTTCTTCAACAGTTAAGGCGCCTTCAAGTACCAGGAGAGCTCTTTTGGTATATAGACCACCGTCACCCGAGTATCCGCCCATACGGCCTGCGGATGCCATAATACGGTGGCAAGGGATCAATATCGGAATAGGGTTACGACCACAGGCGCTGCCAACTGCTTGGGCTGCTGATCCAATCTCTTTTGCTACATCACCGTACGTGCGGGTATCACCGTATGGGATATCACACATAGCCTTCCAAACTTTTTCCTGATGCTTGGTACCCATTGGGTTGAGTGGCAGGTTAAACTCCGTGAGGTCACCGTCAAAATACAGGTCTAGTTGTCGTTTAGCTTCCAGAAGAAGCGAGGAGGGATTTTCTTCCTGAAATGGGCTCCATCCCCAATCAAGCGCAACAATGCTGCCTTCAAGCTCAGTGATAGTAATATCAATGATAGGGGTGTGCATGGAAATTTGTGACATAAGATGGTCCTGAAAAATTTGCATTAAGAATGCGCTTAACTTCACTATAGCGGCTATAGCTTTCTTTTGCTAATGAACGCAAAGATTTGCTGCAATAAAAAACTGAGTGAAGAGCATTTAGCCTTATGATGATGGATACGATTTTCGCCTTGTCTTCTGGTGCTGGTACAGCTGGTGTTGCTGTTATCAGATTATCTGGTCCAAAGGCGTTAGAAGCCCTTATGATACTTTCAGGCAAAGATCTTCCAAAGCCCCGTATGGCTGCTCTCCGTGAGCTTAAAGATCACCGGACTGGTGTAAGGCTTGATAAATCTCTTGTGCTCACTTTCCCTGCGCCCGCCAGTTTTACAGGCGAGGATGTAGTGGAGCTTCACCTTCATGGTGGGCGTTCAGTGATCACAGGTGTTCTTGAAGCTCTCACTGAAATTGATAGTCTCCGCATGGCGGAACCTGGTGAGTTCTCTAAACGTGCTTTCGAAAATGAGAAACTTGATCTTACGGAAGCTGAAGGCCTCAATGATCTAATTCATGCGCAAACAGCAGCGCAGCGAGAACAAGCACTAAGACAGTTGGATGGTGCTTTAAAGGATCTTTATGAAGATTGGCGGGGTAGGTTGATTGGCCATTTGGCACATCTGGAAGCAGATATTGATTTCCCTGATGAAGATTTGCCTGAAGGTGTGGCCGGTGCTGTGCTCCCCAATATTACATCGCTTAGAGATGATATTGAAGGATACCTGAAAGATAATAAAAGGGCAGAAGCAATCCGTGACGGCTTCCGTATTGTTATCCTCGGGGAGCCAAATGCTGGTAAATCTACACTGATGAACGCGCTTTCTAAATCTGATGTTGCCATCGTTTCTGATGAGAAGGGCACCACACGAGATGTGATTGAAGTGAACCTTGACCTGGGCGGCTATCCTGTAAGGCTGATTGATACAGCTGGCCTCAGGGAGGGCGAAGGAGATGTTGAGCGTGAAGGTATCAGGCGCGCTGAAAAGAAAGCTGAGGAAGCTGATCTTCGCCTTGTTCTTGTTCGTGCTGATGAGTGGCCAACTATCCCTGAGGCAGCTTCCAAGTGGCTTGATGAGGATGCAATTCTTGTAATCACACAAACAGATCGTGTTTCTATGTTTCACGTGAAACATGATGATGTACCAAACGGTATGAAAGTTATCACCGCGTCTGTGAGAGATAACCATGGCTTGGATGAGCTTCTGTCCACTGTAGAAGATTTTGTAAGTGAAGCGATGGCTCCCCGTGAGTTACCATCCCTTACGCGAGTGCGACATAGAAAAGCGCTTGAGGACACAGTAGATCATCTTTACCGATTCGAGGATAATGCTGGTTTGGACGCAGTTTTAGCTGCTGAAGATGTTCGTATGGCTGCTCGTTCACTTGGTAAAATCACCGGCCGCGTTGGTGTGGAAGATATGCTGGATGTTGTGTTTTCTGATTTTTGTATTGGAAAATGATGTTTCACGTGAAACATGCGCAGCGCACATAGCAGCTTAGCTTTGACTTAACCCTTATTTCTTATTATACCCAGCGCCTGTTTTGGTGTGCCGTATGCACGTCTTGATGTTTTGCCATTGGTGAATTGAATGACTGATTTTGATGTAATTGTTGTGGGTGGTGGGCATGCTGGCTGTGAAGCAGCAGCTGCCTCTGCGCGTGTTGGTGCTAAAACTGCGCTGGTTACCCATAAGCTTGAAACCATTGGTGAGATGTCTTGTAACCCCGCGATTGGTGGTTTGGGTAAGGGCCATCTGGTGCGTGAGATTGATGCACTTGATGGTTTGATGGGGCTTGTTGCCGATAGTGCTGGTATTCAGTACCGGCTTCTAAACCGTAAAAAAGGGCCTGCTGTGCAAGGTCCTCGTGCACAGTCTGACCGCAAGCTTTACCGCAATGCCATGCAGGCAATTCTGAATGACTATGAAAATCTTTCATTGGTTGCTGGCGGCGTTGAAGACCTGATCGTAAACCGTGATGGCGATAAACCTGTTGTCGAAGGTGTGGTGTTGATGGATGGCACTAAGCTATCCGCAAAAGCCGTTGTAATTACTACAGGAACTTTCCTGCGTGGTCTTATTCATATTGGTGAAAAAACAACACCAGCGGGCAGGGTGGGTGAAGCTCCCGCTCTTGGCCTTTCTGATACCCTTATGGATATAGGGTTTGATCTTGGGCGTCTTAAAACCGGAACACCTGCGCGTCTTGATGGTCGTACTATTGATTGGGACCAGTGTATTGAGCAGCCAAGTGATGAAGATCCTGTGCCGTTTTCTTTCCTTACTGAGAAGGTTACCGTGCCGCAGATCAGCTGTTACCTAACACGTACCACGGCTAGTACTCACAAAATTATCCGTGATAACCTGCACCGGGCACCTATGTATAGCGGGAAAATTGATAGTAAGGGACCGCGCTATTGCCCTTCTATTGAAGATAAAATCGTCCGCTTTGCAGATAAAGATAGCCACCAGATATTCCTTGAACCTGAAGGACTAGATGACCATACGGTGTATCCTAATGGTATTTCCACCAGCTTGCCTGAAGAGGTACAAAAGGATTTAATAGCTTCTATTCCTGGCCTAGAGAATGCAGAGATTATTCAGCCTGGTTACGCTATTGAATATGATTTTATTGATCCGCGCGAACTTAAAGTAACACTTGAAACACACCGCGCAAGTCAGCTGTATCTAGCTGGTCAAATCAATGGCACCACTGGTTATGAAGAGGCAGGTGCACAAGGATTGATGGCCGGCACAAATGCTGCTCTTAAAGCTTTAGGTGAAGAAACTCCTTTTGTATTAGACCGGGCGGATGCCTATATAGGTGTAATGCTTGACGATTTGGTAACTCAGGGAACGCGTGAACCTTACCGTATGTTTACATCACGGGCTGAATACCGCCTTCTTCTTCGTGCTGATAATGCTGATCAACGCCTGACAGATAAAGGGATAGAGGTTGGCCTTGTAAAAGAAGAGCGTAAGCAATCCTTTAACAAAAAGAAGCAAGCTCTTGCTGAAGCTAAAGAAATTTTGAAATCTTTGAGCCTTACGCCGAATGAAGCAGAAAAGGCCGGTTTGAAGATTAAGCAAGATGGTGTTCGTCGTGACGGAATGGTGTTGCTTGGTTTTAGCACAATTAATTTTGCACGCCTGAAAGATATCTGGCCTGATGAGCTTTCTGTTGTTGATACTAAAATTTCAGAACAACTCGAAATAGATGCGATGTATCAGGGTTACCTCGAGCGCCAGGAACAGGATATTGCTGCTTTCAGGAAAGATGAAGAAAAGGTCATTCCTGAAGACCTAGATTTCGCCGATATTCCCGGACTTTCCAATGAGATGCAGGAGAAGTTTAAAGAAGCACGACCGGCAACGCTTGGAGCAGCTGCTCGTATAGCAGGGGTTACACCAGCAGCGCTTACTCTTCTTCTTGGTCATATCAAAAAACGTTCTGCTGCGTAATATCGAGAAATTTATGTCTTACAGCTTTTCTGATCTTGAGCGTGATTTAGATGTTTCACGTGAAACACTGGATAAAATTAAAGTCTACGGTGACCTATTAGTTAAATGGCAGAAAGCTAAAAATCTGGTCTCTAACAGTACTCTCGACGATATCTGGAGACGTCATTTTCTCGATTCGGCACAAATGGCACCACTTCTTAAGGAGCGATTCGGTGAAAAGCAGATCAAAATGCTTGATATTGGTTCAGGAGCCGGCTTCCCGGCACTTGTTCTTGCAAGCATGGGAATTGGTGAAGCTCATATGGTGGAATCTGTCGGCCGTAAGTGTATTTTTATGCGTCAGGTTTCACGTGAAACATCCGCAAACGCGCAGATTCACAACGTTCGTATCGAAGAACTAGAGCCGTTTGAGGTTGATATTGTTACCTCCAGAGCGTGCGCTCGTGTGCTTCAGCTGATGAATTGGGCAAAACCTTTCCTCAAAGAAAATGTAGAAATGTGGCTTCTGAAGGGAGAAACTGCAGAAGAGGAATTGACCGAAGCTCAAGCTTATTGGAAGATGGATATCAACCGCTTTGATAGCCTATCAGACCCGAGCGGGGTCATCTTAAGGCTAAGCAACATAAAACAGCTGTAACAGTATGTAAAAATTGCCTTTATTGGCAAAACGGGGGAGTTTTCTGGAATGTCTAACGGGCAAGCTCATATTATTGCTGTTGCTAACCAAAAGGGTGGGGTTGGCAAAACAACAACAACGATTAATTTAGCCACTGCTATGGCTGCAGTGAAAAAGCGTGTGCTTATTCTGGATTTAGATCCTCAAGGGAACGCCAGCACAGGCTTTGGCATTGATCGCGGAGCCCGTGAAATTACTTCGTATGACGTCGTACTTGGAGCAGCACCGCTTGGTGATGCTGTTCTTGAAACAGAAGTGCCAGGACTTTCTATTATTCCTTCTACCGTTGATCTTTCTGGTGCTGACCTTGAACTAGCAGAGCTTCCTCAGCGTAATTTCCGCCTAAAACAAGCATTTGAGAAGGCATCTGCTTATGATGAATATGATTATATTCTCATAGATTGCCCGCCATCTCTCTCGCTTCTCACCATTAATGCCTTGGTTTCAGCAGATAGTGTGCTTGTCCCGCTTCAGTGTGAGTTTTTTGCACTTGAAGGCCTTAGTCTTCTTCTAAAAACTATTGAGCAAGTTAAAGCCAGCTTGAACCCAGAGCTGGAAATTAATGGTGTGGTACTCACGATGTTTGACAAACGGAATAATTTGTCAGAACAAGTGGCAGAAGATGTTCGTGCATATCTAGGGGATAAGGTTTATCAAACTGTGATCCCGCGGAATGTAAGAATTTCAGAGGCTCCGAGCTTCGGTAAACCAGCAATTCTTTATGATCATCGCTGTACGGGCAGCCGAGCTTATATTGAATTGGCACGAGAAGTACTTGGGCGCGGCAGCAAGATAGCTGCTTAAAATAATTAAATAAAAACAATTAGTTAGGGTTTATATAATGGCAAAAAATGCTCGTAAAGGGCTGGGAAGAGGGCTTTCAGCACTTCTGGCAGATGATAGACCAGCATTAAATACAGTTTCAGAAAAAACTGCTGTTCAGGATGGTACAGGTTCTGATGGCGCGCCTAGTGGCCGTCGCCGTTTGCCTATCGAGTTCCTTGAAAGAAATGCTGCCCAGCCGCGTGTGCATTTTGATGAAGAGGCACTTAATGAGCTTTCAGCTTCTATTAAAGAAAAGGGGCTGTTACAGCCAATTCTTGTTCGTGAACTAGGTCCTGAGAAATTCCAAATCGTTGCGGGTGAGCGCCGCTGGCGTGCATCACAGCGTGCGGGTATTCATGAAGTACCAGTAGTGGTGAAAGAACTTAGCGATACTGAAGTTCTTGAAATTGCTATAATAGAGAATATTCAGCGCCAGGATCTGACTGCTATTGAAGAAGCCATCGGCTATAAGCGCCTGATGGAGGAGTTCAAGCATACGCAGGAAGCGGTTGCAGAGGTGGTTGGTAAAAGCCGTAGCCATGTAACTAACCTTCTTCGCCTCTTAACACTGCCTGAAGAAGTACAGCAGATGGTAGCTCGCGGGGACCTCTCTATGGGGCATGCCCGTACGCTGATTGGTAGTAGCGATCCGCTTGAACTGGCAAAACGGGTGGTGAAAGAAGGGCTTAGCGTACGCCAGACAGAAGCTTTAGCTAACGAAAGCAAAGGTAAACAGAAGCGTCAACCACGCCCTGGTGGTACTGGTTCAGCCAAGAAGAAAGATGCGGATACTATCGCGCTTGAGAAAGATCTTACAGCAGCGGTTGGCATGAAAGTATCCATCGAGCATGAAGGCGAGGCCGGTAAGGTAGTTATCGCTTATGAAGACCTTGAAAAGCTTGATGAACTTTGCAGTAAACTAGGTGTTTGTGGATTTTAAGTATCTGAATATATTAAAGAAAAAGGCTGTGATATAATTCACAGCCTTTTTTATTGGATATTGTATGAAGTAGTTAATTCAGCTTTTCTTCCAGAACATCCCAGATTACTGCTTCAAGGCTTACACCATCAAATTGGTTTACTGACTGAAGGCCTGTAGGGGAGGTTACATTAATCTCGGTGAGCCAATCACCGATTACATCAATGCCTACAAAGGTAAGGCCGCGGCTTTTAAGCTCAGGCTTTAATCGTTCGCAAATCTCCACTTCGCGCTCTGTAAGTCCTGATTTCTCAGCGGAACCACCTGCTACAAGGTTTGAACGAATCTCGCCCTTTGCTGGCACACGGTTAATAGCGCCAACGGCTTCGCCATCCACGAGGATAATGCGTTTATCGCCCTTAACCACATCAGGCAGGAACTGCTGCACCATCACAGGTTCACGGCTTGAAGCCAGGAACATTTCCATAAGGCTGCCAAGGTTGCTGTCACCTTCCTTCAGGTGGAATACCCCAGCACCGCCATTGCCGTACAGTGGCTTTACGATGATCTCACCAAAATCAGCACGGAATTTCTTCACTTCGTCTTCACGGCGGGTGATAAGGGTAGGCGGCATTAAGTCTATAAATTTAGTAACAAAAAGCTTCTCTGGCGCGTTTCTTACTTCAGCGGGGTTATTTACCACCAGCGTTTCATCAGCAACAAGCTCCAGAAGGTGAGTGGCAGTAATATAGGCCATATCAAATGGTGGGTCCTGACGCATCCAAACCACGTCCATATCCGCAATCTTAATGCAAGCTGGTTCGCCAAACGTAAAATGATTGCCTTCTTCACGGCGCACTGTAACAGGGCGTGCTTCCGCATATACCACACCTTCGCGGTAACTCAGGTCTTCAGCCAGATAGTGCCAAAGCTCATAGCCGCGGGCCTGTGCTTCCAGCATCAGAACAAAGGTGCTGTCGCCACTTATATTCACAGTTTCCATAGGGTCCATCTGGAATGCGACCTTGCGCTGTGTTGCCATAATTTAATCCTTACTTGCTGGAAACATATTTAATTATTGAGACTTAGCCAGATAATACTAAAAGCCCGGCCGCCACGCATCCTTGATATGGGCCGGAAGGCGCTTTGGTGCAATGGCTATTACATCAAACCTAAGTGAATATTTTTCAAAAGATTGGGTTTTGAGCCAGTCTTCAGTGGCATGAACTATTCGCTGTTGCTGGCGAGGTGTTACTGCATAGAGGCTATTTTCCCGGGTTTTGTGGGCTTTTACTTCAACAATCAGGATTTCAGAACCGCGCTTGCAGATGATATCTATCTCTCCGCGCTTTGAGCGAAACCGTTCTTCAAGGATAGTATATCCTTTAAGGCGCAACCAGTTGGCTGCAATTTTTTCGGCCTTTCGGCCTCTGGCTTCGCTTTTTTGGCGTTCTGTCGTCAAACTAGTTTTTCCCTGAAAGCTCCAAGGCTCTATTATACAGTTCTTTCTTCTTTATGCCTGTTAAATCAGAAACGAAGCTGGCAGCATCTTTCACCCGCATATAGGTAAGGGCTTTTTCAAGCAGTTTATCAGTATCTGCTTCCACGTTGCCAGTTTGCTTGATTGTTCCTTTATCTGGTGCACTTAGAATAACCACTACTTCACCCTTTGGTGGGCCACTTTCAGCGTAGTGAGTAGCTATATCATTTAAGTTGCCTCTAACAACTTCTTCGAATTTCTTGGTGAGTTCGCGACAAACAGCCACTTTCCGGCCTTCAAGAACTGAAGCGGCATCTTCAAGGCACGCAGGTAGGCGTTTTGCACTCTCATAAAAAATAAGGCTGGCTTTTGTATTTTTTTCAGCCTCGAACCATTCAGTTCTGGCTTTGGTTTTATTGGGAGGAAACCCCATAAACATAAAACGGTCTGTTGGTAGCCCTGCGAGTGAAAGAGCAGTAACGAGTGCACAAGGGCCCGGGATTGCAGTTACCCGGTGACCCGCTTCGCGGGCTTCATCTACAAGTTTATAGCCTGGATCTGAAATCAATGGTGTACCCGCATCAGAAACCAAAGCTACTGATGCCCCTTCAGCGATTTTACCAAGAATTTTTGGTCGCTGAATCTCGCCGTTATGTTCATGATATTGAATAAGAGGTTTCTTAAGAAGAAGAGCTGACAGGAGCTTGGCTGTAACCCTGGTATCTTCGCAGGCAATATAATCCACCCCTGATAAAATCTCATTAGCTCGTTTGCTTACATCACCTAAATTGCCAATAGGCGTAGCAACAATATAAAGCCCAGCAGATATTTTTTGCCCTGACCTGATTTCAGCCATCTTCTTGATCCAAATTAATACTTTAAAAAACTGTAGCAGTATTTTACAGCAACACAAATTTTGAGTAGGTTCCACATACGCGGTACCGATTGTTTAAGAAGGGCAGTTATGCTGGAAGGCATTCAAAAATCAAAGCTGAAAGTGATGATTGCTATCACACTAAGTTTGTTTTTGGCCTCATGTGGAGGTGAAACGCCTGCACCTGTAACGCGGACAACTGCCCCTGATATAGAACAGCCTTCTGATGCAGCACAGGAAAACATACTTCCTGATGAAACGACTGTGGGTACACTTCAAGTTGAAGCTGAAGAAGATATTATCATTGGTATAATGCTACCTCTTTCTGGTTCCGAAGGAGAAACAGGAAAAGCTCTTCTACGCGCCGCCACAATGGCGCTGTTTGATGCATATAACCCAAGTGTAAAGCTTCTGCCGTTTGATACGCAGGCGGATTACGCACAAACAAAAATAGTTGCAGAACAGGCTGTGGAAGCTGGTGTTTCTGTGGTTATTGGACCTCTTCTTGCCAGTAATGTTGAAGCAGCAGGGGATGTGCTTGCACCTCACGGTATCACTCTCATTGGTTTTTCAAATGATAGTGGTGTGGCGAAAGAGGGCCGTTTCATCATGGGTTTTATGCCTGAAACCGAAGTAAAACGGGTGCTAAATTATGCGTACCAAAGCGGGATGCGGAAATATGCAGCGCTTGTGCCGCAAGGCAGGTATGGGAACCGGGTGCAGGCTATCTTCGGGGAAACAGTAAGTTCAGCCGGTGCTGATATCCTCGCCATTGAAAGCTATCCTCCTGATATGGAAGCTTTGGAAGACCCAGTGAAGCGTATTGCAAGCTACGATGAGCGCCGGAAAAACCGCCGCGATGAAATCCGTTTTCTACGCTCCCTTAGTGATGATCTTACAGATGAAATAGCTGACGATATTGAGAAAAGTGAAGTTCTCGAAGATGTAGAATATGAAGCTATCTTGCTGCCGGAAGGTGGAGATCTTCTTAAAAACCTCGCACCACTCCTGCCTTTTTATGAGGTAGACCCAAACAAAATTAAGCTTCTTGGTACAGGCCTTTGGAGCGATGAAAGCCTCCTTAGGGAACCTCCTCTTCAAGGTGCTTGGTTTGCTGGTCCTCAACCGGAAGCACCATTATCTTTTATGGCGCGTTTTGAAGAAGCTTACGGTGAAGCACCACCACGTATCGCTACGCTCGCGTATGATGCTATGTCGCTTGTTTCTTTCCTGATCAGGGAAGATATGGATGTAAACTCAGTAAAAGATCGTTTTTCCGCTGATATATTAACCAGTGAAACGGGTTTTATGGGAGTTGATGGTTTGTTCCGCTTTTTGCCTGACGGTACGATTGAACGCACACTTGCGGTTCTTGAAGTAAACCGGCGCGGGTTTAAAGTGATTGATCCTGCCCCTGAAGCTTTCCCGAGTTTTGGCTTCGCGCTCAGCCGCTAATCAGATTACAAGCTTTTGCAGTATGTAATTTAACAGGGGTCGCCCTTTAACTGATAACTGCAGTTTATCGGTTCTATCAGTGATAAAACCATCAGTTTTCATGTTTGATAGTTCTGTATTATTGATGATCTGGTTTGTAGAATACCCAAACCTTTGTTCCCAAGTTGCTATATCAACACCGTCCCTTAGGCGTAGCCCCATCATCAGTGCTTCCACAGCCCTGTCTTCAGCATCCACATATTCCAGGGTTTCGAGGCCTGTGCCGTTTGCTTCAACAGCTCTCATCCA
This sequence comes from Kordiimonas sp. SCSIO 12603, assembly GCF_024398035.1. NCBI lineage: Bacteria > Pseudomonadati > Pseudomonadota > Alphaproteobacteria > Kordiimonadales > Kordiimonadaceae > Kordiimonas > Kordiimonas sp. SCSIO 12603. The sequence continues at coordinate 453,235 of NZ_CP073748.1, forward strand.
GTCCTCAGGGCGTTTGATTTGCGCGTGCGCATATGCGGAACCGTGGTCCTGCGCAGGAAGTCTGCCGTGAGCACCTGGACCAATACCTACATAATAATCCCCTTGCCAGTAACAAAGATTATGCTGGGATTCCTCGCCTGCAGCTGCGTGGTTGGATGTTTCGTAGGCGGGTAGGCCTTTGGCTTCGGTTAGTTGTTGCGTGAGATCATACAGTTCTGCCGCTTCGTCTTCATCAGGCAGGGTAAACTTACCCCTGTGGAACTGGTGGTAGAAGGCTGTGCCTTCTTCAATCGTTAGCTGGTAGAGCGATAGATGGGTAGGATCAAAGGCCAAGGCTTCTTTAAGTTCGGTTTCCCAGTCTGTAGGGCTTTGCTGAGGTCTGGCATAGATTAAATCAAAACTAACTCTATTAAAGTTGTTTCGAGCAACTTCTAGAGCTTTTAGGGCTTCGCCAGCATTATGTAATCTGCCAAGAAACTTTAAAGCATCATCTCTAAGTGATTGAATGCCAACAGAAAGCCTGTTTACACCAGCTTGTTTGTAAGCTTGAAATCTTGAAGCCTCTACGCTTGAAGGGTTTGCTTCCAACGTTATTTCAATTTCTCGGTTTGGCGCCCAGTGTTTTTGAATGGTTTCAATAACAGCATATACTGTTTCTGGCTCCATCAGGCTTGGTGTGCCGCCACCAAAGAAAATTGATTTGGCAGAAAGGTTTGGAAACTTTGTTGCCATGGTTTCAATTTCCTGCACGAGGGCATTTCGCCATGTTTCATGTGAAACATGATCACGTACGTGGCTATTGAAATCACAGTAAGGGCATTTTTTCAGGCAAAAAGGCCAGTGCACATAAACGGCAGCTGGCCCTTTGTAATCACTACCCTTATGGGCGGGCAGGTTATTTGGTGTCAAAGCAGGCATTGATTAACTGTTTGAACGCATCTGCACGGTGGCTCATAGCGTGTTTTTCTGCAGGCTCAATTTCCGCAAATGTTTCTGTGCGGCCATTTGGAACAAATATTGGATCATAACCAAATCCTTTATCGCCGCGCATTGGCCAGGTTAGTTCACCAAATACTTTGCCTTCAAAGCTTTCCATGTGACCATCAGGCCATGCAAGCGTTAGGGCACATGTGAAGTTTGCTGTACGGTCTTTCGCATCACCCATTTTTTCATTTACCGCAGCCATTGCTACGTTGAAATCTTTTGATGGCCCAGCCCAGCGAGCACTGTAAATACCTGGTTCACCGCCAAGAGCTGCTACTTCAAGGCCACTATCGTCAGCAAGAGCAGGGATGCCCGCAGCTGTTGCTGCGGCCAGTGCCTTAATTTCAGCGTTTGCAATAAAAGTAAGACCATCTTCTACTGGTTCTGGTAAATCTAGTTCGCCCGCAGAAATAGTTTCCACGCCGAAGGGAGCAAGAAGCTCCCCAATTTCGCGTACTTTGCCTTGGTTATGGCTGGCGATGATCAGTTTGTTACCATCAAACTTGCGGGCCATTAGGTGTATTCCTTAATCGCTTCTTGCTGAGCTTTACCAATGGTGTCACAGCCCATACGCGCAAGCCTTAGGAGACGGAGGAATTCTTCTTCACTGAATGGCTCTTCTTCCGCAGTACCCTGAATTTCCACGATACCACCTTTACCCGTCAGAACGAAGTTTGCGTCTGTTTCAGCAGCACTATCTTCATCATAATCCAGATCAAGTACTGGCGTACCTTGATAAATTCCGCAGCTGATAGCAGCAATGCTGTCAATCAGGGGCATCTTTGCCATATGGCCTTCGTTATACATCCATGTAAGACACTGGTGGAGAGCAACATACGCGCCTGAGATAGAGGCTGTGCGTGTGCCGCCGTCGGCCTGAATTACATCACAGTCAATGCGAACCTGTTTTTCACCGAGATCTTCAAGGTTAACAACCGCACGCATTGCACGCCCAATAAGGCGCTGGATTTCCTGTGTCCGGCCTGTTTGCTTGCCTTTGGCTGCTTCACGATTCATACGGCTGTGCGTGGAGCGTGGTAGCATACCATATTCCGCTGTGATCCAGCCTTTACCAGTGTTTCTAAGCCATGGCGGTGTGTTTTCTTCAAAGGTTGCTGTTACCAACACATGCGTATCACCAAATTTTACGAGGCAGCTGCCTTCCGCATGTTTTGAAAATCCAGGGATCATTTCAATTTGGCGCATTTCATCAACGGCACGTCCGCTTGGTCGCATGTCTTGTCCTTCAAGTAAGAGATAATTTTTATTGATGCTTCTTCTACAGTGAGAAGGGCTTCCCGTCAAAGGATAGAAGGGCTGGAACTCTTAATTGACGCGCTTATATATGCTTTTTAGGATAGGCATCTGATGCTTGCAGAGATTGGTTTGGTTTTCTATGTCGCTTTCCAGTTTTAATGAACGGTCAATTACCATTTTCCGGCAGATAGTTGAAACCTATCTGGATACCGGTGATCCGGTTGGTTCGCGCACTCTTAGCCGCACGGAAGGTATTTCTGTCTCGCCAGCAACGATTAGAAACACTATGGCCGATCTTGAGGAAGCCGGGCTTCTTATTTCCCCACATACCTCAGCGGGCCGTATCCCCACAGACCTTGGTCTCCGTTTGTTTGTAGATGGTTTGATGGAAGTGGGTAACCTCACGAAAGACGAACGAGAATCTATTAAAGGTAAGTGTGCACAGGAAGGCCGCTCTGTTGAAGATGTACTTGGTGAGGCTTCAAAGGCTTTATCTGGCCTTTCCCAGTGTGCATCCCTTGTGATGGTGCCAAAGCAAGAGCTCGCAGTGAAGCATATTGAGTTTGTCTCTATTGCGCCAAACCGAGCGCTTGTTGTGCTTGTTTCAGAAGACGGCGCGGTTGAAAACAGGATTATTGATCTCCCTATCGGCTTGCCGCCATCTGCGCTTGTGCAGGCAGGTAATTATTTGAATAGCCGCCTCGTGGGGAAAAGCCTTGAAGAAATGAAAGCTGCTATCCAGCTGGAGCTATCCAGCAGACAGGCTGAACTCGATGGGCTTACGTCCAGAATTGTGGAAAGCGGACTTGCTGTTTGGGCGGGTGGCGAAGAGCATCCGGCATCACTTATTGTATCCGGGCAATCCAATTTACTGCAGAATGTAGGGGCCGCGGATGACCTGGAGCGGGTAAAACACCTTTTTGAAGAGCTTGAACGTAAAAAAGACTTGATCAAATTGATGGAACTCGCCAAAGACGGGGGCGGAGTGCGCCTGTTTATTGGGGCAGAGAATAATTTATTTTCCCTTTCGGGTTCATCTGTCGTTGTTTCTCCCTATATGAACGGTGCAAATAAAATTGTTGGTGTGATTGGGGTCATTGGTCCGACACGGCTGAATTATGCACGCATTGTCCCGATGGTTGATTACACCGCCCAAGTGGTAAGCCGCCTTTTGTAAGGCTAAACTGAGTATTAGAGATGACTGACGAACAAAAACAAGAAGCTGCAGACGAAGGCTTGACCCAAGAAGAAATCGATGCTGCTGAGCAGATCGTTGAAGATGATGAAAAGATTGATTTTGCTGATGGTGCTGACGCGGAAGAAATCGCCAAGCTTCAGGCCGAAGTAGCTGATCTTAAAGATCGCCTGCTGCGCTCAGCTGCGGAAACAGAAAATGTACGCCGCCGCGCTGATAAAGATAAGCAGGATGCCAGCGCTTACGCTGTAACCAACTTCGCTCGTGATATGCTGAATGTTGGCGATAACCTGCGCCGTGCGCTTGATAGCCAACCGGAAGAAGTTTCTGATGATATGAAAGCCTTCGTTGAAGGCGTGGCGATGACAGAGCGTGAGCTTCTGAACACCATGGAAAAATACGGCATCAAGAAAATTGAGCCGGAAGTTGGTGAGAAGTTCGATCATAAATTCCACCAGGCTATGTTCGAAGTGCCAACAGAAGATCATCCAAATGGTTCTGTAATGCAGGTTGTTGCAGCAGGTTATGTGATTAAAGATCGCCTCCTACGTCCTGCAATGGTGGGTGTTGCTAAAGGTGGTGCTCCTAAGGTGGATACCGAAGCCTAAGGCACTTCAGCCAATAACATAGCTTAGAAAGCCTCGTATTTCTGCGGGGCTTTTTTATTTGTTTTCTTGACAAAAAGCGGGGGCTTTCCTAGCTAAAGAACTGGTTATAGAACACCTGCCGTCCGCATATTTCGGTGAAGTTCTATCTTTGATTTATTTTGTTTTCTTCTTTGCATCGCGCAAAGGATGGCAACGCGGGCCCTATCCTGATGAGGCGTTTGATGCGTGTGGAGAACAGAATATGTCTTCAACGTTGAATGTTGATTTCACCAGAGGGCCAATGGGCGCTCTTTATGCCAAAACGGCAATTCCCATTATATTCGTGATGGTACTCAACGGCTTGGTAGCCGTTGCAGATGCTATGTTTCTTGGATGGTATGTTGGTGCAGATGCACTTGCAGCGGTGACGGCCGTTTTTCCAGCCTATATGATGATCATTGCTCTTTCTGTGCTTATTTCTTCAGGTATGGCCAGTTTACTGGCAAGAAGCCTAGGCGGTGGTAAGAAAGCTGAGACTGAACAGGTTTTTACATCCGCTCACGGACTGGCAATTTTTATCAGTTTGGCACTGATAGCTAGTTTTTACATGTTTGGTGACTTTGCTGTAGCTTTTGTTGTTGCGGGGAATGGCCATATTGCAGAACAAGCACACCTTTATCTAGGGATCAATGTCTATTTCACGCCGATATTGTTTTTTCTATCGGTGAATTCTGATGCTCTCAGAAATGAAGGACGTTTAGGGTTAATGGCTGGTGGAAGCTTGGCCGTATCGCTTTTGAATATAGGGTTTAACTATATCTTTATTGTTGAGATGGACTGGGGCGTTGCTGGATCGGCTTATGGAACGGTTACCGCTCAAATATTAGCTCTGTGTCTTATTCTCTACTTTCGAATGAAAGATGAACAGCTAATTAGTCCTGTGGTTTTATTCGGAAATAAGCTTGCTGTTGGCTGGAAGGCAATAATAGGGCTAGGCCTTCCGCAAAGCCTGAATTTTATGGGAATGGCTTTGGTTTCTGCAGTGATCTTGTTTGCTCTTCAGGGAATTCATTCAGATAGCTATACCGCCACTGTTTCTGCTTACGGTATTATCACCCGGGTTATGACATTTGTTTTCTTTCCGCTGCTTGGTTTGGCACAGGCGATGCAAACTATTGTAGGGACCAATTATGGTGCCCGGAATTGGGAAAGAAGTGACCGAGGTTTAAAAGCAGCATTGATAATAGCAGGCCTGTATGGGGTATCTATTCAGATACTGTTCACCTTTTTCCCAGCAGAGATTGGTGAAATATTTGTTAGTGAAGCATCAGTGATAGCTGAAGTTTCTCGGGTTTTACCTATTATGGTCAGTGCCTTTTTTATCTCTGGCCCCCTTATGATGATAGCCATGTACTTTCAGGCAATAGGGAAGGCAGGAAAAGCTGCCATACTCGGCATTTCCAAACCTTATCTGTTTACTGTTCCTCTTTTATTCATAGCGGTGAATGTATGGGGAGCGAAAGGACTTTGGTATGCCTTACCTATGGGGGAAGTAGCCCTTTTGGTACTTACTATGGGGGTGCTTTTTCTTTCCAACAGAAAACATCATATGAAATTCGGTGTGTTTCAACATTTCTAGTGATCAATACAAACCCCACTCAATGGTGGGGTTTATCATATTTTAGCGTGATATTTTACATAATGACAAATATACTTGACATAATGTCGTGTGTGCTTATATGTAAAGCAAGCTAGACATTATGACAGGTAGTCACGACAGGAGGATCATATAATGAAATGCTTGATGATAAGAATAGTGGTTGTTGCATTCCTTGCCTTCGGCATGATTTCAGATATGGCGAAGGCAGATATAGAACAGTTTGGAAACAAAGGTGGTGAAACTCTGGTTTTCATTCCTGGGCTTGCTTCAAGCGGCGAGCTTTGGCAGCCGTGGGTGAAGCAGTTTGAAGCAACGCATAATATTTTTGTGGTAACTGCACCTGGGTTTGCAGGCGTTGCCCCAAGAGCAGAACTTGATGGTTTCCTTGAGAAAACAGTGGAAGAAGTTCGCTCAGAACTTAAGAAAAACAATGCTGAAAATGTAAAGGTAGTTGGCCATTCCATTGGTGGATTGATGTCTCTTATGCTTGCGAATGCTGCGCCTGAGATGATTGAAAAGGTAGTGGTGGTGGATAGCGCACCCTTTATGGCTGGTCTGTTCGTGGCTGGTATTTCACCAGATGCCGCTAAAACACAGGCTGGATATATGAAAACAGCGATGACGAATATGCCGCGTGATGCATATGACCAACAGCAGAAAATGGGTTTGCGTATTCTCTCAAACACGCCTGAGTTTATTCCAACACTTGTGGAATGGTCTGAAACGTCTGATCAGGCAACAGTCGCTACCGCTTTCTCTGAAGCGTTTGGAACAGATTACCGCGATAGTTTGCCAACAATAAAAGCAGAAGTCCTTATGCTTGCGGCAACGGCGGAGCAGATGCCTCTTAAAAAAGATGCACTTACGGCTTTTTATGCTGACCAATATAGCGGCGTTAAAAATTTCACACTGCAAATGGTGGATGATAGCTTTCATTTCATTATGATTGATCAGCCAGAAGTGTTTACAGCAGCTTTAGAAACGTTTCTAAAATAGGGGGAAACCATGACAACACCTGCAAAGAAATATATGAAATCAATGGTTTTAGCTTTCTCGGCGTATGCTTTTATCCTGATAGGAGTAAATATCGCCCTGAAGCAAATCGAATTCCCACAGTGGCAGCAGATTATCTTGGCCCTTCTACCGATGTTCCCTGTGTTTCTGGTTCTTCGAGCTGCTTTAGAGTTCTCTAGAAGCTGGGATGAGCTTCAGCGTAAGAAGGCTATGGAAGCGACACTGATCAGCTTTTTACTTGTGGGTTTCAGTACTTTTGCCTATGGCTTTCTCGAAGGAATTGGGTTCCCTAAACTGCCTATCATTTGGGTGATGCCAATGATGATGGGGGTTCAGGGACTGGCGCAGGCTTATGTTGCGAGAAAATACGAATGAAAAACCGCTTAAAAGTTTTACGCGCTGAAAGAGACTGGAGCCAACAGGTGTTGGCAGAAAAAATTGGCGTATCGCGGCAAACGATTAATTCAATCGAACGCGGAAAATATGACCCCAGCTTGCCACTTGCCTTCAGTTTTGCCCGAATTTTTGAATGCGCAATTGAAGATATCTTTCAGCCTGAATAGGGCTTATAGTTCCACAAAATAATTACAATCAGCCTGCATATTCTGCGGGTTGATTTTTGTGTGGAGGATATCATGAAACAGGCATTAACTGGTTTGGCCGTGTCAGCACTGGGGGTAACATCCGTGTTGGCGGATGATCAGAAGGGATTTGAATTCCTTGCGTTTGGCGACATGCCTTATGGTGGTAGCCAGATTAATTATCTGGAACAGGCTGCTAAAAAGCTAAAAACCTCTGATATTCCTTTTGCACTTTTCTTTGGTGATATGAAAAGCGGTGGTAAACGCTGTAGTGAAAAGCGTTACGAAGAAAACCTTAGCGCAATCTTTGGTGTTACTGAAAAGCCTGTTTTTCTGACCCTCGGTGATAATGACTGGACCGACTGTGACCGAAAAGGCGATAATGAGCTGGTAAAGCTCTATGAAATCCGTGAACGAGCTTACCGCAGTGATTATTTACCTGAAAACCGCACGACTATGAATATTAACCGGGATATCAGCTATCCGGAACTTGTTCGTTTTCAGTATGAAAACCTTTATGTCACCACACAGCATATTGTTGGTACAGGGAACGGGCGTGAAGAAGTTGTGGCAGACAACAAAAATGAGATCCTGACAGCTGTTGATCTAAGAGACGCCAAAAACAAAGCCTGGCTTGAAGAAAGTTTCCATGATGCTGCTGATGCAGACGGTATGGTGGTGTTTATTCATGCTGATGTTACAGAGGATTCCTCTTTTCTTGGTAAAGAGACTTGTGGGAGTGGTCTTCAGGAAAACTGCGATCCTTATGCGAGCTTTATACAAAACCTGAAAGAAAAAGCTGCGGCTTATGAAAAGCCTGTGCTTTTTATCCACGGTTCCACCAAGGTCCACTGCGTTCAACAGGGTTTTCTGGGTGAAGATAACCTTACACGCTTTAACGGTGCAGGGGATGGTGTTCTCGATCTTTCCTTCGTGAAATGGAACGGGAAAACCGGGTTTGAGTTTAAAAGCTTTAATACCGGGAAAAATGTTAAAACCTGCGACTAAATATAAAAAAAGCCCGGTAACACTACCGGGCTTTTCAATATTCATTTATGTGCCAAGCGTTATGCTGCCAGCTCTCCAGCAAGGCCTGCTTTCACGAGCTTGATGCTATCTTCAAGACCGTACAGCGCAAAGAAGCCGCCCATGCGTGGGCCCTGGCTTTGGCCAAGAAGGACTTCATAACAGGCTTTAAACCATTCACGGAGGTTTTCAAATTCAGCGTCTTTACCCGCTGAGTAAACCTCTGTCATGATCACTTCTGCATCTGTCTCGTTCGGGTCCAGAGCACCAAGTCGGCTGATGAGGCTTTCAAATGCTTTGCTTTCCTGCTCGTTTGGCAAACGGAAGCTCTTTGTTGGTTTTACAAAGTCTTCATAATATTTGAGCGCATAGTCCATCAGGCGGTCAAGTGCAGGGAATTTTTCTGCGGTCGCGCCTTCAGCATATTTGCTCACAAAGCCCCAAAGCGCTTCTTTCTCTTCCGTGTTTGCCACAGAAACAAGGTTCAGAAGCAGCGCGAAGCTTACAGGCAGGCTTTCTGATGGAACATTGCCGCCATGGATGTGCCATACAGGGTTTTTATAGCGGTCTGCCAGTTCCTGTGTTTGGTACTTCTCAAGGAAGGTATAATATTCATCTACGGCCTTCGGGATCACATCAAAATACAGGCGTTTCGCTTTCCGTGGGCTTTGGAACATATAAAGCGAAAGGCTCTCAGGGCTCGCATATGCAAGCCATTCTTCAATAGAGATACCGTTCCCTTTGGATTTCGAGATCTTCTTGCCCTCCTGATCAAGGAACAGCTCATAACTCAGCGCCTCTGGTGGTTGGCCACCAAGGATGCGGCGGATGATAGAAGAAAGCTTCACACTTTCATCCAGATCTTTACCCGCCATCTCGTAGTCCACGTCAAGGGCATCCCAGCGCATTGCCCAGTCAACTTTCCACTGGCATTTCACATTGCCGCCGGTTACTGGCACTTCAATGCGCTCGCCCGCTTCTGTTTCAAAGCTGATGATGCCCTTTTCAGGATCTTCCACACGAACAGGAACCTGCAGCACGCGGCCTGTGTCAGGATCAATCGGCAGGAATGGGCTGTATGTTTGCTGGCGCTCTTCACCAAGCGTTGGCAAGATCACTTTGATTACTTTGTCATAGTTGCGGCAAAGCTTTAGTAGCGTCTCGTCAAAGCGACCTGATTTGTAGCATTCAGTTGCGGAATAAAACTCGTAATCAAATCCGTACTGGTCAAGGAAAGCCTGCAAGCGCGCATTATTATGCTCACCAAAGCTGTTGTGTGTACCGAACGGGTCTGGCACCTCAGTGAGAGGCTTGCCTAGCGCACCTTCAAGAAGTTCCTGGTTTGGCACGTTTGTTGGCACTTTCCGAAGGCCATCCATATCATCCGAGAAACAGATAAGTTTGGTTGGGATATCAGAAATTTCCTGGAACGCGCGCATCACCATTGTTGTGCGGGCTACTTCGCCGAATGTACCAAGGTGCGGCAGGCCTGATGGGCCATACCCTGTTTCAAACAGAATATATCCCTTTTCCGGCGCGCCAGATTTATAGCGTTTGACCAGCTTTTCTGCTTCCTTGAAAGGCCAAGCGTTGCTGGATAGAGCTAAATCTACGTCTTTTGTCATAAGCGTCACCGTTATTTATAGGTTTCTGTTTGGTTTAAAACTCGCGGAAGCTAGGGTTTCTAAGGGCTTTCGTCAAGAAAAACACCAATATGTTATGGCATAAATTCTATAAAATCACATTAGCGGGTGTTTTTTACGAATGCATAACATTATGCTCCGCCCATGTCTGACTTATTTGGCCCGGATTTAGTAGTTGAAGCTGACCGTGCGGGAGCCTCGCTTGAGGCAATTCCTGTGGCGGTGGTTGGCGTGCGCTTTGTTACCATTCTTACGGAACATGGTGAGTTTGAAGAATTTGATCATGAAACGGCGGCTAAGCGCCTAAGCACGAAGGCGCATATGCTGGTGAACAGGGTTATGGCGGCGCGCAGGCTTGGTATGCCGTACCTACGAGCATATGATTTGCTGGAATTATACGCATTCGTTCGGCCTGCTCGCTATTGTTTGCCGACAGTACAGGGTCTTCTTGAAGCTTTGGTGCTAGATAAAAGCGCCGATACTCACGAAGACATCTGCCTCGCCCTTCATACGATTGCGGAGCGACTCTTGTCTGATATGGCGGCAGAAACCTACCGCTACAGGGCCGGGGGCGACCGTGTTTTGATGATGATGGCCAAAGCGGGCTGGACATGGGGGCCACTTGCGCTTGGGTATATGGAAGAATTCGCTGATCATAGCCGAGAGGATGGTTTGCTGGTCTGGACATCTCTTCCTGAATGGGAAGATGGGGCACCGCCGCCGCCGCCAGGTGATGAAGCAATTGAACCGGAGGAAAGCCTTTCAAGGCTTACGGAACTTTTGGGGAATGGATCAGAACAGCGCGAAGGGCAAAAACGTTATGCTGCTGCCGCAACCCATGTGTTCAGGCCGCGTGAAATGCTTGAAGGGCCGAATATCCAACTTCTTGAAGCAGGAACCGGCACAGGGAAAACCCTCGGGTATATCGCACCCGCAAGCCGCTGGGCTGAACGGAACGATGGTGCCGTTTGGTTATCCACGTACACAAAAAACCTACAGAGGCAGCTGGATCAGGAACTTTCCAAGCTTTATCCAGACCCTCGGGTTAAGGATAAACGGGCAGTTATCAGGAAAGGGCGTGAAAACTATGCCTGCCTTCTGAATATTGAGGAAACCACCCGTGCAGTAATGATGCGTACTAACCCAAATCAGGGTGAAGACCGGGATAAAATCCTGATCGGGCTTGTAGCTCGCTGGGCACGGTATACCCGTGACGGTGATATGATTGGGGGTGATTTCCCAAGCTGGCTTGGTGCTCATTTTGGGGTAGGACGTATTGCAGGGCTCACGGACCGTAGGGGGGAATGCCTCTATTCTGCCTGCGCGCACTTCAGGCGTTGTTATATTGAAAAGTCTGCCCGTAAAGCCAAACATGCTGATCTTGTGGTAGCGAACCATGCGCTGGTGATCGCACAAGCCGTTTCAAGGATTGGAGATCCTGATCTTCCAAAACGTTTGGTCTTTGATGAAGGTCACCATGTTTTTGATGCGGCGGATAGTGCATTTTCCCTGAATTTATCCGGGCTTGAAGGCGCCGAACTCCGGCGCTGGATCAGAGGCAAAGAAAGTGGTGGTAGCACACGGGCAAGGGGGCTTAAAAGTCGGCTGGAAGAGCTAGTTGCTGATGATATGGACGCACAGAAGCTTCTTGAAGAAACGCTTGAAGCAGCACGATTGTTACCGTCAGATAACTGGATGGGTCGCGTTGCGGGCTCTGCTCCGGTAACGCGGTTTGAAACTTTCCTTATGCATATCAGGGCACAAGTGCTTACCCGCGCAGATGGGCGAGGGCCGCATACTATTGAATGTTCAATCGCTGATCCAATCGAAGGATTGGTGGAAGCGGGGCAAGCGCTGTTTGAAGGGCTCGCTGCACTCGCACAGCCTATGTCAGGGCTTTCAAACCTTTTGATAAAACGGCTTGATGAAGATTCTGATGTGCTTGATAGCATGTCCCGTGGGCGGTTAGAGAGTTCAGCGAGGTCACTGAAACAGCGCGCAGAGATTGTTACCAACTGGGCTGCTATGGCTGAAGGCCTTGGAAAGCTATCGCCTGAGGGCTTTATTGACTGGTTTGAGATAGAGCGTATTGATGGCCGCGAACGAGATATCGGGTATCACCGCCATTTCATAGACCCAACTAAACCATTTTCAGAGTGTGTGCTTGCAGAAACCCACGGAACACTGATTACATCCGCAACGTTGAGAGACAAAGCGACTGAAGTGGAAGATTGGCAATCTGCTGATATGCGAACAGGGGCTCAGCATCTGATGGTGCCGCCAAAGCGGCTTTCTGTTTTATCCCCTTTTGATTATCCAAAATCTACCAAGGTGTTGATAGTTGGTGATGTGAATAAAATGGATGCCGTTCAAGTGGCGGCGGCATACCGGGCACTCTTTATGGCATCTGGCGGTGGAGCACTTGGGCTATTCACTGCCATTAGTCGTCTCAGAACAACTTATGAATATATCGCTGGGAACATGGAAGAAAACGGCATGCCGCTTTATGCGCAGCACGTAGATCCCGTGGATACCGCAACGCTTGTTGATATTTTCAGAGATGATCCTAATAGCTGCCTATTGGGAACAGATGCTGTGCGGGACGGGGTGGATGTACCTGGTGATAGCCTGCGTCTTATTGTATTTGATCGTGTTCCCTGGCCGCGACCAACCATTTTGCACAGAGCGCGCCGGAATGCTTTTGGCGGCCGGCACTATGATGAAATGCTCACACGTCTTAAACTCGCACAGGCTTTTGGTCGGCTTGTACGGCGTGCGAATGATCGCGGCGTGTTTGTGATGCTGGACGGTCAAACCCCAACGCGGTTGATGGAAGCAATGCCTGAAGGGGTGGAAATTGAACGGGTTGGCCTTGCGGAAGCGGTGAAAACTATCCGGGAATTCTTTTAAAGCTTAGAGATTATATTGATGCAGCAGCTGCCACGAGCAACAGAAAAGCTAGATTTCGTAACAGTTACATTTGCTGGTGATTTGAAGCTGCTTGAATTGCAGGCCAAATCGATGGCTATGTTCCTGCCTGCTAGTTTGGTGGGAAACATCGTTGTTATCTTTAATGACGCAGATCCAAAAGAGAACCGAGATTTTTTCGAAGAAAATATTCGCCCCTTGTATGGTTCCTTGGCGCCAAAGCTTAAACTGTTTAACCGAGCTGACCTAACGGGTGATTATGTGTTTATCCACCGTGATTGGTTCAGCCAACAGATTATGAAGTTGAGAATTGCTGAGCATATTGAGAACTCTGCCTATATTATACTGGATTCAAAGAACCATTTTACGCGGCACGTAAAGCGCGAGGATTTTGTAGCTCCAGATGGTCGGCTCAAGTTGGCCTTTATGAAGTTCCAAACTGATAGTTCATTTTTCAGGCGGTTATGGTCCGGCGGTAAGGTAGGGTATGATATACCGAGAAGATTGGTTGGTTCTTTTGAATATTTTGGCCTTAAGCCAGAAAAGTACCTACAGCAGATAGTTCCAACAACAACACCTTTCCCATTATACCGAGATATCTCCCTTAATTTGATTAACGAGATTGAAACCCGAGAAAATAAACGTTTTGAAGACTGGTTCGAGACTTACTTCACAGCAACAGAGTTTTATCTTTCGCAAGCATTTCCACTTTATAAAGGTATAGAAAACGAGATGCTTTACCTGCCATCCAAACGGTTGGGAAACATTATCTTCCCCGGGAATGTATCTATCGCTGATATAGACCAGCGCCTTAATAAGCACCGAAAACAGGGCTATTTTTCCTTCGGCGTGCACAGAAAGGCTTTTAATGGATTAAATGATGAAACCGTGGCCCTTATAGGGAAATTTTGGGTAGAAATAGGCCTTATAGAAACTGAGGAAGAAGCTCGCTTGTTTCTAAAATAATATGATTGTTCTATCGGTTTTAAAGAGAATAAACCATTTACATTATGCGCCTTATTGGCGATAAATCGCCTTAAGAAAAGGAGAGCTATGTATGTCTACAATTAGCCCTGAAACCGCTTTGGTTTATACGATGGTGACAGTTGCCGCATCTGATGGACAACTATCTGATACAGAACTTACCCGCATGACAGGTCTTGTTGGCTATCTGCCGGCCTTTCGCGATTATAATATTGAGCGCTTGCGCCAGGATACAGATACATGTGTGGATCTGATGCAAAGTGAAGAAGGCTTGGACGCTGTACTTGGTCTTGTGGCTGAAGCTGTGCCTGAAACACATATTGATCTTGTTTATGCACTTGCATGTGAAGTTGCCGCATCTGATAGCTCCTTGAGCCAGGAAGAACTTCGTCTTCTTGAGATTATCCGACACTTCTTTGATATTGACCGCCTGACGGCAGCGGCGATTGAACGTGGTATTGCAAGCCGCCAGAAGAGCTTTGCTTAAGAAATTTCTCACCCGTGTGTTTTAATTCGCGCGGGTGAATTCTGCTTCCAAGATCAGGTTTACTTCATCACCCACCAGCGGCAGCCACTGCTTCAGATTAAAATCAGACCTTTTGAAGCGACCTTTTCCTGAAAAACCAATGGTTTTCTTGCCTGTCGCGGGGTTTGTGCCGCTGCCGATAAATTCAGCTGATAAAGTTATCTCTTTCCGAATGCCTCTGATGGTCAGGTTTCCAACAATCTCCGCGGTTTTTTCACCTGTAAGCTGAATGCGTGTGCTTTCAAAGCTGGCGTAAGGATAGTTTTCACTGTCAAACATTCTATCTGCTCTCAGCATGTTATCGAGTGCTTCACTGTTGGTATCCACAGATGCCGTATCAATACGCGTATAAAGCTGAGCTTCTTGAGGTTTTTCTGGGTTAATTACCAGAGAGCCTTCAATCTGGTTAAAGCGACCATGATGGAGTGAAAAACCCAAGTGATTAACCGAAAAGATGATGTTGGCATGAGTTGGATCCAGTTCATAACGACCGGGCACAGCTTTGAGTGGGTCATCATTTAAAGGATACACAATTCGAGCCACAGAAGCACAGCCCGCAAGTGTCAGGAAAAGCACAGCTATGAAAGGGTACCTCATTCCTTCAAGCCCTCTGCATATTCAATAAGCCATGGATCGAGCTTGTAAGTTGGCTCTGATTTTTCGTCTTCAATAGCCACGAAGAGAGAGGCAGTTTTTAGTCTTTTTTTAAGGAGCTTTTTATCCTCAGCTTTAAGGGCTTCAAGTAATCCTTCACCGATCGTGATAAAATACTGATCGAGCGGAGAATTCCGTTCTGCTTTGATAAGTTTTTCGGCTTCTATAACAGCCTTTGCTCGTTCAGCTTTTTTGCCGCGGGCAAGAAACTTCACATATTCAAGTTGAAGGCCTGTATCAAATTCACCGCGTAGTTTGCCTTCTTCAAACATTTCCTGCGCAATGCTTTTCTTGGCACCTAATGCCACACGTGCGAAAAAGCCTGCGGCATAGACTTCGGAATGCCACGTTGCGTAAGCACCGAAGCTTTCGGCTTTTTCACGGTGTTTGAAAATAAGATTAAATAAGAGCGCGCGTGCGATGTTAGCGTGGTCTGTTGCTCTTTTTCGTTTGCCTTCAAAACTAAGTGCCGTTGATAGTGCAGCTGTAATTTTAAAGTTGTCCGGGTCAATTTTAAAAGCTTCTGTGCAGCTTTCAATTGTCAAATGCAAAGTTTTAACAGCGAGCTGGCCTTTATCTATGGTCCCACCTTGTGCAACGCCAGCCAGACAGCCAAGGGCATATCTTTCCTTTTCTGTGCTCAAGGTTGCAGCATGAAGAGCTTCTTCGTAGTTACCCTTTTCGTATGCCTTCCAACCAGTAGCAATATCGGCGGAAGCGGGGGAAGATATGAATATAAGCGTCGAAAGTAATATGTGTTTCATATTCAGTATCCTAGCGCGAGAAACCTGAATAAACACATAACGGCTGTGTTATCCGCGCCAAAAAGTGGGTGAAAATAATACCAGTACCGAGAACAGTTCAAGCCGCCCTATGAGCATGCCAAAAGACATCATCCATTTTGCACTGTCATTAAGACCAGAAAAGTTTCCGGCCGGGCCTACTTGTTCACCAAGCCCTGGGCCAACATTTGCAAGTGCAGTACCAGCGCTTGAGAAAGCTGTTATCCAGTCTACTCCCGTGCTGGCTACACCAAGCGCAAGCACAATGAAGGTAGCAAAAAACAGGCTCATGAAAGCCATAACAGAGCTTCGTACATCATGGGTTATCGGGCGTTTGTTATAGGTTGGTACAAACATGCCGTTCGGGCGAACAATATGGTTCACCCAGCTTTGCATGCTTTTAAACAGCACCTGAAAGCGGAATATCTTGATCCCGCAGCTGGTTGACCCCGCGCACCCGCCAATGAACATCACAAAGAAGAATAAAGTTGCCGAAAACCCACCCCATTGGCTGTAGTCAGTTGAGGCGAAACCTGTTCCCGTGAGGATAGAGATAATATTAAAAGCACCATACCGAAAGGCTTCTTCTGGTGAAAAATCTTTCCAGATCACCAGCCAAAGGGTAACGCTGAAACATAGGAAAAGCGTGAGTTTACTAAAGGCGCGTACTTGTTCATCTCGCCAGATTGCAAGTGGCTTGCCCCGGAGTATTTGCAGAAACAATACAAAAGGTATTGAACCTACGATCATGAAAAGGATGGTCACCATATCAATGGCGAAGCTGTCAAAATGCCCGATAGAGCCGTCTGAAGTGGAAAATCCGCCAGTGGCGATTGTGGTCATAGAATGCGCGAGAGCATCAAACATGCCCATGCCTGCAATCATATAAAACAACATACACAGGGCGGTAAACGCTACATAAAGCCCTGAAATACTGAGAGAAATTTGCCCTGCGCGGGGTAGAATTTTTTCAACAGTATCAAAGCTTTCAGCCTTGAATACCTGCATACCACCAACCTGAAGCATCGGCAGAACAGCTACAGCCATTACAATAATACCAATACCGCCAAACCACTGTAGAAGTGCGCGCCAGAGCAGTAGGCCGGGAGGCGCATTATCCAGCCCTGAAATAACGGTGGAGCCAGTGGTAGTCAGCCCGCTCATAGCCTCGAAGTAAGCATCTGTATAGGATAGATTAAGCTCAGAAAAAGCTAGAGGAAGCGCAGCAAATGCAGGAAGCACGGCCCACGTAAGGCTGGTGAGGAGAAAGGCTTGCCGAAGGTTGAGGTTATCCCCTGTTCCTTGATTTGCCAGCATCAACATGCCGCCAATGGTAAGCGTGAGGAACATCGCCAGCATAAAGATTTCCCAATCTTTATTACCTGCGATTACATCTACCAGTAACGGTAGGATCATACCCGCTGCAAGCATGCAGATAAGCGCACCAAGCGTATAGAGAATAGGTCTAGGGTCCAGCACCTTAGGCTCTCGTTAGTTAATCTCTGTTGAGCAATAAGGACTGTCTAGGGAAAATGCGGGAATGGCAACCCTAAATCTTTCACCGTCAGGGTCTTCCATCTCGTAGCTGCCGCGCATAAAGCCTGTCGGCGTGTCTAGAGGGCTACCACTTGTGTATACAAAATGCTGACCGGGAAGGATGAGTGGCTGTTCGCCAATCACACCTTCACCCTTCACCTCATTATTCTGGCCCGAACCATTGGTAATGATCCAGTGACGGCTGAGAAGGCGCACAGGCGTGTCACTCAGGTTTTCAATCATTACCCGGTATGCCCATACATATTGGTTAGCTTCCGGATCTGATTGTCCATCGAGGAAATAGGATTGCACTGAAACCTTAATTTCCAGTGTTGTTTCCTCAAAGGTTAAAACGCCTTCTATCAGCTCTTCAGACATAAACTTCCTTATAGTCCCGCAACTCCAAGTGCGCGGTTTATGTCTGTCATTAAATCATTTGGGTCCTCAAGGCCAACAGAAAGACGAATAAGCCCTGGTGTGATGCCAAGCTCTAACCGTGTTTCTTCTGCAAGTGCCTTGTGCGTAGTGCTCCACGAATGGGTTGCAATTGAGCGGCTATCACCAAGGTTATTCGAGATATCAATAATCTCAAGCGCATTCAGAAACTTAAAGGCTTGATCACGACCACCTGGTAGCTCGAAGACTACCATGGTACCGCCACGTTCCATCTGGCTGAAAGCAAGTTCACGCTGAGGGAAGTTTTCCAGCACCGGGTGACGTGTTGTATCAAGTTTTTCTGCAATACCGCGTGCAACGAACTCAGCGTTATCACACATCTGATGTACACGCATACCCAGTGTTTCCAAGCCTTTCAGCATTACCCACGCATTAAATGGTGTCATAGCGCAGCCAGTGTGACGGTAGTAGGGATAAAGGAACTCTTCATCCCATTCTTTATCACATAGGATAATACCTCCAAGGCAGCGGCCTTGCCCGTCTATGTGTTTGGTGGTGGAATAGGTTACGATATCAGCGCCTAATTCCATCGGGCGCTGCAACACTGGTGTGGCAAATACATTATCTACCACCAGTTTGGCGCCGTTTTCATGAGCAATATCAGCGATTGCACGCAGATCAACAATTTCAAGTGTTGGATTTGTCGGTGTTTCAGTGAAGAAGGTTTTGGTGTTCGGTTTCACACCATTTTTCCATTCTTCAATGTTTGTGCCGTCAATCACTGTTGTTTCAATGCCGTAGCGCGGTAGAAGTTCATCCATCAGCCAGCGGCAAGAGCCAAAAAGCGCCCGTGCAGCAAGGACATGATCCCCAGTCTTAAGGCTGGCGAGCAGGGAAGCCGTCATAGCAGCCATACCAGTACCAGTAGCCCGGCCAATTTCAGCCCCTTCAAGAACAGCCATCCGTTCTTCGAACATGGAAACTGTAGGGTTTGTCTGGCGACTGTATGTGAAACCTTCGGCCCGACCATCAAAGCGCGCTTCCGCTTCTTCTGCACTATCATAAGCAAAGCCGGAGGTCATAAAGAGTGCTTCTGCCATCTCACCAAATTCGGATCGCATGCTGCCAGCACGCACCATTTGGGTCTGACGTGCCCAAGTTGATGTAATGCTGCGGTCTGTTCCTGTTTTTGGTTTCATGGCATTTCTCCAAAACTCACCTGTTAAGCCACGTTGGCGTTAACTGCCTTTTAGGTCAAGGCATCAGATGGCGCAATCCGCGCTATCGCTTGAATTTCTTTGGTGTTTGAACATTTTATCTTGTCCCAATCCGGTAACTTTCTGCTGATTGCTACGAAATCATCTTAAAGCCTAGTAAGTTCCAGAAATGTAATTGAAGAAGGAAAAGTAGTTGGACAGTTATGCAGCTTATCCAGAAAACCTTCTGGTGAATAGTTAGTACTGAGATCTTGATAGTGGTGTTGAGCCTCCAAAGAGATATTATGGAAACTGCCATAGCTAGTATGGGTAAGCTAAGTATTATCCATATCGCTGGTATATTTCCTGTCCGTAGGTTTAATAAATCAAGCGATGCAAAAAAAGCGATGAACGATAAGATAAAAACAAGATTTATAGCATTTGGAGCAGTAACAAAAAAAGGAACTGATTGTTGCTTCTTTTTGTTAATGAATAGTCTGTATATAAAGCTTGTTGAAAACCACAATATAAACCCGAGAAAAATGATGTGGTGGGTTGAGGCTGTTTGAAAGAGGCTCTGTCGTTCAAACACTGCTGGGGAATCGTTAACATCATAGGCGATTGAGATTACATCGCCATTGTTATCTCGATTTACCTTTAATCGCCTGCTGGCAAGGTCTGTTCTTGCAAAAATATCTGGTTTAATCTCCGCGTAATTACGACCAAACACATTGATTGTATTATCTGCGTTGGAGGTTATCTTCAGTGGAGTGATGAATAGGTTGTTAATTTTGGCTAAGTTTTCTAGGGCACGACGACTGTTGATATATGTGCCCTTCAGAAGATTATGGTCAGTGTATGTTTGGTATGGTTTTTGAGGCTTTTTAACTGAATTGGGTTTAAAAAATTTATTTAATAAATCAAACCGCAAATCTCCGAGCAAGTTTCCATCATGGTGGTTCGATGCAGCAAAAAAGCCCATATTTAACTCTGGGAACAGCATAATATAGGCATTAAAACCAAAGTGAGTTCCATCATGCCAAATGATTTGATGTCCCCAACGATCAGAAAGCTGGAAACCGGCAGAATACCCCGATGTTTGTGAGGTGGTTTCATATAGAGGTGTTTGTATAAGTTTGGTGGCTATGTTTCCATAAACCTTACGATCTTCATAGGTACCAGAGTTCAACACGGCGATCATTAAATTTGCCATGTCCTCTGCAGAGGTCATCATGCTTGTTGAGGGGTATCTATGTACATATGTATAGGGCCGTTCTTGAAGACTTAGTTTATCGCCATCATATCCTGTTGCTAACTTTTCTTTTATGTAGTTTTCCAAAGTATAGCTGGAATTATGCATGTTCAGTGGTGTTAAGATGTGGTCTTTTACGTATTTGCTGAAAGGCATTCCGGTTGTCTTTTCCACAACGTACGCTGCTAATGCATATCCGTAATTTGAATAGGCGTAGAGTTGACCTGGTTCACGTACGAGTGGCGGCAAAAATGTTTTAAGGTGCTCCTCCAATTCCTGATACTGGTTGGGGTCAAGGGTGGAGTCTCCATAAAATTGTTCATCAAGGCCAGAGGTATGGCCTAATAAGTGCCGCATCGTAATGTGGCTAAATTCCTCTTTTCCGATGAGAGTGTCCCCGATATATTTTCTAATATCTTCGTCTAAGTCGATAATACCTTGTTCAATTAATTGCGCGGCAGCTATTCCAACAAATATCTTTGAAACGGAAGCTACTCTGAAGATGGTATTTGATTGGACGCCTTCTCTCCGTTTGATATCAAGGGTTCCATAGCCTTTACTTAAATAGACTTCTCCATTTTTGACAAAGGAAACACTCGTACCTAGGGTGGCATATTTGGGAAGGTTTTCCTCGAACCATGTATCTAGAAAGTACCTTAGTTCCTCTGATGTTTTTGGCCCAAAACCTCCTTCCGATTGAGCAGCGTTAGAGGAGAGAAAAAGTAAGGAAATGAATATTGCTATTTTAGAAAAGTATTTCATTTCACCTATTCCTTTATTGGTATTATCATACCAAAATCGTATTGACTCTACGCTAGAGGTCTATTCACTTTTTTGTAATTAATGGGCCTTTACTTGCTCATATTTGAGCTCAGAGTTTATAAGTATTTATAATATCGAGGAAATTATGAAATCTAGCAGTTGATACTAATATACCTCTTTATTTTGAATGGAATAGAATACATATCTAAAAAGAAATGCGGGTGTAGCTCAGTGGTAGAGCACAAGCTTCCCAAGCTTGGTGTCGAGGGTTCGATTCCCTTCACCCGCTCCACATAATGTCAGGGGAGATCATCATGAGCCTTGTTATTTGGCACAATCCACGTTGCAGTAAATCACGTCAGACATTGGCGATCCTTGAAGAAAAAGGCTTAAGCCCCGAAGTGCGCTTGTATCTTGAAGATGCACCATCAGTTGATGAGATTAAAACGGCTTTAACGCAACTTGGTAAAGCACCACGAGAAATCATGCGTACAGGTGAAGCAGACTATAAAGAACAGGGCCTGAAAGACGTAGAGGATGATGCTGCGCTTGTTGAAGCCATGCACAACACGCCAAAGCTTATTGAGCGTCCGATTGTTTTCAAGGATGATCAGGCACGTGTTGGCCGCCCACCTGAAAGTGTGCTTGAAATTCTTTAAGAATTTTTATTAGCTCGCTAACTATTTTAAAGTTTTTTCCAGCTTGGGGTAATAAATCGCTTGTGCAATACCCCGGGCTGTCATGAATATCAATACGGCTGTCCAAAGCCCCTGAAGGCCAAATGTAGTGCCAAAATATTCCAGTGCTAAAAGGTAAGCTAAAAAGGCGAAAATCATAGTGATAAACATGCCTTTCCCAGACGTAGCACCAATGTAAATGCCATCGAACTGGTAGCTCCATACTGCCATAACAGGCGTCAAGCCCATGATGAAAATTGCCGAAAATGCTTCCAGCCGCACATCTTGAATATTTGTTAGTGTGCTAATTATAGTTTCGCCAAAAATCAGGAAAAAGAGGCTGTAAACAACCGCTGCTGCAAAAGCCCAAAGGCTTGTTCTTATTACCCAAAAGCGGAATTCTCTTTTATTTTCCTTACCGTAAGCGGCCCCTACCAGTGCTTCAGCTGCATAAGCAAAGCCGTCTAATCCTAGGGCAATAAGAAGAAGAAAAACATTCAGTACCTGGCTGGCAGCAAGAGCTGTATCCCCCAGTTTCGCTGCATTTTTGGTGATAAGTGCAAGGGCTGTCATCAGTAGTAGCGTGCGCAGGAAAATAAAGCCGTTTGTTGCCGCTAGTTTTTTTACCTTTCCCCAAACCCATGTCTGGCCAGATGCAATTGCTATCTTGAGGGGAGCGAACCCAAGGCGCCTCGATACAAAATAAAGCCCGACAAACACTGCAGACCATTCAGCAATAACTGACCCCAGCGCGATACCTGCTACTCCCATACCTAGCCCAAGTACGAAAATAAGATTAAGTACAGCATTGAGAATATTGAGAACAAGTTGCAGATAAAGCGCAGCTTTTGCCTGTGCCGTGCCTATCAAATACCCATTGAGAGTATAGACGAATAGTACCGCTGGTGTAGACCAGATACGGATATTGAAATACTGCGCGAAATAAGGCTGTGTATTTTCAGGTGGCACTAACGCAGTGATACTAAGCGAAAAGATAAAAGCTTGAAAAACGAGTAATATTAGCGCGATTACTACACCAAGCATGCTGGAACGAATGAAAATTCGAGCGATTTGATCAGTATCTTTTTGGCCGTGAGCTTGGGCAATAAGCCCGGTAGTGCTCATCCGCAGGAAACCAAAAGCCCAGAATAAAAGACTGAAAACAGAAGCACCTACACCAACTGCCGCCAGGTGAACAGCATCGGGCATATGTCCGATCACCCATGTATCAATAAGACCAACAAGAGGGGCGCTGGAGTTTGCTAGAATAGCTGGGCCAGCGATGGCCCAGATACGTTTGTCTGCATTTGCCTTATATGGCGAAGTTTCTGTGATCAACGTCCAATGCCAGTATAATCAAAGCCGTTTGATGTCATATCTGCTTTACCGTAGATGTTGCGGAGATCAACAAGCACAGGAGATTTCATCAGATCTTTCATGCGGCCAAAATCAAGGGCACGGAACTGGTTCCATTCAGTGATAATTACCGTCGCATCCGCATCTTCCATTGTGCTGTATGGCTCATCATGGAAAGAAACGTCTTCAAGCATATGTTTGGCTTCTTCCATTCCTTTTGGATCAAAAGCATGGATTTCCGCACCGGCTTTCTGAAGAGCTGGGATAATATCCAAGCTTGGGCTCTCGCGCATATCATCTGTGTTTGGTTTGAAAGTTAGGCCAAGAACAGCAATGCGTTTGCCTTCAACGCTGCCACCACAGGCTTTAATCACCTTATCTGCCATCGCAAGCTTGCGCTCTTCATTCACTTCAATAACGGAGCGGATGATTTTCATCGGTACTTCATAATCATCGGCGGAGTGAACAATCGCTCTTGTGTCTTTCGGGAAACAGCTTCCACCAAAGCCAGGGCCTGCGTGAAGAAATTTGCCGCCAATACGGTTATCAAGGCCAATACCTTTTGAAACTTGCTGTATGTCAGCACCAACCTTTTCGCACATATCAGCCATTTCGTTAATGAAGCTGATCTTTGTTGCGAGGAATGCATTAGCTGCATATTTAATAAGCTCTGATGTTTCACGGTTTGTGAATACAACAGGTGTTTCATTCAGGAAAAGTGGTCGATAAAGTTCGCTCATAACCGCTTTTGCTCGGTCACTGTCAATGCCGACCACAACGCGGTCAGGGCGCATGAAATCTTCGATTGCAGCACCTTCTCTCAGGAATTCAGGGTTAGACGCGACGCTATAAAGGTTTTCATCTAGCTTACCTTCCAGGCGTTTGATGATTTCAGCGCCTGTCCCCACAGGTACTGTGGATTTGGTTACAATCACGGTATAATCGGAGATATACTCAGCGAGTTCTTCAACGGCTGCAAACACATACTGAAGATCAGCGTGACCATCACCACGGCGGCTTGGTGTGCCAACTGCAATAAATACTGCTTCAGCGCCTTCCATGGCTTCTTTCAGATCTGTTGTGAAGAAAAGTCTGCCTGCTTCCGTGTTGCGTTCCACCATCACATCAAGGCCTGGTTCATAAATGGGCATAATTCCCTGATGCAGGCGTTCAATTTTACCAGCATCTTTATCAACGCATGTTACAGTATGGCCAAATTCAGAAAAACAGGTGCCAGAAACCAATCCTACATAGCCTGTGCCAATCACTGCGATTTTCATGGTGAGTTCTCCAGAGTAGAGCTAAAAAATTATCATTCCGAAAAGATGGTTAGATTAAACTGTCCGCTAACTGTTGTTTGTTACCATCATGTGATCAAGATACAAACAACTTACTTTTCGTAGTAAATATCTAAATTATAACGAAGGATTTTAAATATTCCTTCGTATAATTGGGTAAATGCAAATCAATTGTGGTGAAATTGCGTGCGTTTGCAAGTTGAAGATGCAACAGACGAAAACTTGATGGTTCAGGTGGCGGAAGGCAATAAGGCTGCTTTTCGGCAGTTAACCCTTCGTCACGGCATGCGCTACCGGGCACTAGCATACCGGTTTCTGGGTGATATGGCTCGCGCTGAAGATTTGGTTCAGGATGCTTTTGTAAAGTTATGGACTAACGCAGATAGTTTTAATGCAGGTAAAGCCAAATTTACCACATGGTTTCACCGTGTTGTTGTAAACAGGTGTTTGGATGAAAAGCGTAAGAAAACAATTGAGCAGTTGCCCGAGAACTTTGATCAGGTAGATCAAACTGCAAGCGTGGAAGTACTGCTTGAAAAAGATGCGGTTGGAAAAAGGTTATCTCGTGCGCTTGATGCGCTTTCAGAACGACAACAAACCGCCGTGAAACTTAGTTACTTTGATGAGCTGTCTAATCAGGAGGCAGCCGATGTTATGGGATTGAAATTGAAAGCGTTTGAATCGCTTCTGGTTCGGTCCCGCACTAAAATGAGGCAGGTGCTTGCGGCAGAAAAAACAGATCTGCTGTCGGCACTTGGATAAGGTGATCATATGGTGGCACGTATGAAACAGGATACATTTGAAGAACTGCTTTGCATGTATGGTACGGATATTTCCGTTTGGCCAACAGAGGTCCGGGAAGCAGCGCAGATATATGCAGAAACAGAGGTTGGTATTGCTCTTTTGGAAGCAGAGCACGAAATTGATCAAATGTTTGAAGCTGGTATTGCTATGGGGCCTGAAACAGCAAGTGACGGTAATAGTGATGCTTTCCTGAGCCGATTGGCATGTATTCCTGAACAACATGCGCAAGCTGTGTATGCAGTTTCATCAGGAAACGTGGGGCTATTTACACATATTAAAACACTGTTTGCTGAAACGTTCCGTTTTTCTGCTGCATCATATGCCGCCCAAGGTTTTGCTTTTGTTGCAGTTTTAACCGCTGGTATTATGGTTGGTGCACAAACAACGGTGGCGACCGCTGATGATGATCTTGATCTTAGTGAAGATTGGTTTGCATCAGCAAGCGACGTAGAGGAATTGGAATAAATGTTGGGTAAGACAAAATTTCTCCTCATCCTTCTGGGGTTATCCTTGGCGTTAAATGTTTTTTTCGTTGGTCATTATATCGGCGGCAAAACAGGAATGAAAAAGGTTAGGTTTGACGGCAAACCTTCTTTTGCCTTCAATATGCGCCGGATCGGAAGTTATCTTACAGATGAGCAAAAGGTTGCAGTAAGGGAGCTGTTGCATAGCAAGCGTCCCATCTTGAATTCGGGTTTTCGTGACATGAAAAAAACGGAAGCTCAGATTAAAGCCTTAGTGGCGGCTGAAACCGTAGATAAAGAAGCACTTGAAGCTTTGCTTGATGAGCGTCTGAAGAAGATGGCGGTGGTTCATGAACCACTAAAAATGATGATGCTTGAATTTATTCCTTCACTTGATTGGGAAACGCGGAAAAAGATTTCTGAGGAAATGTTTAAGTTTGAACGCAGGAAGAAATACCGCAGGCATGGTCCTACGCCACACGAAAGAAAGCATCCTCCTCAGCATGGAGGAGGAGATGATGAGCGAGATGCTCCACCTCCACCTGAGGACCTGTTTTAAAAACCTGCGGACTCCTGTGGTTAAGCATGCTATAATGCACGTATGACAAGCGCATCTACACTTCCAGCAACTGGGGTGGCCCCTATTGGTGTTCGGCGTCCGCCGGTCCCAACCAATATTGGTGCGCAGCGCGCCGAGGCGGATCCATCAAGTGTGGTAAATGTCGCACGCACTCTAGTAGAAGCATCAAGTGAAACGACTGGCGTGTCGGGTGTTTCTTCCCAACAAACTAATTTAGGTGGTGCAAGTTCTATTGCCCTGCAAGTTGTGGAAGCTTCTGAAAGAACAGAGAGTAGCCGTTCATCTACGGCTGAAGCTGATTTATCAGAAGAAGAACAAAGGCAGGTGGAAGAATTAAAAGCGCGTGACAGGGAAGTGCGAACGCATGAGCAAGCACATGCAGCGGTAGGCGCACCTTATACAAGCGCCCCTTCTTATGAATTTGTTAGGGGGCCTGATGGTGTTCAATATGCCGTCGCAGGGCAGGTACAGATCGATTCCGCACCAGTCCCTGATGATCCAGAAGCTACAATCCAAAAACTTGAAGTGGTACAGCGTGCGGCCCTTGCGCCTGCTGAACCTTCTTCGCAAGATAGAGCGGTGGCCGCGCAAGCTGCGCAAGGCCTTGCTGAAGCAAGAGCAGAGTTGCAGTCGCGCCGTGCAGCTGAGCGTTCTGGTGAACTTGAAGAAGGTGAGGAAAGTTCAGGCGCTTCCTTGAATATTAACGCTACTGAAGAAAGCGAAGAAGAGGAAAACGGTTTTAACCCAACACCGATTAACTCAACCAGCTTTGGACCAACACCTTCTGTTGGTGCCTCTGGGGTTTCTGGATCAGCGGCTCAGATCATTAATCTCTTTGCCTAGTGGTGATCAGCACCGATAGCTTCACTGATGGATTTAAAGCCATCTTTTTCCAGTAAAACTGCCATTTCATCTTTGATCCGGGTTACAAGCCCCGGGCCTTCATACACCAGGGCGGAATATAGCTGAACAAGCGATGCTCCTGCGCGGATTTTACGGTAAGCATCGTGCCCGCTTGCGACACCGCCAACACCGATAAGAGGTACAGTGCCGTTTGTAGCCTTATACATGGCTGCAAGAACACTGGTAGCTTTATCCATGAGCGGTGCACCAGAAAGGCCTCCCGCTTCACTCTTGTGATTGCTCTTTAGGGTTTCAGGGCGTTCGATGGTGGTATTGCTTACGATAAGACCGTCAATATCGGTGTTGAGTGCGATATGGGCAATGTCAGCAATATCTTCCTCAAGCAGATCTGGCGCAATTTTCACCACGATAGGGATGCGTTGCATGCCATTTTTCATTTTTTCCTCTCGCGCTTCCAGAACGCGTTCTACGAGTTCGGTGAGAGCTTCCCTTGATTGAAGTGCCCTGAGCCCAGGAGTGTTGGGGCTTGAGATATTCACTGTGAAATAAGAAGAAAGGCCGTATAGCTCTTCAATACCCTTCACATAATCTGCAGTTTTATCTTCAGAAGTTTTGTTGGCACCAACATTTGCCCCGAACGGAGCTTCAGTTTTTACCTGCTTAAGCTTGTTCTTAAAGTAATCGAGGCCCTCATTGTTAAACCCAAACCGATTGATAACAGCGCGGTCTTCAGGAAGTCGGAAAAGCCTTGGCTTTGGATTGCCATCCTGCGGCATGGGGGTAACGGTACCGGCTTCTGCGAAACCAAACCCCATATTGATTACCGATACAATAACATCAGCATTTTTATCAAAACCTGCGGCAATGCCTATTGGATTTGGGAAATGAAGACCCATTACATCTGAAGCCAGAGCTGGATAATGATTGTGCGAACTAAAAAACCTCCCAAACCCTGCTTTTAAGGCCGAAATCGTAACATTATGAGCTTTTTCAGCTTCTAGTGCGTGGATGAACGGGCGAATGAGCGGGAATATGTTGGGCATTTTAGTCGCCTATAATATCTGAAAAATCAAAATCTTTGTCTGTGGGCCGCACGAGCTTCTTTTCTATGTGCGCAAGTGCCACATCAAGTGGGCCATGAAGGTGTGGGAACAATTGATCACCGCGGGATTTCTCCCATTTCATTTCTTCAGTGGGGAATACAGATGGTTTGAATGCCAGAACATATATTTCATCTGTGTCTGTGAAATATTTGCTGGCGGTACCCGGCATCTGCTTCGCTGTGGAGAAATGAATGAAACCATCACGAATATCGTCTGCGGAGCCTAAATAAGCACTGTTTGCTCTGGCTTCTTCCCATTCTGATGGGCGCAGTATTTTATAAACGGTGGTCGCGCTCTGTTCCATGCCTGTTTACTATGCAGGAAACAGCTAAGACGCAAGCCAATAATAGCTCAAGGTATGGTGCTTGTTTCTTCGGGCTGTTTTTTTTCTATCTTTTCAAGGCTTTCAATACGGCAAGGTAAACCACTACGGGTTTTGATTTCGTCTACACCTTCACAGAGCAAGCCATTTACCGGGGTGTAGGAAATATATTTATGGAAATAAAGCTGGGAGCAGTGCCGCTTGACGCGCATGAGAATATCAAAATCTGATCGCATCACGAAACGTATCAGTTGGTCTGATTCCACTTTGTACTGAGTAATATTATCGGTTTCTAAGCAAAACTTCCCTTCAGTAGGGCCTGTATCCTGGGTTTGCTCAGTACTTTCCTGTGGCTGGAGGTCTTGTGCAAATAGTTCACCATGCGCCCAGCCGGTTGCGGCAATAATTGCGATGGTAATTAAAATGCGCACATAGTCCTCCTTCTAAACGCTGGTTATAGCCTATAAACCAAGGCTGAATGTAAGCTGAACAGGTATTATACAGCAAAAAAGTGCTGACTCCCTTGTTTTTGCCACACTATATTACGACATAATAACTTGGCGATGCGAGGAGAAAACCAAGTGGGTAAAGAAATTTTACTGTGGCTGAAAGAGAAAATGCAGCAAGCATTCACAGCCCTTAAGAATGCCTTTATATGGCTGTGGCGCTGGCTTACAGGCTGGTTAAAAACAGTATCTGGTAGCACATGGCGCAAGATAGCGGTTTCTGTGCCGCTCGCTTTTATCATTTATATTCTTGTGGGTATGCCAATTGTAAACCGGATAGATGATAAGCTTGCGCTTAATGCAAAAGCCCCTGCTGGTGGTTCTCAATCGGTTGCTGTTCTATCAAATTTGGTTAATAGAGAGGTTAATGTCCATAATTGGACGCCAAATGATCCGTTTTTCCTGCCAGGTTATTATCTGGACAATACGCCGAATTATCAACGCGGCATGTTAGGTGCTTTGTCTCGCTTCGCTTTTGAACTCCGTGATCAGCTGGGGCGTAGCCGTGGTTCCAGTGCTGTAGACCCAGATCTGGAAGGGGCTGCAGGTAATCTTGCTAAAGAACCAAACCTTTGGGTGATGGATTTTTCTACGTCGCTATTACCAACAACACCAAGTGATGCTTATTATAAAGCAGCAGTAAAACAGCTTGAGGCATATAATCAGAAATTAGCGTCTGGGGATGCGGTGTTTGAGCGCCGTTCGGATAATTTGCTCGCGACCCTTGATCGAATCTCACTTGATCTTGGTGCATCTTCTGCAGCCCTTGAGACATATATTGGCGATAATGCCGGTGGTTTTCTGCCTGATACCGGTGCTGATGATCTTTTCTATCAGGTTAAAGGGCAGGTATATGCCTATACGGTACTTCTTGAAGCTTTACGCGAAGATTTTGCACCCGTGATCCAGAACCGTGAACTTGCTTCTATCTATGATGAACTACTGCGTTCTATGCGGTCTGCCGCAACACTTGATCCAACTGTGGTGGTAAACGGTGCTACAGACGGAACACTTGCTAATCATCTGTCTATCCAAGGCTTTTATCTGCTACGGGCTCGTACCCAATTGAAAGAAGTGGCGAACATTCTCCTGAAATAAAGGGGCTTGCATCAAGGCGCTTGGGCTGTCAATCTAACTTCAATTCAAGGGGAATGCTTGTGATTGAGGAAGAGATTCACGGCCCAATCAGGCCTATCAAGAAACGTCAGCGTAAGCTGATTGTTGTTGTTGACGATTCGCCAGAATCTAAAGTGGCTATCCGTTTTGCCGCTGCGCGTGCTGCTCATATCACTGGTGGTGGCCTTATTCTCTTCCACTGTATTCGCCCTTCCGAGTTTCAGCACTGGGTAGCGGTTGCAGACCGTATGCGTGAAGAAGCTATTGAAGAAGCAGAAGAACTTTTAAACGGTGTATCCACAAAACTGCATGAGTATTGCGGTATCAGCCCTAGTATTCATATCGCAGAAGGTGAACCTAAAGACGAACTGCGGAAATATATCAAGGAACACGGTGATGTATTTGGTCTTGTGCTTGGTGCAGGACCTGAAGGAGAACCGGGCCCACTTGTAGATTATTTCACATCAGAGGTCGGTGATATGCCGTGTATCGTAATGCTTGTGCCCGGAAGTATGACTTTCGAGCAAGTTGATGCAATGGCCTGATCAACCATCTGTTTTTAAAAGTTCTCTCAAGCCAACTTTATAGTTTGGATAGTGAAACGCTTTACCAATAAGCGCTTTTACTTTGTCATTTCTTACACGCTTTGATTCCATATAGAAACTACGCGCCATCTCGCTCATTTCAGCGGTTTCAAAATTCTCCAGAGGTGGCGGCGTGACACCAAGTAATTCAGCAGCTTCTTCGATTACCAAATGCGGTGCACATGGTTCATCATCGGCTAGATTGAAAACGCCGTTTGCGTTGCTATCATTCATAAAAGCCCAAACTGCTTCACAGATATCTGTCACGTGGGTACGGCTGAAAATTTGACCGTCTTTGATAATGCGGCGCGCCTTACCTTTTTGCAGGCTAACAAGCGCATTACGGCCAGGCCCATATATGCCGGCCAATCTGAAAAGTCCTGTCCTTGCACCAATTTTATTGGCTAGATCTGACCAGTTTCTTTCAGCCTCGAGGCGTAATTTCCCTCTTTTAAGGGAGGGCGTTGTTGGAGTTTCTTCGTCAACCCAATCACCACCATGATCACCATAAACATTGGTGCTGGAAAGATAGTTTATGGAGGAGATGTTATTTTGTTGTTCAGACCAACTTTCCCATTGTTTAAAAATTGGGCAGCCATCCTTAGGCGTTGGAGTAATAAGAATATGCGTTTCAGGTGGGCAATCGTAAGCATCGGCATCAAAAGGGATGGCGGTAATGCCTTTCTGCTCCAAGTTGGACTTTTTTTCCTCGTCGCGATAGGTGGCTGTTACACTCCATCCTTCGCTGATAGCGCGTTCCATGATGGGTGTTGCTGTATATCCGGGTCCAAAAACCAACAAATGCGCCATTGAAACTATTCCCTAAAATTCTGCCTTGAAATTGCCATGTGGTTTTTGCACTGTGCCTCGCATGAAGCAATCTGTCATTACATCATTTATCTGTGCGGCAATTTTGTCCGTCACATCTTCTGCTGTTTACGCTCAGGAAGCCGAAGAAAAACGGTATGACCGCTGCCTTGAAATGGCTGACCGCACGCCTGATAAAGCGATTAATATGGCGCTTGTCTGGCAGGGCGAAGGCGGGGGCGTTCCTGCACGTCACTGTGAAGCGGTGGGATTGTTTGGGCTTGGTGAATTTGCGGAAGCTGGTATCAGGCTGGAACGTATTGCCGAGGATATGCGTATTGGTAAGGATATGCCTATCCGGCGCGGTCAACGTATCACAGCAACGGCTGAAATGCTGGCTGATATGTATGGGCAGGCGGCAAATGCCTGGCTTTTTGCTGATGAAACCGTGAATGCGGAAGCTGCAATTAATACGGCACTTTCGCTGGCTACTGAAAACTCCCTGCAATATGCGAATCTGCTTCTTGATAAGGCGCAAATTTTTGCGGCTGACGGTTCCTTCTCTGAAGCGCTTGGTTTGATAGAACAGGTTATTGTTATTGATGGCGAGCGTAAGGATATTCTTATTTTTGCCGCTTCTTCTGCCCGTGCATCAGATAATTATATCAAAGCGCAGCAATATCTTGATGAATATCAGAAACTGTTCCCAGAGGCCTCCATTGGTTATCTGGAACGTGGGAACCTCGAAGATGCTATGGGCCAGTTTGAACTAGCCCGTAAAAGCTGGTTGAAAGTTATTGAGCTTGACCCCGAAGGTATCGATGCAGAAGCCGCAAGAGCTAACCTCGAGCGGCTTGATCTGCAGATAAAAGATTAAGGTTTTCCTTAAAAGCTTACCTCGGCTTCATAAAGGTCAGGCAGGTTGTTTTCAAAGAGAACGGCGTCACCTTCTTTCCAGTTTGCCTTAGCCCATTTTTCAGCATCATCCTGTTTGGCAAAGGTCATCACGGTCACGCTGCCATCGTTTGCCTGTTCTAATCCCTTAACAAAGGTTGGGATTCGGTCAGGTGTAACAATGAGCACAATGTCACAGTGTTTTGCAGCTAAGGCGCCCAGGCGTTCATGCTCTTTATCATGCATCGAGCCAAGCTCAACCATCCCTGGGGTCACAAGAATGCGGCGTCTGCCTTCTTTTCTAAGCACATCAAGTGTTTCAAGTGCGGCGGCAAACCCAACCGGGTTACTATTATAGGCATCATTAATAAGGGTTGGCCCGGATGTTGATTTGCTCACTTCAAGGCGGTATCTGATTTGTGGTACAGAAGCGAGGGCGCCTTTAATCGCGCTCCAAGGTAATCCAACGGCGCGCGCGGTCGCAGCCGCTGTTGCTACATTACCCGCTTGATGCTCGCCAAACAGTGGGCATTTCAGGATATGTTCTTCATCTTCAGCTTCTACAGTTACTTCAATACCTTCGGGTGTGGAGGTGTATCCTTTGAAAATAACATCACCTTCCGTGCCCACTAACTTATAGTCGC
Source organism: Kordiimonas sp. SCSIO 12603 (assembly GCF_024398035.1). NCBI lineage: Bacteria > Pseudomonadati > Pseudomonadota > Alphaproteobacteria > Kordiimonadales > Kordiimonadaceae > Kordiimonas > Kordiimonas sp. SCSIO 12603. The sequence continues at coordinate 486,217 of NZ_CP073748.1, forward strand.
CCGCCACAGCACGCAGGCGCTCATTTAGAAGGCTTGCCTCGATACCGTCTTTATTCACAACCATCTGGCCACCGTTGGCGAAAGTTGCTTCTGCGATTTCAAACTTGGCGCGTGCAACGGTTTCAAGCGTTTTGAAGCGTTCATAGTGCGCAGCGCCAACCGCAGTGATTAAGCCAACATTTGGTGGAGTGAGTTTACATAGCCGCGCAATTGAACCCGGGCCGTATGCGCCCATTTCCACGATGAAAAACTGGTGTTCAGCTGTAAGGCTTTCCCGGATTACCCGTGTGATACCCATATCTGTGTTCACGCTGCCGGGTGTTGCAAGTGTTGGTGCGGCCGCGCCTAGGATGTGGGAAAGGATATGTTTAGTAGAGGTTTTGCCGAACGAGCCAGTGATCGCGATTACCTTTGGCTGAAGCTCAGCAAATTTATCAATTGCTTCCTGTCGAAATTTCGCCTTCACGCGTTCTTCAAATGGTTCCAGAAGCTTGTTGGCAAGCACCAGAAGGAATGGCAGAGCTTGAACAAATACAATCAACAGCGCCGCTACAGCAACAATTTGCCAATCGTAACTTACCTTTACAAAACCAATCATATCCAGCCAGCTTTCGCTGTCTGTTTCAACACTGATGCTGAACTGTGAGCCCTTAGGCGATAGTTTGGAAGCCAAGATCAGAAATGTATAAGCTGCTACTGAAAGCAGCATATAAACTTGTAAAATACGCTTGGCGCGCTGGGTTAATACGAGAGGCTTTTTAGAGTTTTTTCGGTTTTTTCGTGAAAGCCAGATGCCTTGAAATATTGCTACAGCCATTGTTGGCCATACAAGGAAACTCGCAACACCAATTATGAAAGCAGCTTGGGTGTTTGCCAGTAATGTGTGAGAAATAATTCCGATAAGCACAGCCACAAGAAGCCATATGCTAGTGGTTTTATCATAACCTTGTTTTTGTTTGATCCAGGATACAAACCTTGGCCCATCATATTCTTCCTGCTGGAAGAACATCAAAAGGGCTAGCCCTCGCTCATAGGCAAACCACAGGATAAATAATCCGCCAAGAACAGACATAATCAGGTTTGTGGAAAGATCAGGCATTTTCAATATCTTTCAAAAAAGCTTTGATAAGTGCTTCGCACTGATACGCACCTCGGCTCAGTATATCGTGGTGATCATAACCGCTTAGTTCTTCATAGCGCGCCAGAGGAATGAGCCGTTCGTATTTCCTGCCAATCTCTGGTGGCGTATCCGCGTCTTCACTACCGTACACCAGAAGGGTAGGGCAGCGGACTTCCCTTGCTTGTGGGCTCAGGTCTTCTGTTACTGCTTTCACCAGTGTTTGTCGTAAAACACCAGCATTTTTATAATCTGTGCTACCGAATTTGTTGGTATAAGCTTCCCGGAAACTGGTTTTGAAAAGACTATCTGAGAAACGTGCCAGTTTACCAAGAGTACGCAGTAGGAATGCTCGGGTTTTAAACTTCAGGGAACGTTTGCGCTGCAAACCAGCGCCTGCCACAAGAATGATAGCTTTAATACGGTCAGGGTATTTAGCTGCCAGCTGTATAGCGACACGGCCACCATAGCTGTGGCCAATAATTATGTGGCTTTGGCTCGGGTCTAGTTGTTTGATAAAGGCTTCAGAATATTCGAAGGTTCCAGCATCTTCACTAAGGGCAGGTGTATTTCCAAAACCGGGTAGATCATAAAGTCGGTTTGAGGCATCCTTTTTGAAAAGCTCAGCCATGCGACTGAAGCTAGTGTGGCTTGTACCCCAGCCGTGAAGCCAGTGAATTGTGTTCTCGCTTGCGCCTAATTCTTTATAAAACCAGCTTGTATCAGTCACGATGTCTTAGCCTTAGGCAAAAATTTTGGAATCGCCGGCCTGCGCATCCGTCGCGCCAAGTCTTGAGGAAGAGAGGGCGAAGCCTTCTTCAATCATATGGCTTGTAAGTGATAGGAAGCTTACAGGGGTTTCAGCGGCTTCCCACAGGAAATAAGCGAACGACCCTGGAATAGTGTTTACTTCATTAAGCCAGATTTCGCCTGTTTCACCATCACACAAAAAATCAATCCGTACGGAGCCTGCAAGCTTGAGGGCTTTAAAGATGCCGCTCGCTGTATCTCTGATAAAACTCTCCTGCTCAGCTGTAAGTTCATCAGGGTTGAGTGTGCGGTTTAGGGACACCATGCCTTCGCTTGGTCCGCTATCAAGCTTGGGGCCACCTGGTGTACCGCCAGCCAAGTATTTGTTTTTAAAATCAAGAACATCTGCTTCCATTGCCGGGCGTTCAATTGCTGATGTTTCAATAGAACCGTCAGGGCCGTTCATGCAGGCGATGTTATATTCCACCAAGTTTGGCACAAATGGTTCCACGATCGCTTCACTATCCAGGCGAAAAGCGGTCATAAGAGCCGCGATCAGGCCATCTATATCATCAGCCTTGCCTACCCCCACGCTTGAGCCGAGGTTACAAGGTTTAACAATCAGTGGGTAAGTTTCTGAACCAAGAGCTGCCACTAGCTCTTGCTTAATTTTCTCGGGGTCCAGGAAAGTGCCTTTTTCCGGGCGGTTTACTACCAGTTCTGGCAAAACCTTTAGCTCTTCGGCACGGGCTACTTTTTTCGCAAATACTTTATCCATTGTGCCTGCTGCCCCAAGCGTACGACAACCTGCATATGGAATGCCTGCAAAATCAAGAAGGCCCTGCAAGGTACCATCTTCACCGTTAGAGCCGTGAATAGCGGGAACAATCAGGTCAAACGGTATCTGAATACGTTTTTCACCCATTAAGCTTTTTTGGAATGCTGTAAACTGAGGTCTGCCCGCCGCTGCAGTTGCTAAATCCAGATGGATCTGCTGCAAATCCTTATGTGCATCGCCCTTCAGCGGATAGTGAGAGCGCTTGGTAAGCGCGGTGCCTGTCCACCACTGGCCAAGGGGGTCAACATAAACAGGAATACCATCGTATTTACCGGGGTCGAGTGCTTCAAGAAACTGCAAGCCAGTTAGAATACTTACGTCGTGCTCAACACTACGGCCGCCGAAGACAACAGCGATGGTTTTTTTTTCCGCCATGGTTCCCCCTAAGGATTTAAATCAAACTCTTCTTTCATGTAGCCAATAATCGGCTGCTGAGCAAAGGCAAATAACGAAAAAGAATGGCAGATTGACGGCAAAACAGCACTTATCAACTTTCAGTGTGGTGATTGACCCTTATCTGGCGATGGCTAGTATCCGTGCAGGGCTAAATTTGAAGTAGGAGCATAGGGTGAGGATCAAGAATTTTGTGAAAGGGTTGTTGCTTGCGGGAACTATTGCAGGCACGGCTTCTGCCCAGAATTGGGATCAGGTTGAAATTAAAACCGAACATTTGCGCGGTAATTTGCATGTACTTTATGGTGCCGGCGGCAATATTGGTATTTCTGCGGGGCCAGACGGTATTTTCATTATCGATGATCAGTTCGCACCGCTTACTGACCGTATCAAGGCGGCAATTGCCAAAATTTCTGATGCTGAAATCCGCTTTGCTATCAATACGCATTTCCATGGTGACCATACAGGCGGCAACGAAAATGTTGGTAAAACCGGTACGGTGATTGTAGCGCATGATAATGTACGGGTTCGTCTTTCAAAAGGAGCCTTCATCAAGGCGTTCAATAACAAAATGGAAGCACAGCCAGGTCCTGCGCTTCCTGTTGTTACTTTTAATGATGAGATGTCTTTGCACCTGAACGGTGATGATGCGCGCCTTATCCATGTGAAAAATGCACATACAGACGGTGATAGTTTCGTTTATTTCAAGGAAACTAACCTTATCCATATGGGTGATTTGTTCTTCGCAGGCAGTTTCCCGTTCATTGATGTAGATAATGGCGGTGATATTGATGGCGTGATTGCAGCGTCTAAAAAAGCACTATCTATGTCGAATGAGGAAACCATTATTATCCCGGGGCATGGGCAAGTAACGGATAAAGCTGGCTTGATGAAATATCTTGGAGTGCTTCAGGAATCTCGTACAATTGTTGCCAAACTAAAAGGCGAAGGCAAAAGCCTTGAAGATATCCAGAAGATGAAAGCACTTGCCGAAGTGGAAAAGCAGGTTGGTTCCCTCCGTGATGGTTGGACAGACCGTTTCATCGAGTTTGTATATAAAAGCGTTTAGTATTTGCTGATATAATCGATTTGAAAGGCTCGCTGTTTTGCGGGTCTTTTTCATGTATCGAAGCAATTTTACATTCAGCAATACATGCAAACTCTTGCTGATGCATTCTCCAGCTCTAAAGTAACCGGGACAGGAGGGTGTTAATGAACAAACCATTTGCCAGCTATGAGAAAAGGCTTAATCGGGTTCTCTCGTATATTTATGAGAATCTGGATGAAGAATTAAGCCTTGATACGCTCGCAGATATTGCCTGCATGTCCCGCTATCATTGGCACCGTGTTTTCAAAGCGATGACAGGGGAAACACTTGCGGGTGTTGTGCGAAACTTACGCCTTAGCAAGGCTGCAAACCTTCTTGTACATGAAGACGCTTCTGTAAGGGATGTTGCGAAGCAAGTTGGTTTCCAAAACCTGGCCAGTTTCTCTCGTGCCTTTAAAAAGGCTCACGGCGTTTCGCCGAATGATTTCCGGGAGCAAGGTGCTCAAATCACTAACTTACTATCCTTAAGTGAAGGGAATGAGAGCATGTATCCAATATCAATAGTGGAAATGAACGGATTTCGAGCTGCAGGCGTTTGCCATGTTGGACCATATCAGCACATTGGAAAGGCGTTTAAAGGTCTCGGCTCTGTCTTGATGGCAAATTCTTTAATGGATCAGGTGAATAGTTTGTTTGCCATCTATCATGATGCGCCAGATTCTAAACCAAGCGCGGAATTTCGGTCTCATGTTGCCGTTTCTTTGAAAGAGGGGTTCCCCGAAGGGCTTGATAGTCTTGATTATTTCGATGTTGAGGGCGGCAAGTATGCGGTGCTGGAACATAAAGGGCCATATTCAAACCTGAAGGCTGCTTATGAGTGGTTTTACGGTAAATGGTTGCCGCAGTCTGGGGAGGAACCTCGGGATATGCCGCCTCTTGAGGTATATATTAATGATCCGAAAGTTACACCGACCTCAGAGCTCCGTACGGATATTCGTATCCCGCTTCGATAGTAAGCTTGTACGCAAAAAAAGAAAGGCCCGCATTATGCGAGCCTTTTGATATTCATTGCAGAGAAGGTATTTACTGCTTTTTCTCTTTTTCAATCACTACTCTGCGAGTTTCACCGCTATTCCCTGGGAACTGTTCGAACAGTGCTTTTGCGAGATACGGCATAACCTTAGGAAGATCTTTGCGGCGTGTCTCTGTTTCGGCACGACCTTCATAAACAAGGGTACCGTCAGGTTTGCGGAGTTCCACACGTAGTGTCGCGAGATAAACTGTACGGGCAACAACTTCATTGTTGAAGCCGTTACCAAAACCATAACCAAAGCCGCCGTATGGGCCAAAGAAAGGTGAACGCCAGAAACGTCCATATCCCCAGTAACCGGTTGTCCAATATGGGTAAGGAGTGATACCTGGGCGGTTAATAAGCTTTTCACGGCCATCATCAATGGTTACATCAAAGCCAGCAATTAATTCTGGTTCGCTTTCACCCGTTTCTTTATAGCCGTATCCCTGTAATTGAACCGCGATTGCATCTGCATACTGGCGGAATTCAATACTGTCTTGCTTTTCAGGGTTCATTGGGGTTAACAACACACGTTCACCGCCGGGGGCCGTGATTTCGTGGAATGTTGTTACATTACTCCGGAAATTACTAGCACAGGCACTTAGTGCCATAACACCCAGTACCAGAAGCACTCGGCTAAAAATTTTGGTCATTACAAGTCTCCGCTCATCCCTTTGAATAACACTATAAACAGCCCAAAGGTCACATCAACAGCTTTCCCGCTAATGTGACATAATGGTAGGGTTCAGTGTATGAACGATAGCTGAACGAAAGTGTGGCTTTCATGAATGTTAGCTCAAGAAACCTACAGCTTTCTTCACTTCTTTAAGAATAGGTTGTGCAATAGCATCAGCTTTTTCTGCGCCAGATCTTAAAATGCCATCAATATAAGCATGATCTTGCTCAATGCGTGCCATTTCTTCAGTGATTGGTGCAAGCTTGGCAACCGCCAGCTCTGTCAGTGCTTTCTTAAAGTCACCAAAGCCTTTTCCTTCGAATTCAGCACAGACTGTATCCCGGCTTACCTCTGAAAGGGCAGCATAGATACCAATAAGGTTTTGTGCTTCTGCGCGGCCTTCGAGTAAATCAGCCTTACCCGGGATCAGTTCTGCATCCGTCTTCGCTTTGCGGATTTTTTGAGCAATAGTATCTGAATCGTCGTTCAAATTTATACGACTATATTCAGATGGATCAGATTTGGACATTTTCTTGGTGCCGTCACGCAGGCTCATCACTCGTGCTCCTTCACCAAGGATTAGCGGTTCAGTGATCGGGAACAGGTCTACACCAAAATCATGATTGAATTTCTGTGCGATATCGCGGGTCAGTTCAAGATGCTGTTTCTGATCTTCCCCAACAGGAACGTGTGTTGCCTGATAGAGTAGGATATCCGCCGCCATCAGGTTTGGATACACATAAAGGCCTGTCGAAGCATTCTCGCGGTTCTTGCCAGCTTTATCCTTGAACTGTGTCATACGGTTAAGCCAGCCAAGGCGTGCTACACAGTTGAAAATCCAAGCAAGTTCAGCATGGCCCGAAACCTGGCTCTGGTTAAAGAGAATTGATTTCTCAGGATCAACGCCAGAGGCAATATAGGCTGCCGCCGCCTGGCGGGTCTGGGCTGCAAGCTCTTGCGGGTCTTGCCAGACAGTGATCGCGTGCATGTCTACTACACAGTAGATGCATTCATAATTTTCCTGCAGCTTTACCCAGTTACGGAGCGCGCCAAGGTAGTTACCAAGTGTCAGCTTACCTGATGGCTGAGCGCCAGAAAAAACGCGATTTTTCACTGTATATCTCCAATTATTCAGCGTGTAGCTGCCTTATTACAGGCTGGTTTCATCCGGTCAAGCAGCGATCAGGCATTTGGGCGGATAAATCGCTTCAATTCTGTGATAGTCAGCGCCTTCATACTGAAAACTGGGATAAAATAGAGTATCACACCGAAAATGATGACGCCGACAAGCGCGGATATGCGGGTGATACCATCAGTCACAAAATAGTCTGCCAAGTATGGGAGACTGTAGAAAAGCGTTCCAGCCATAATGAAGGAAGAAACGGTAAACTTTATCAATCGACTGATTGTATCTTTTTCAAGTGTGAGTTGGCCGCGTTTTTTTAAGCCGTAGTAATACATAAAAACACTGGCCCATGCTGCAATAGCCGTGGCTGCAGCGAGACCTACATGCCCCATAAACTGAATGAAGATGATATTAAGTACTGTATTGATGACAAGTGAAATTGCAGCAAGTTTTACAGGTGTTTTAGTGTCTTTCCGAGCGAAATACCCCGGGGTGAGGGCTTTAGCGATCACGTAGGCTGGCAGGCCTGCCGCATATACCGTAAGTGCAAGAGCTGTAGCTGCGGTATCTGTACTAACGAAAGCGTCTCTTTCAAAAAGGGTAGCTATGATGGGGCCAGCGGCTACCATAAGTGCTGCAGCAGACGGTAAGGTAAGGAAAAGTGAAAACTCAAGTGCTCGGTTTTGTTGCCTGTTAGCACCAGCTTCATCGCCACCGGCAAGCAGGCGGGAAATACTTGGTAAAAGTACCGTACCAACCGCAATGCCAATTACGCCGAGAGGCAGCTGGTTAAGTCTATCTGCATAAAAGAGCCAGGAAACAGAACCTTCAGGTAGAAATCGGGCGGCAAGGATAACATCGATAAGAAGATTGATCTGAATAACGCCAGCACCGATTGCTGCTGGGCCAATCAAACTTAAAAGCTCTCTTACATTTTCTGATAGTCTCGGTCTTGGTAAATAGATACGAACTCCAGCTTTAAGAGCTGCACCATATACCCAAAGAAGTTGAGCAAGGCCTGCAAGAGAGACAGTGATTGCTAGTTTTCTAGCCGCTTCCAGTTCGCTTTCTCCATATAGATAAAGCGCTATAATCATAAAGATATTTAGGATTACCGGAGCAAAAGCCGCAGCGGAGTATCGCCCATAGGCATTCAGCACTCCTGAAAAGAAAGATACCAATGATATGAAAAGAAGATATGGGAATATGTAGCGGCCCAACTCTACCACAAAATTAAACTTCTGGGTATCGCCCTCAAAGCCACCAGTGAGCCCGAACATAATAGGCACCATGCCTATTTCCATAACAATAAGGAAGAAAAGAAGGATGGGAAACAGCCAACTAAGCACGTGGCTGGCAAATTCTTCTGCGGCCTTTCGGCTTTCAGGTGTTATGTCTTTCCCTAGCCGTCTTGAGAACAGTGGTACAAAACCAACGGAAAAAGCACCTTCTGCAAAAAGTCGTCTAAAGAAGTTGGGTAATTTAAATGCTATGAAAAAAGCATCGGCGGCTAAACCTGCTCCTAGATATTTAGCCATAAACATATCTCGGACAAAGCCGAAAATCCGGCTTAAGAGAGTGAAGCCACTTACAGTTGAAATACCCTTAATAAGGCTCACTCAGTTTTCTCCAGCGTCTTTTTCTTTTCTGTTTTGGTTGGCTTTGGGCCAAAAATAGGCTTGCCACTCGCGGCCTTCAGGAGTTTTTCTTCAATATTTCTCAGGCGTACTTTGTTTGATAGTTTTTGGCCTGTCAGATCACGCACATAAAATACATCAACAGCTCGTTCACCAATGGTGGAAATATGCGCTGAGAAAATGGAAAGTTTAAGGCCGTAAAGCGCATAGGCTAAATCATAAAGTAGTCCAGGACGATCTTTAGCGTTAACCTCAATTACTGTTGACCAGTTTGAAGCTTTATTATCAATCAGTACCACGGGTTCTACTTCAAAGGCGTCTGATTTATTGCCAAATACTTTTTTGTTTTTCAGGCGCTCCTTGGGGCGTACCTTGCCTTTAAGGGTGGCCAGAATGGTTTCTTCAAGCTTATCAAGTGACCGGCGGCTATCAAAAGCATGGCCTTCCAGATCCTGTACGGTGAAATTATCGACAGCCATGCCGTCTTTAGAGGTATGAATTTTCGCACCAGTAATTGTGGCACCAGCAACACCAAGCGCGCCAACCACACGAGCAAACATGCCTGGGTGATCTTCCCCGTAAATGGCGACATTGGTCATATCCTGAAAGGTTTCAATCCGAGCTGTCACGCCCAGAATATCGCCGTTCTCGTCTATACGGCGCATCAATCGAGCATTCTGAATGAGCGTATCGTTTTCTTCCGCAATCCAGTAGGCATCGTTCATACGGTTCTGGTGTTTGTCGATGTCGTTTTCATTCCAGTCACTGAGTGATGCTGTAAGCTTTTCTTTCTTCGCCTTTACACGTTCCTGACGGCCACGAGTTGCGTGTCCCACAAGTAGTACTTCTTCAGCAGCAGCATATAATTCCCTGAGGAGTTGGCCTTTCCAGCCGTTCCAAACGCCGGGACCAACCGCGCGAATATCAACCACGGTAAGTACGAGTAAAAGCCTCAAGCGTTCTGGGCTTTTCACCAGTTCGCAAAAATCCAGAATGGTTTTATGGTCTGAAAGGTCTCGTTTGAAGGCAGTGTTGCTCATAAGTAAGTGCCAGCGTACGAGCCACGCTACAGTTTCAGTTTCTGCAGGCTTAAGGCCCAGGCGCGGACATAATTTTTCAGCTACTTCAGCGCCTAAAACGCTGTGGTCACCGCCGCGGCCTTTTGCAACATCATGTAAAAGTACAGCCACATATAGCACTTTGCGGGAGATAACCTTTTGAATAACGTCTGTTGAAAGTGGGTGATCTTGCGCAAGCTCTCCTGCCTCTATTTTTGCTAAAAGGCCGATGGCGCGAATGGTGTGTTCATCCACGGTATAGTGGTGATACATATCATATTGCATCTGGGCCACCACGCGGCCAAAATCAGGAATGAAGCGTCCGAAAACGCCTGCCTCATTCATGCGGCGAAGATTGATCTCGCCTTCCTTCTGGCTGGTGAGAACGGAGAGAAAATCATCGTTCACATCAGGATGCCTGCGTACGCGGGAGGAAATTTTCCCTAAATTCTGTTTCATCAGCCGTAGCGCAGATGGATGAATATCAAGGCCGTGCTCGTCAGCTATCCGGAATATTTTCACCATCAGACCAGGATTGGTTTTGAAATCATCCTCGTTGATCACAGTTAAGCGGCCGCTTTCAACAGCGAACTGCTTCAGCTTTTTGGTGCGACGGAAGCGTGCAAAGAAGCTCTTTTGTTCCCGTTCTTCAAGTACGGCGCAGAAAATTCGAGTAAGGTCACCTACTTGTTTTGCAACAAGAAAATAGTGTTTCATAAAGCGTTCAACGCCGCTCGCACCAGGGTGGTCTTTATAGTGAAGCGTTTCCGCGAGTTGCCTTTGCATATCAAAGCTCAAGCGTTCCTCGGCGCGGTTTGCTAGGAAATGAAGGGCAACACGAACTGTCCAGAGGAAAGATTCCGCTTTTTGGAACTGACGGTTTTCATCTTTAGTGAGAATATCGGGCTTCACAGCGTTCGAGCGGTTTACGCCGTATAGATTCCGGGCAATCCACCACATGGTTTGAAGGTCTCTAAGCCCGCCTTTACCTTCCTTGATGTTGGGCTCCACCACATAGCGGCTATCACCCAGTTTTTTATGACGCTTATCGCGTTCTTCAAGCTTGCCTTCGATAAACTCCGGGCCGGAATTATTTACTACCCGACGCCAGAACTGTTTGGCTGCGGTTTTAAAGAGTTTTTCATCCCCCCAAAGGAAACGTGCTTCGAGAAGCGATGTACGAATACTCAGATCTTCTTTTGCGAGGCGTACACATTCATCTGGTGTCCGTGTGGCGTGCCCAACCTTCAGCCCTAAATCCCACAGTACATAGAGCATATATTCCACGACGCTCTCGGCCCATGGTGTGGATTTGTAAGGGATCAGAAACAGCAGATCTACATCTGAATATGGTGCCAGTTCACCGCGCCCATATCCACCGGTTGCCACAAGCCCCAAACGCTCTGAAGAAGTTGGATTGTTAAGTGGATAGACATGCTTTGTGACAAAATCAAACAGCGTGCGAAGTAGTTGGTCCATCACATACGATAGTGACTCTGCTGAAACATGACCTTTTTCAGCATCTTCAAAAAAACGACGTTTTACCTCTTCCCAACCTGAGCGGTGGGCAGCTTTCAGGACTTTTACCAGCTCCAGCTGCCATTTTTCCTTGGGTGTATTTTCCACAAGTGCATCTAACGCAATAACCAATTCTTTGCGGTTAATAAGGGCGCGCCTATTGCGGATTTTGCTCATTACAAGGTCTTCTTCTTAAGGGTTCGGTAAAAGGTCCTTCAGATTATAAACTATTTCAAGCGCTTCTTTTGGCGAGAGCTCATCAGGATTAATTTCTGAGAGTTTTTCCTCTACCTCAGAAGGCGTAGCTTCGTAGCTGGTAGTAGGTTCGTTGAGAGTTGCATTATGGAATAGCGGAAGATCTTGAATAAGGCCTTGGGCTTTATCGCCTTTATCGCTGTTTTCAAGATGATCAAGTACCTGACGGGCACGGTTAATAACCGCTGTTGGCAAACCTGCAAGTTTGGCAACTTGAATACCATATGATCGGTCAGCTGCGCCTGCGGCTACTTCGTGAAGGAAGACAACATCACCCTTCCATTCCCGTACCTTCATGGACCGGAGAGATACGCTTTCCAGCGTTTCTTTAAGCGCTGTCAGTTCATGGTAGTGGGTCGCGAATAATGCGCGGCTTTGGTTGATGTTATGAAGGTTTTCAACAGCGGCCCAGGCGATGGAAAGCCCATCATAAGTAGCTGTGCCGCGGCCGATTTCATCCAGAATAACCAGTGAACGTGGGCCCGCCTGATTAAGGATAGCGGCAGTTTCCACCATTTCTACCATAAAGGTTGATCTGCCGTGTGCCAGGTCGTCAGAAGCACCAACGCGGCTGAAAAGCCTGTCCACGGAACCAATATGGGCGCTGGTGGCAGGTACGAAACTTCCCATTTGTGCGAGTACAGCAATAAGCGCGTTTTGTCTAAGGAACGTAGATTTACCAGCCATATTCGGGCCAGTAATCAGCCATAGGCGTTGTTCGGGTGATAAGTCACAGTCATTTGCAACAAATGGCTTACTGTCTGCGGCCATTAGAGCTTTTTCTACAACCGGGTGCCTAGCTCCGATCACATCAAAAGCAAGGCTGTCATCTACCTCAGGGCGGATATAACGATCTTCTTCCGCAAGGGTTGCAAGGCTTGTGGAGACATCCAACATTGCGAGAGCATCAGCTGCCATAGAAATTGGGCCAGCCAACTCCATAATCATAGCGACTAAACCCGTGAACATATCAGCTTCAAGCGCAAGTGCGCGATCACCAGCTTCAGAAATTTTGCCTGCTAGCTTTGAAAGTTCAGCTGTAGAAAAACGTACCGCATTTGCAAGGGTCTGGCGGTGAATAAAGGTTTCATTTAGTGGTTCTTGTAACAGTTTATCTGCATTTTTTGCAGTTACATCTACATGGAAGCCGAGCACATTATTATGTTTGATTTTTAGGCTGTTGATACCTGTAAGTCGCTGATATTCGGCCTCAAGCTGGGCGATCAATCGGCGGCTATGGTCCTTGAGTGTTCTGTATTCATCAAGCGCTTCACTGTAGTTTTCGCGGATATAACCGCCATCGCGGGTAATAAGCGGTGGTTCATCGACAATGGCGCGTGCAAGCTCATCAATAAGGTCATTGTGGCTACCCAAATCTTCGTGGGCATCCTGAATAAGATCAGGAACTTCATCCAGTGCACCACTTGGGCCACTCAGGTAAGTCTGAATAAGCTTCGCTGCCTTAAGGCCTTCGCGGATCATGGCTAAATCACGGGGGCCGCCGCGGCCTAGAGAAAGCCTTGCCAGTGCCCGTTCAATATCAGGTGTGTTCTTTAGTGTATCCCGCACATCAAGGCGCAGTGTGCTACGCTTATGCATATAATCCACACAGTCCAGCCGTTCGTTAATGCGAACAGGGTCTGTAAGCGGCGCGGAAAGGCGTTTGGCAAGCAAGCGCGCACCTGCGCCAGTAACTGTGCGGTCAATAGTGGAAAGAAGGCTTCCGGATGTCTCACCCGTTTGTGTGCGTACTAGTTCAAGGCTACGGCGTGTGGCAGCATCAATCATCATTGTGCCATCAGCAGACAGGCGCTTAGGTGGGTAAAGCCTTGGCATTTTACCCTTCTGGGTATCATCGAGATAATCAACCAGTGCGCCAGCGGCAGCTAGATCTGCGCGTGTGAAATTCGCGAAACCATCCAGCGTTGAAACGTCAAACAGCTCTTGCAAACGGCGACTGCCAAAACCGCTATCAAATCGGCTTTTATCCATTGGGCTGATGATACTGCGCCAATCAAACAAGCCAGCAGAAAGTGTATCGTCTGCCATCATGTCGTTGGGTACGAGTAGTTCGCCGGGTTGTAGGCGCGCGAGGTCTGCGTCAAGTCTGCCAGCCTTGGTAGGCAAAACGAAAAACTCGCCTGTGGACATTTCAGCAACCGCGAGCGCCATATCTTTCTGTGCGCGGCCAAGAGCCACCAGATAGTTGTTTGACCGTGGGTTGAGAAGATTTTCTTCCGTAATGGTACCCGGAGTTACAAGACGTACCACCTCGCGGCGTACTACAGCTTTTGACCCGCGCTTTTTGGCTTCAGCAGGGTCTTCGGTTTGTTCGCAAACAGCTACTTTGAAAGATTTTTTAATAAGGCGAGAGAGATACATTTCTGAGGCATGCACAGGTACGCCTGCCATTGGGATATCATTACCGTCAATCTTACCGCGTTTTGTGAGCGTGATATCAAGCGCCGCTGAAGCGCGTTCTGCATCTTCGAAAAACAGCTCGTAAAAATCACCCATTCTGTAAAAAAGAAGGCAATCAGGGTAAGCTGCTTTAATCTCAAGAAACTGCGCCATCATTGGAGTAACGCCCGGAGCTTTGGCCATTTTTGTCCATATATTATCAGTATTTGCAGATGTTTCTTCTTGAATATCTGCTACTGCTCCGGATACTGAACTCGACGCCATTATATAAAAAACCTCTGGTAAACTTGTTAAATTTCAATTGTCATAGGCTTTATGCCATAGTATGCGGCATATAAGTAGCTTGCTTTTATAGCAATATGGCCCCAACGGCTACAAGAGAACAAAGGATCCCCAATGCCTACAAAATCATCCAAGTTTACGGATGCTGAAGCGCTTCGCTTTCACTCGGCTGGTCGCCCCGGTAAATTAGAGATTACACCGTCAAAACCAATGGCAACGCAGAGAGACCTCTCGCTTGCTTATAGCCCAGGTGTGGCAGTCCCTGTAGAGGCAATCGCAGAAGACCCTGATACAGCCTATGACTATACCACCAAGGGTAACCTTGTTGCGGTGATTTCAAACGGTACAGCGATTCTTGGTCTTGGCAATCTTGGTGCGCAGGCATCCAAGCCGGTGATGGAAGGAAAGTCTGTACTTTTCAAGCGTTTCGCTGATGTGGATTCGATTGACCTTGAGGTCGACAGTGAAGACATTGATGAATTTGTAAACTGTGTGAAACTGCTTGGCCCTAGCTTCGGCGGTATTAACCTTGAAGATATTGGTGCGCCTGCGTGTTTCATTATTGAGCAGCGTCTTCGCGAAGCAATGGATATCCCTGTATTCCATGATGATCAGCATGGTACTGCGATTATCACTGCGGCGGGTTTCCTGAATGCGCTTGATATCACTGGTCGCGACATCAAAGATACTAAGGTTGTGGCGATTGGTGCTGGTGCAGCTTGTATTGCCTGTATTGAGCTGATCAAGGCAATGGGCCTTCCGCATGAAAATGTAACCATGGTTGACCGTACTGGCGTGATTTATTCAGGCCGTGAAGAAGGTATGAACCAGTGGAAATCAGCCCACGCTATTGAAACAGATGACCGTACGCTTGAGGAGGCGATCGCGGGCGCTGATGCTGTTCTTGGCCTGGCTGGCCCGGGTGCGATTACGCAGGATATGGTGAAATCCATGGCGGATAAGCCAATTATTTTCGCGATGGCAAACCCTGACCCTGAGATTACACCGGAAGCAGTAGCTGAAGTGCGCAAAGATGCCATTATGGCAACAGGCCGTTCTGATTATCCAAATCAGGTAAATAACGTTCTTGGTTTTCCGTATATCTTCCGTGGTGCTCTTGATGTACGTGCACGCACCATCAATGAAGAAATGAAAATTGCTTGTGCAAAAGCGCTCGCTGAATTAGCTCGCGAAGATGTGCCTGATGAAGTAGCAGCAGCTTATGGTGGCGAGCAGCCTCATTACGGCCCAGACTATATTATCCCGGCACCGTTTGATCCGCGCCTTATCTGTCGTCTGCCGATGGCGGTGGCACAAGCTGCAATGGATACAGGCGTTGCTCGTAAGCCGATTGAAGACATGGCTGCGTATGAAGTTGAACTGTCTGCACGCCTTGATCCGACAGCTGGTACACTTTCCGGTATGTTTGAAGATCTCAAGCGCCGCGAACCACGCCGTGTGGTGTTTGCGGAAGCAGAAGAAGAAAAAGTTCTGCGCGCAGCCGTTGGTTTTAAAGCTGCAGGATACGGTATTCCTGTTCTTGTGGGTTATGAAGCACCAATCCGTGAAAAACTCCGTGAGATGGGTGTGGATGATAAAGCCTTTGAAATTAAGAACGCAAGCAATACAGACCGCACGCAGGCCTACGTTGATTATATGTATGAGCGTTTGAACCGCCGTGGTTACCTGCTTCGTGATATCCAGCGTATGATCAAGCGGGACCGGAACGTATTCTCTGCCTGTATGGTGGCAACAGGGGATGCAGATGCGGTCCTTACGGGTGTAACCCGCCATTATTGGCGTGCGCTTAAAAACATTAAACGTGTTGTTGATCCACTTCCAGGCCAGCGTCCATTTGGTCTTTCCATTGTTGTAGCCAAAGGCCGCACTGTATTTATGGCCGATACAACAGTGAATGAAAATCCGAGTGCGGAAGATCTTGCGGATATTGCTGAAAGCGCTGCCGGGTTTGCACGCCGTATGGGACATGACCCACGAGTTGCGTTCCTGTCTTTCTCTAACTTTGGTAATCCGCCATCTGATAAAACAAGCCACCTTCAGGAAGCTGTACGTATTCTTGATGATCGCGACGTTGATTTCGAATATGACGGTGAGATGCAGGCAGATGTGGCGCTGAATAAAGATCTGAAAGAGCTTTATCCATTTATGCGTATGTCCGGCCCTGCGAATATCCTGATTATGCCAGCGCTTCACTCTGCGAATATTGCCTACAAGCTTCTTTCTGAACTTGGTGATGCTAAGGTTATTGGCCCACTATTACTTGGCATGAACCATTCAATTCAGGTGGCCCGTATGACATCTTCATCATCTGATTTGGTGAACATGGCTGGCTTAGCGGCAAGTAACGCGCATGCCCTTGAGGTAATGAAGAAAAGCAAAAAATAGTTACTAAGCTAATTATAGATTCAAAAAAGGCCTTGCTTTTGTAAGGCCTTTTTTAGTTAAGAGGCATCAGTTTTCAGATGTATCCCACTCTTTCAATTTGCGGTAGAGGGTGGACGGATTTACTTCTAGTTTATGGGCTGCCTGTCTTACTTTGCCGCTGCAAAGTTTAATGGCGTGCTCAATAATCTTCCGCTCAGTAACAGCTAACGGTTCAATAGTACCATTAATCCAGTTTTGTGATGATGTTGTGGAAGCTACCTCTTGCTCGGGCTGTGTTTCTACAATCTGTCTTCTGCCGCCAGGGAGAATGGTTTCTCCTGCTGGGGAGGCTTTTTGTTGGCGTGCTGGACCCATTAGCTTGCTAAGCATATCGCCTGTAAGGGCTTTTCCGTCATTTAAAACCACGGCACTTTGGATAACATTGCCCAGTTCGCGTACGTTACCTGGCCATGCATGAGAGAGAATTATGTCTTTGGCAGTGGTATCAATGCCTTCAAACTGTTTTTGTTCTTCCGCTGCGAATGTTTTCAACAGATGTTCGGCAATAGCGATGCTGTCTTCGCCTCGGTCTTTCAGTGGAGGAACATGAATAGGAACTACGTGAAGCCTGTAAAACAGGTCTTCCCTGAAGCGTCCAGCTTCCACTTCATCCCAGGGGTTTCTATTTGTTGCACATACGAAACGAACGTTGACAGTTATGGGTGTGTTGCTCCCTACAGGGACAACTTGCCCTGTTTGGATGAAGCGAAGCAACTTAGACTGTAGATCAAGTGGCATTTCACAGATTTCATCAAGAAACAGTGTACCCCCATCAGCCCGTACGGCCGCGCCTTCCCTGTCAGCCGTAGCGCCCGTGAAGGCACCGCGAAGGTGGCCGAAAATCTCGCTTTCAATTAGATTTTCAGGGATAGCAGCACAGTTTAACGCCACGAAATGTTTGCTGTGCCTTGGGCTTAACTGGTGGATCGCTTCAGCACACAATTCTTTACCGGTTCCTGAAGGGCCGTTGATGAAGACACTGGCTTTTGAAGGGGCGCTATCTTCAATCATACGGTAAACAGCCTGCATGGCTGGGCTTTCACCGATAAACTTATCAAACTTTTTGGCTTTCCGGCCTTCAAACTGTTCCACAAGGCCTGATAATCGGTGCATTTCAAGCGCATTTTTGACGGTTGTTGTGATCCGCTCCGCCGTGAAAGGTTTTAAGAGGAAATCATCTGCGCCTTCCTGCATGGCTTCAACAGCTGTTGTGACAGAGCCATGGGCTGTGATCACGATAATTCTGGCAGCCAGTCCCCGTGCTTTTACTTCCTTCAGAATATCAATTCCGTCCATATCTGGAAGTTTAAGGTCAAGAAGTATTATATTTGGATTTGTTTCTTCAATAAGCGCGAGGGCTTCCTTCCCGGTTTCCGCGAGATGGATGCCTGTTCCCAGTGGCCGCATATATTCCCGGTAGGTGAGGGCCAGTGTTGGACTGTCTTCTACAATAAGAATATTCGCTGTCTCAGGTGCCATAAGGTCGCCTATTTTGCTGTTTCCGTAATTTTATGCAATTGGCGGCTGTTTAACAAGCACCTTGCGAGAGCAAATGATAAATACAATTTGAATTGTCTGGTGAGAATTATTTTAGATTCGTGTAGTATAACACGAGTGAAGAGAATGAATTGGCAGCCAGGTATGAATAAGACTGATATTGAGGACGTTACCTCAGAGGGTAATGGCGAAGACAACCGCAACTATCAACGCCGGTCGGTGCTGTGGCCCGCTAAGGTACGACTGAATAGCCATGAAATTACCTGTCAGGTGTGGAACCTGTCTCTAGGCGGCGCACGTGTGCGGATTGACCTTCCAATTCAAACAGGCACTGATCTTACTCTTTATATCTCTGGTCGCGGTGAATTCCCTGCCACTGTCAGCTGGAACAGGGATAACGCCATGGGGCTTTCCTTCCGGTGCTCTTCTGCAAAAATTCAGGAGGCTTTTGCTGATCGTGCCCATGTTCTGGGGCTTGACGAAGAAGCGCCTTAACGGCCATACCTCTTTTTATGGATAACCGGATTAAAACCAGCCTTTGGGTGGACGCCCAAGTACGTACCTGTTTTGCAACTGATATGCCTGCCTTTGTTCTTCATAAAGGTGATGCAGAGCGTGGAGGTGTGATTTTGAAGTTGAACCGTTTTGCGGCGGGTGTGCAGCTTTTTGAACAATCCATGGATTTTGATGGCAACAAAATTTGGCGGCAAATTGGTGCTTTCTCGGAAGAATTTGAGCGTGAAAATGATATGCTCGCCGCTGAAGTGATTGCTAAAAAACGGAATTTTGATCCTGATATCTGGGTGCTTGAGATTGAAGATATGAAATCTCTCTATGAACTTGATGCCCCAATTTCGGAGTTTTAGCGCCAAAATCCTTGACGTTCAGGCCTGCGGTCCATAGGTAATCGTCAAGTTTATATATGCTGAAACGGATGTAACATGGCGAAGCTTGATATTGTTAACGTACCAGACCCACTTCTAAAGAAGATGTCAGACCCGATGGAACGGGTTGATGATGAAGTGCGCCGTTTGATGGATGATATGCTGGAAACCATGTATGCGGCACCGGGTATTGGCCTTGCTGCTATTCAGGTGGCTGTGCCAAAGCGCGTAATCGTGCTTGATACCGAAGGGGATGCAGATAACCCGCAGCCAACTTTCCTTGTAAACCCGGAAGTTACTTGGGAATCGCCAGAATTTAATCTCTATAATGAAGGCTGTCTTTCTGTTCCTGAGCATTATGCAGAAGTTGAACGCCCTGCAGAGGTTAAGGTGAAATACCTTGATTATGATGGCAACGAGCAGGAAGAGCTTATGACAGGCCTGATGGCTACCTGTGTACAGCATGAAATTGACCATCTGAACGGCGTGGTTTTCATTGATTATCTTTCAAAACTGAAGCGCAACATGATTATTAAAAAAGTACGTAAAGCGACTAAAGACGCAACTATTCTCTAATTCTTTCAGATAAGGCACAGCTATGCGGATTGTATTTATGGGCACACCGGATTTTGCGGTGCCAACACTGAAAGCACTTCACGGTGCTGGCCACGAAATCGCAGCGGTTTATTCTCAGCCGCCGAGACCAGCTGGTCGAGGTAAGAAAGAGCGTAAAAGCCCTGTACATACTGTTGCAGAAGAACTGGGCGTTGAAGTGCGTACGCCGCTTTCTATGAAAAAGGAAGAGGCAATTGCTGAATTTGCTGCGCTTAAGGCGGATGTAGCTGTTGTTGTGGCCTATGGCCAAATATTGCCTCAAGCGGTTCTGGATGCGCCAAAGCATGGCTGTGTAAACGTTCATGCATCTTTGTTGCCGCGGTGGCGTGGAGCTGCGCCTATCCACCGGGCGATTATGGCGGGCGATGACAAGACAGGTGTGTGCATCATGCAGATGGAAGCGGGGCTTGATACAGGACCGGTTATCCTTCGTGATGAGGTAGCTATTGAAGCTGGCGATACCACGGCAAGCCTTCATGACGTATTGGCTGATATGGGAGCAGACCTTATTAATGAGGCAGTTATTTCACTCGCGGACGGTACAGCGACCATTGAGACGCAGCCAGAAGAGGGCGTAACCTACGCCCATAAAATTGATAAAGCGGAAGCGCGAATTGATTGGACCGCCTCTGCCACTGAGATCGACCGTAAGGTACGTGGCTTGTTTCCATTCCCTGGTGCATTCTTTGAGCTGAATGGTATGCGGGTGAAAGTGTTGGCTGGTGAGGTGGCGGATATTTCAGGTGATGCTGGTACAACGCTGGATGACACACTTCTTATTGGCTGTGGTGAGGGGGCTTACCGCCTCACAAAGGTACAGAAAGCGGGCAAGGGGGCTGCTGACGCAGAAGCATTCCTTCGCGGCAACCCGGTTGCGGCTGGTGTTTGTTTAGGAGCCACCTAATGCAGCGCTTCAAGCTTACAATCGAATATGATGGCAGGCCTTTTGCGGGATGGCAGCGGCAGGCGGATGTTATGTCTGTGCAGCAAGCGCTAGAGGATGCAGCTTTCAAATTCTTGCCGGGTGACGAACGTATTCTTGTGTCAGGCTCTGGCCGAACAGACGCGGGTGTACACGGGCTTGGACAAGTAGCACACGTTGATATCACACGTGATATGACGGCTGATCAGGTGCAGGGTGCGTTTAACTATCACCTGAAACCACATCCGGTTTCTGTGCTTGAAGTGGACGCTGTGGATGATGAGTTCGACGCACGCTTTTCTGCGCTTAAGCGGCACTATATCTATAAAATTAAAAATCGCAGAGCACCCCTTACCCACCAGAAGGGGTTAATGTGGCACGTGAAAACACCACTTGATGCGGAAGCCATGCATGATGCTGCTCAGGAACTTGTTGGCCTGCACGACTTCACAACGTTCCGCCATGTCCACTGTCAGGCAAAAAGCCCTGTAAAAACAGTTGATTACATTGGTGTAGAGCGTGTCGGTGATGAAGTGCATCTAACTGCAGGTGCACGTTCTTTCCTTCATCACCAGATACGGTCAATCACGGGTACACTTGCGCTTGTTGGGCGCGGTAAATGGACCGGCGCTGATGTAAAAGCGGCGCTTGATGCCAAGGACCGAAATGCTATTGGTCATAACGCGCCGCCAGATGGTCTCTATTTCCGGAAGGTAGAATATTAAGCCACAGAAACCTGTGGGCCGGCTAGCATGGCAAGAAGAGCGCTTGGGTCGTCTGTTGCACGCAGCTTTTCACAGGTTTTTTCATCCCTAAGTGTGCGAGAAACCTTAGCGAGTGCCTTAAGGTGATCTGCACCGGCTTCTTCTGGAGCGAGCAACATAAACATCAGGTCAACGGGTCGGTCATCGACACTGTCAAATTCAATGGGAGCGCTAAGACGTGCGAAAAAGCCTTTGATGCCGTCCACGCCGTCTACACGTGCGTGCGGAATAGCAACGCCACGGCCAACACCTGTGCTGCCAAGTTTTTCTCGCTCAAGTGTGCGTTCGAACACCTCGCGAGGGTCCACGCCTGCTTGTTCTGCGATCATACGAGATAAAGACTGAATAGCCTGTTTCTTACTTGAGGCCTTAAAGTCAGCAAGAATGCTGTCTGCCTGAAGCAGATCACTGAGTTCCATGCCTTTTAATGCCGAGCCCTGATTTATCACAAGGCTCGGACGCTCCTATCTGACTGTTTAACGGTTCTTATGAACCGCTTGGGCTAATCCACCCAATATTTCCATCACCACGGCGATAAACGACCTCAAGTGTGTCGCTTTTGGTGTTTCTGAACATAAATGCGTTTGCGTCTGCCAGATCCATTAACATTGCCGCGTCTCCTACGCTCACGTTCGGAATTTCTCTCCGATTTTCAGCAATGATGATCGGCTGATCAGTTTCAGCGCTTGCTTGTGCGCTATCACCTTCGTCCGTTTCAGGCGCGATTACCAAATCATGTGCCAGTTCCATGGCGGCATCGTGCCTAGCTTGTTTGTGGTGGTTCTTAAGGCGTCGTTTGTATCTGCGCAACTGTTTTTCTACTTTTTCTGCTGCTTCTTCGAAAGCAACATATGGATCTTCCGCCTCCCCGCGGCTTTGAAAATTGATCCCTTGGTTGGCATGAAACGATATGTCTGCGCGACAGAGGTGTCCTTCTTTTATAAAAGTGATTGTTGCGTCTATGGTTCTGCTGAAATATTTGTCAGCAATACTTTCCAGGCGGGATTCAACGTGTTCTGTTAGAGATTCACCAACATTCATTTTCCGTCCGGTTACATTAATTTCCATAAGAGCAATACTTCCTTTCTTAGCGTTTTTGGGCAATTCGGGATTGCCATCTAGCTAGCAGGGCCATTGCGACCCTGTTATACAGCGCCTATGGATACGCCGTGTCCCAGAAGGGGCGTTAGGCGCTGAGGCTGTAGCCATTGCGGCTACAAAAACAGCCTACCACAGAATATGGTTATAGTATGGTTAACAAACGTTGATTTATGTCAAAATTTTGTAATTAAACGTTTTTTTATGTGAAGAAAAATTGTGGAAAATTACAAAAATTGAAACGACTCAGGAAAGCCTAAGATGCCATGTTCTTCAGGCGGCGGCGCTGAACAGAAGATGGTATCTTCATTGCTTCACGGTATTTGGCAACCGTGCGGCGGGCGATATCCACGCCTTCGGCTTTCATAAGTGCCACTAGCTTATCATCAGACAGAATTTTCTTCGGGTCTTCCGAGTCAATGATTTCCTTCAGGCGGAACTTCACTGATTCTGCTGAATGGGCATCACCGCCATCTGCAGAGGAAATAGAAGAGGTGAAGAAATACTTCAGTTCAAACATACCGCGCGGGCAGGACATGAACTTGTTATTGGTAACACGAGATACGGTTGATTCGTGCATATCAATTTCTTCTGCGATATCTTTAAGGGTAAGTGGTTTCAGGAACCGCACACCTAATTCAAAGAACATTTCCTGTTTTTTAACGAGCGCAGTTGCCACCTTAAGAATCGTACGAGCACGTTGATCTAGCGCTTTTACAAGCCAGTTAGCATCCGCCAGGCAATCTGAAACAAAAGCCTTCGCTTCTTTATTGCCGCCCACTTCTTTAAGCTCACTAACATACTGTGAATTCACAAGAACTTTGGGGAGTGTGTCACTGTTCAGTTCCACCACCCATGTGCCAGCACGGCTTTTACGGATGAAAATATCCGGTACAACGGGTTGTACGTTAACACCGCCATAAGCGAGGCCGGGCTTGGGGTTTAGTGCACGAATTTCCCGGATCATATCTGCGATATCGTCTTGATCAACACCGCACAGGCGTTTAATCGCCGCCATATCCCTTTTGGCAAGCAGATCAAGGTTTTCAACGAGCGCCTGCATGGCAGGGTCGTATCGGTCTAATTCTTTAAGTTGGATGGCAAGGCATTCTGCAAGACCGCGTGCAAACACTCCAGATGGTTCTAGAGTTTGCAGGCCGCCAAGTACTTTAAGGACGTCGTCATCTTCAACACCCAGGCGTTGACCAACGTCAAGAACAGCTTCCTGATCCACATAACCAGCTTCGTCCACAAGGTCTACCAGATGGGTGGCAATTAAGCGGTCTGCAGGCTCTGAGTATAGAACAGCCATTTGGCGCATCAGAAAATCATGGAGGTTTTCTTCACCTTCCAGGGTTTGATCGAGGCTGCGTTCGTCCATCATGCCGCCGCCGCCTTTAACAGCACCACCGCCATCATAGCTTAAGCTGCCTGCGCCGCCCTCAGGTGTGCTGGAAACCCGGTCGGAAACCGCATCATTATTATAGATGTTGGTTTCCATATTGGTGTCGAGTGCGCTGTCGGACGTGCTGCTGGTGTCGAGCGCTGTGTTCATACTGGTATCAGCAGCGATTAAGCCTTCATCAACAGGTGTATCGCTTCCGCCACTCTCTCTCAGGTCGTCGCCCGTGGCGGTACCGCCTTGTTCGCCGCCTGACTGATTATCAGCGCCCTCTGGTGTAGCTTCCCCCATTTCAAGAAGGGGATTACGTTCCACCTCTGTGGCAACATAATCTGTTAACTCCAAGTTAGACAGTTGCAACAGTTTGATCGCCTGCTGCAATTGCGGCGTCATCACCAGTTGCTGGCTTTGTCTTAAATCTAATCTTGGGGTTAAGGCCATGCGCGCAGATACTCCTTATAAACTGAAGCTGTCGCCGAGGTATACGCGGCGTACATCTTCATTCACCAGCACCTCGTCCGGTGTGCCTTCAAAGAGCACATGGCCATCATAAATAATGCTAGCGCGGTCAATAATATCAAGGGTCTCGCGTACGTTATGGTCTGTAATCAAGACACCGATATCACGGTCTTTCAGGTGTTTGGTAAGATCACGAATATCTGCGATAGCGATTGGATCAATCCCTGCAAATGGTTCATCAAGCAAGATGAAGTTCGGGCGTGCTGCAAGGGCACGCGCGATTTCGCAGCGGCGGCGCTCACCACCTGAAAGGGCCAGTGCGGGTGTATTCCTTAAGTGTGTGATAGAAAATTCTTCCAGAAGCTCGTTGAGCATGGCGTCGCGCTTCGCGCGGTCTGTTTCCACTACTTCAAGTACAGCTTCAATATTTTCAGAAACTGTCATGCCGCGGAAAATAGATGTTTCCTGCGGCAAGTACCCAATACCAAGGCGGGCGCGGCGATACATGGGCAAGTGTGTGATATCATCGCCATCCAGCTCAATACGGCCCTGATCAGGGGCGATTAGGCCAGTGATTGAGTAAAAGCATGTTGTTTTACCAGCACCGTTTGGCCCCAAGAGGCCAACCACCTCTCCCTGATTTACGGAGAGGGAGACATCGCGCAAGATAGGGCGGCCGTTATAAGATTTGGCAATCCCGCGTACCTGCAAGCCTGTGCGGCCATCATTCGCGCTGTTACTATTTACATTCATTATAAACCCCAACTCCTTTAGGACCGTCTCTGCTGTACCACGGCAAAGATCGGTTGGCTCATTTTATGCATGAGCTTTATCAATAAATCATGAACAAGCTCAATGTTCCATTAAAAAAGAGGATATTTTTTGTGAGGCGATAGTATGAAGATGGTGTGGAGTAAAAGGGGCACAAGGTTTCAGGTGAAGGTTATGCCCCTTTATATATCAGCTATTTAGCTTATTTATTTATCTTTGTCTGGAATACTGAAGCGGCCTCTTACACGGCCATCAGTTTTTCCGTGTACCTGCCCATCAAGTTTTGCAAGCCCTGATACCAGATCAAACTCAAGCCGTTCGCCGCGGAGTACATTATCATTCTGTGTAAGAACTACATCACCACCCAAAGTGATCAGATGTTCATCCACATCATAAACGGCCCAATCACCAGTAAGCGATTCTGTTGCAGATACCAGTGTCACCTTACCTTGAGCATCAAGGCGGGAGATTTTCGGGTCTTTGCTATCTTGCTCGTTGGCATAAAACACAGTGAGTGTTTCTGAATTCAGTGTCATACGGCCCTGAATAACTTTAACCGCGCCAATAAAAAGAGCACGGCTTGGGTTTTGCCGGATTTCAAAGCGTTCAGCAGAAATATCTAGTGGCTGATAGGTATCATGGCCTTGAAGAACTGATTGAGCTTGTGCGCTGTGGGTGAATACCAGTGCTGCCCAGAGTATCAGTGAAATCGATATTAGTTTTTGCATCAATAGAATCCTTGCTATCAATCTTCTTGGGCTATTTTTCTGATGTGGTTTTATTACCGACAGGCCGCTTTGGTACAATATGCATTTTTACGCCGCCATCAAAAATACCTTCGCGTTCATCGGCGAAAATTTCCATTCGGGCCGCCTCAAGGGTGCCAAGATCTGATTGTCCGGTAATAGACCCTTGGCCTACGGCGATATGGGTTTTGAGATCAATTTCAGCGCCAGCCATATTAAGGGTAAAACCGTTGCCAGTTATCAGGTTAACGCCGCCCACTAGAGAAAGGGTACTTTCTTTGGTGCGGTAGATACCTGTTCGAGCTGTAACCGTGGCAGGGCCTGTTTCCTCCAGGGTCATCTTAGCCTTGATATCAGAAAGGCTGATCCGAGGAGCGGTTGGGCTATCTTGCTGGCCTGAAGCTGCTTCAACTTCAAACAGTTGGTTCACGGCATCTGTGCCCACATACCGCATTTTCATCATACGGATAGTGCTATCACCTTTGGCAACATCTTCTGTGGAAAGGGTAAAGCTCACCTCATTATCATTTAGATAAGGCCAAAGTATTGTAACGGTACCTAGGACGGCAGCAGTTACAGGCAGTACTAACTGCATAGTGCGGATAAATTTATCCCACAGAGGACTGGTAGCCTGACGCGCCATAGGGCGCAGGGCATCGCGCGCAACAGCGCGGGCTTCTTCGGTGCTATGATAATGATCTGCGGTTGGCTTTACCATTGCATCATCCTAGTGGGAGAATATATCCATATATTCATAACCGCGCAGGTCCATATCAGCGCGGACAGGCAAGAACTGAAAGGCGGCTTCCGCAAGGTGTGTACGTTCTTCACGTGCCAGCATCATATCCAGTTTCTCTTTAATCTTGTGTAAGTATAGCACATCAGAAGCGGCATATTCCTGCTGCGCTTTCGTAATCTCATCTGCACCCCAATCACTTGATTGCTGCTGCTTATCAAGGGTGATGCCACCCAGTTCACGGCACAGGTCTTTAAGACCGTGGCGGTCCGTATATGTGCGGACAAGTTTGGAAGCGATTTTCGTGCAGTAAAGCGGTGCAGTATCAGCGTCCAGATACGCTTTCATCACCGCAACATCAAAGCGGGCGAAATGGAAAATCTTCAGAACATCAGGGTTTTCAAGCAGAGCTTTCAGGTTTGGTGCATTATATTCACCGCGCTTAAAGCGCACCAGGTGAGCATTGCCGTCACCACTTGAAAGCTGCACAACACAAAGGCGGTCACGGTGCGGATTAAGGCCCATGGTTTCGCTGTCAATCGCGACAGAGCCGCCAAAATCAAGCCCATCAGGCAGATCGCCTTCATACATGTAAATTGCCATAATGCCTCCGAAAACCAGTTATTCTGATACTATACAAGGCCTTGTGGCAGAAAAAAGGTCTTATGGCGAGATGTTTTGAATTTCTTTTCTGGGGGCGTTGACATGAAGTTTTCAAATTCTAGTTTCATTATTAAACAACTATTGTGGTGCTGACAATAATTGACTAGAAGAGCTTTTATATTTGGCCCATAAACGATGGGTTTGTACCGATTAAATGAGGGAATATGCATGTCTGAGCGGATGCTGACGGAAATTTTGAAAGACATTGAAACAAACGAAGATATGTCAACGTACCTGTCTCCGAGCTGGCAGCAGGGGCGGGCTGCCTTTGGTGGTCTTGTGGCCTCGATGGCGGTTACAGGCATGAAAAAGCAACTGTCAGACCCCAAATCCTTGCGTTCGCTTTTGGTGAATTTTGTTGGGCCTACACCTATCACTCCCACAAATGTGGTGCCGCGTGTGCTGAGAGAGGGTAAATCTGTTACCCAGATGACAGCTGATGTGACGGATGGTTCCGGTGTACACCTTCATGCAAGTGCAGCTTTTGGCCTGCCGCGGGAAGCCAAATTTGTGCCGCAGGCATCTGAGTTTAAACCAGAGCCTCGTGAAAGCGTGCCGCTGATGCCGAAAAATATGGGCAGTATCCCGAATTTTCTGAAGCATTTTGATATTCACTGGACAGGCGGTGGCATCCCGCTTTCTGGTATGGAAGATCGTCGCTGCGGCATGTGGGTAAAGCATACCGAAGATATGAGTGCATACCCTGAGGAGCGGATCGTAGCGCTTGCAGATATGCCGCCACCTATCATGCTGTCTCATTTCAAGAAACTTGTGAGGGTAAGCTCTCTTTCATGGTCGCTTGAATTTGTGCGACCGCCGGAAGAGGTAACATCAGATTGGATGTATCTGGATTACACCTTAGAGGCGGCGGCAAATGGTTATAGTCAGCAAGATGGCCGTATTTTTGATGAAGACGGCAACCTCTGTGCTATCTCACGGCAATGTATGGTGTATTTTGAGTAAGTACATAGAAGCCCACTAAATTCAGTGGGCTTCAAACATTACAGGGAACAACCTTCGTCTGTGCATGTTCCGGCCTGTGGTGGGCTGCTCTTTGTTTCCGGTTCAGGGGCAGAGTTTTCACCGATCAGCGACATAATTTCAGCGCCAATTTGCATATCGCTTGTCATACCGAATTTCTGTTTTCTTAAGCGGCCTTCCTTATCAACAAGAATTAAGGTCGGCGTGCCTTGCATTTGGTATATTTCCATGGTTGCTGGCAGGTGTTTATCCGTTTGTCTGTCAATTGCGACAGGGAACGGGATTTTATACTCGTGAATGAAGGCGTCCAGCGCTTCACGGCTACCTTGTGCAGCGTGATGTTCAAACACAGTGTGCAGGCCGATAACCTGAACATCTTTTTGCGGGAAAAGCTGTGTAATTTTTATAGCCTGAGGCAAGCTATGGGAAACACATCCTGGACAAAGCATCTGAAAGGCTTCAATCACCACCACCTTGCCTCTTAGTTTCTGAAGGCTTAGTGGCTCTGAGGTGTTGAGCCATTCGATTACATCGAGTTCTGGTGCTTTTTTCATATTAATATTTCCAGTGACAGTTTGCCTGAGCAATGGTTTGAAAATGGATAGCAACCACATGGCTTGCGGCAATTAAGCTATCTGCATTTTCTGCATACTCAGGCCTTAATGCCATAAGTTTATTCTTGTCAGGTTGGGTGGCACGCACAGCAAGACGGGCAAGTTTGATAGCCAGATTAAACCCTTCTTCAGGTGTTGTGGTTACAAGTGTTTGCGGGAAACTGTTTTGTGTATTGCTCATTGAGGTTCTCCAACAAGGGAACCCCCTCTCCACTGGTGGTGACGTCTTCTGAATAGCATCTGATATCAGCTAAGTGGGCTCTGTTATCAAATGCCTTCAATTCGGAGGTTTATTCAGAAGAGCTGTCTATACACTATCAGAAATGTCACCTTGCCAGCAGAGAGGAGGAAGAGTGGACCTATGTTATTCCTTTTCAGCCATTACGATGCCGGGCATTGATAAGTCGCCAGACGCTACATCATGAACACCGGTTACGCATAAGAGCGGCGTATCAGCGCTTGTATTCACTTGCAGTTCAGCTGTTACCGCATCAAAAGAAATCCCTTCGCTACCTTTCACAGGCACTGTGATTTTTGCAGTTCTTCCCGTAAGAATTGGGCTCATGCCCGGGCTATCAAGCGCGATTGGAAGCATGGGGGCGGTAGCCGGAAGCATATCAACACCGGGGGATACATCACGCACCTTTAGGCCAGCGCCGCATTTGCTATCCTTGGTGAGGACTACCCAGTGGGAATGCCAGTCTTTACCGTCATTTGCAGGGTCACCATCCTGATTTTCATCATAAAGGGGGGTGTCATCGAAATCAGGGTGGGCGGTGATGGCGAGTGCTAAGATGCCGCTTTTGGGATCAAACCCAACGGTTGCCGGGTCAAGGCTTGTTGGCCAAACATAGCTTTCTACCTTTGCACCATTTAGCTGGCCAGTTGCTTTTGGTTTTTCACTACCGGCGGTGCCAGCAACTTCCATCATAAAGGTGGCGAGCCTGCCATCAGTGGTGGCAGAGGCTTTGGTGATGTCGAACGCGGCTTTTTTGCTTTTGTCTTTCTTGCTCACGATGTCATGAGCAAAGGAAGGCTCGGCAGCAAGCGATAGAAACAGGGCTGTAAGAGCAAGATATTTCATTGGGTTTCTCCATTGGTATCGACTCGAAACAAATGTGATATACACAGGAAATCTTCCGCTTGCAAGAAAAGTTTTTAGTCGATACTATGGTGGCATGATTGAAATGAATAATATTGCTATACTTCTGGAACGTATTGGACGAGTGCTCCAGAATGATGCTCATACCCACGGTTTGAAACCTACCCAGTGGGAAGCCTTGCGTTATCTTGGGCGTGCGAACCGGTTTTCACGCTCCCCTTCTGCAGTTACCGCCTATTTGGGCATGACGAAAGGGACTGTTTCCCAAACGCTTGCAGCGCTTGAACGGAAAGGTTTGATTGAAAAATCATCAGACCCAACGGACAAGAGAAATATTCATATTAACCTCACGGGGGCAGGGGGCGAATTGCTTCAAGAAGATCCTGTACGGCAGTTTGTACAGCCACAAGATAAGACTTCTGCTGAATTAGAAGCAGGGCTTGAAAAACTGCTTTTGGATACTCTCAAGAAACGTGGCGGCAAGGCCTTTGGCGCTTGCAAAACTTGTAAATATTTTCAGGTAGAACACACTGACTTTCCAGAGCATGGTTGCGGACTTTTAAAAGTGGCGCTTTCCGGTGATGATGCTGACCGTATATGTGCTGAACATATTCATTAGTACAGATAACGAGAACTATACCTAGGTTTAGCTTGTAGCTGGATTTTTCCTCTCCATATGTTTTAAAGGCGCGCTTGCCATAAGAGGGGAAATAGATGGCTCATTCCGCATCTTTCTGGAATAGAATAGCAACGAAATATTCCAAATCACCTATTGCTGATGAAGCGGCATACGAAAAAAAGCTGGAAATCAGCCGGGAATATTTCACACCTGAATCTGAACTTCTGGAAATCGGTTGTGGTACTGGGTCTACAGCAGTTTTACATGCACCTTATGTAAAGCATATTGATGCGGTGGATATCTCTGAAAACATGATCAGCATCGCGCGCTCGAAGGCGGAAAGCGAAGGTGTAGATAATATTGATTTTCGTGTTCTGGATTCTGATGATCTGCAAGTGGCGTCTGAAAGTAAGGATGCTGTTTTAGCGCTTAGTCTTTTGCATCTGGTGGAAGATAAAGAGGCGCTGATGGCAAAAGCTCATGCTGCCCTAAAGCCCGGCGGTGTGTTTATAACCAGCACAGCATGTATTGCCGATTTCATGGCGTGGATGAAATATATCCTGCCTGTTGGTCGTGCGCTGCGGTTGTTGCCGTTTGTGAAAGTCTTTTCGGCAGATGAGCTCAGAGCCAGCATGAAGGCTGCGGGCTTTGAGATTCTCTATGATTGGCAGCCCGCTAAAAATAAAGGGCTGTTTATTGTGGCGAAAAAATCAGATTCGTAGCGTGGAATAAAGCTTCACCGGGATGCCGCCATGTGAAAAAGCTGTTTTCTTTTTCCTAAATGGCAAACCGCATGCTTTGGCGAGGTCATCATTGTTGGTAACAAGGCCGATACGCCAGCCTCTGAAACCGGCTTTCAAGGTTTTCCCAAGCGTTTCATAAAGCGGCTGCAGTTTTTTAACATCACCGATACGCGCCCCGTAAGGTGGGTTTATAATCACCAGCCCTTTGGGGCCATCTGTCGGGGTAAGCTCGCTAATGGCTTGTTTGGTGAAAACGGTTAAGCCCTCTACGCCCGCACGTTTGGCGTTTGCGGCGCTCATTTTTACGGCACCAGAGTCCCGGTCGAAGCCGTAAAAACGTACGCTAGTTTCTTCAGCTGTGTTTTGCGCCTTCAGCGCTTCCCACGCTTCCTGGTTGAAGCTTGCCAGCTTTTCAAAGGCAAAACTTCTTGTTCTTCCGGGCGCAAGGCCTGATGCAATTTCAGCAGCTTCAATCACGAATGTGCCCGACCCGCACATTGGGTCAACAACAGGTTCTGTTCCTTCATAGCCGCATTCTCTTAAAAGAAGAGCAGCCAGATTTTCGCGCATAGGTGCTTTGTTCACGGCTTCCTTGTGGCCGCGTTTGTGGAGGCCTTCACCAGATGTATCAAGGCTGATAGTGCAGATATCGTTTACGATTCGTATTTTGATACACAGATCGGCATCTGGTGAAATTTCAGCGCCAAGTTCTTCGCGGATGGCCGTTTCAAACCGCTCTGCAGCAGCTTTAGAGTGGTAGATACGGGATTTCTTCGTGCTTACTTCAACACGTACAGGCACATCGGGGCGTAATGTATCCCCCCACGGGAATTTGCGTGCCTGCTTATCAAGCTTTGCCAGATGCTGAACTTTGAAAGATCCAAGCCGCACAAGAACCTTGCTGGCGCCGCGCATCATCAGGTTCGCGCGCCATACTTCAGGCCAATCGCCGCTTACGGTAATACCGCCCTTGGTCTTTTCAGCACCTGTGAAGTTTTTTTCCAGGGCTTCAGCGAGGAGCGCATTCTCTAAGCCCGGTACGGTCGAGAGGAATATTTCTAAATCAGCAGTCATGGCGCCTAGGTACAGGCTTTTTGGGGAAGCGTCTAGCTGAAAGCATGTTCTATATAATAGTGAACTGCATCCTGCACATGGCGGAAACGGTCCCCACCCAGATGCTTACCGCCATACCAGCGGGTTACCACAATGATATGATCTTTCAGTTCTTCCCGCTCCAGCATACGTACAATAATCATGCCCGCGCCGCTTTCGCCGTCATCATTTTTGATAGCCCCTTCACCGGAGGACAAGAGGCCCCAAGTGTTATGGGTTGCTTTGGCAAACTTCTTTTTACGGCAAAGCTGTTTGATAAAAGCTTTTGCTTCATCAGCGTTTTTGCACGGTGCGCCTGATACCGCATATTTAGAGCCGCGGTCTGATATGATGCCTTCGAAAATCTGCATGGCGCATCTATAGGCCTGGGGCGGGAAGAGTGTCAAATTCCGTTTGCTTGATGGTTGTAATGATATTTTTATGATAGTATTTTGAAATTATGTTGCTGAATACTTGCTATTTTGCGCAACATAATTTATACGAGCGGCATATAAAAAAACACAAATACGCCCCACCATAAAGTTCATCATTTATTAGCAGCAATTGAGTTGAGGAATTGACCATGGCTGAACAGGCAACTTTGCTTAAAGGCGAAACAAGAAGACAACATTTATCAGCAGCGTATGGCTTAGCTTCAGGCCTGATTGGTGGGGAAAAAACGCTCGCAGATTTATCTGCAGATTTGAAAGATCGGGGCCGTCGCTGCCTCGATGATCGGCTAAAGCGTATGTCCAGCCAATGGACAGAACTGGTGGCGGATAAAAATATTACCCGCCTTGAAGCGCTGGTCGATGGCCTTGGTGTGGATGACAAGGGCGCTAAACTGCCTTTTGAAGCTTTTAAAGCCAAAATCGAAGATGATGTGGCTGGGCTTGTAGTAACCGCGCATCCAACTTTTTCGCTTTCAACAGATGCCTGGGCTTATGCTGAGAAATATCTCTGTGCGCTGGCAAAAGGTGGGGATACGGCAAAAGCCACTGAAAATATGCCGCTTGATAGTGTGCAGCCGCAAACCTCCCCAACCCTTTATGAAGAGCTTGAGTATGCGCGGGTTGCTGTTTCAAATATTCGCCGTTCTATCCGTCGTTTCTATGAAGTGGTTTTTAACCGCGCCGCTGAACTTTACCCGGATGATTATAAAAGCCTGCGTCCACGGGTGGCGACGGTTGCCAGTTGGGTTGGGTTTGATCTAGATGGCCGTACTGATATTGATTGGTCTTTGGGGCTTATCTTCCGTTACCGCTCCGCACTTGCGGGGTTAGATGAATGCCTCAGCTTGTGTCGTTCGCTTCCTTACGGTGGCGATGGTGCTGATGCTGCCGCTCGCGTAACCGCAGGTTTTCAGGAACTCCGTAAATGTTTTGAAGCGGGCGAACAAGCACTGCAAGCCCATAAGGAAAGCCCCACAGGGCTTGGGAAGCTGAACCAGCTTGCGGTGGAAAACATGTCTCGCAAGGAAAAGGCCAAGGATGCAATTAACAGCGCGTTTGAAGACCTTCTCAAAACAGATTTACCGCATGATATGTGGCGCGCTGCTGCCACGCTTTATACAGAATGGCGTACGGTGGGCATGGGGCTTTCCCATATCCATTTCCGCCTGAATGCGCAGCAGCTTCATAATGCTATTGGCCATGAACTACAGATGACCAACGCGCCTGATCAAAGTGCTGTACGCCGCCATTTCCTTGCAGCTGTTACAGAGAAGCTGGATAGCGTTGAAGAACAGTCTATCCACTACGGCACGTTAGCTGCTGAGCAAACAACCGCGCGCCGGGTGTTTATGCTGGCGGCACAGTTTATGAAGCATTTTGATGCGGCAACCCGTATTCGTATGCTGGTGGCCGAATCCGACACACCTTTCACACTTCTGACGGCGCTTTATTATGCCAAGCTGTTCGGCGTGGACGATCACGTAGAAATCTCCCCGCTTTTTGAAACAGCCATTGGGCTTGAACGTGGTGACCGGGTGATTGCTGAAGTGCTGGATAACCCGCATTTCCTTGCTTACATCAAGCAGCAGGGCCGTTTCTGTATCCAGCTTGGTTTTTCTGATTCCGGGCGTTATATCGGCCAACCGGCGGCATCACTTGCCATTGAGCGCTTCAAACTACGGGTGGTACGGCTCTGGAAACAGCGCGGGCTTGGTGATGTGCAGCTATTGTTCTTTGATACTCACGGCGAATCTATTGGCCGTGGTGCGTTCCCTGAAAGCCTGAAGAAGCGGTTCCTATATACGCACCCACCACGGGTGCGGCAGTGGTTGTCTGAATTAAAGCAGGCAGAAAAGCATGAAGTAAGCTTCCAAGGTGGTGAAGGTTTTCTCTGGTTCCTTGCAGAAGAAACCGCGCTCGCAACCCTTACAGATTTTCTTGAAGTGCGGTTTGACAGTTATTCGGCTGACGACGACAAGCTTTATGAAGAGCGGGGCTGGGCACTGGATTTCTTCCTCACACTCGTGGAATATCAAAACACGCTGACGGATAATAAAGGCTATGTACGCCTGATTGACAGCATTGGTCGCAGCCTTTTGTTCCCAACCGGTTCGCGGTCTCTTCGCCGCCAAAGCGGTGGCGCGGTGCATCAGCGGCTTGAGCGTATCTCGCAGATTAGGGCGATCCCGCATAATGCGGTGTTGCAGCAGCTTGGTTATCTGGCAAACAGCTGCGCAGGGCTCGGCACGGCCATCGGTCTCTCGCCTGATAAATTCAACCGTATTCGCGGTGAAAGTAATCGTCTGCAGATGATCACCAATATGGCGCTCAATGCGCTCGCGCGCTCGGATGTGGGGGTGATTGAAGCTTATGCCAAACTCCTCAGCCCCGGTTACTGGCTTGACCGCTGCGATGAAACAGACTCTGGGAAACAGCGGGAACAGCTCCGCCGCTTGTCTGGCATTATGGAAGGGCTTTTTGAAAGCGATACGGTGGATGCCTGTATCCGTGATCTCCGCCGGGATGCGGGCATGCTTACGGATTGCCTCACTGATGATGCGGCCCTCACTATTCTTGATGAAGGTGTTGATAGCGAACTGTTTGAATTTCACCAGATCAGGATTGGTCTTATCCAGTATATCTTCATGAAGGCGATGGAAATTCCGCGCTTTAGTACGCGTTTTGATTTCTCGCTTGAGGAACTGCTTGTTGAGATGCTGCACCTTGAGGTGCCGGATACACTTGAGCAGCTCAGGAAGATTTTCCCCGAAGCGCCACCACAAAGTGATGACGATGTATTTGGTGAAGAATCCACCTATAAATCAGGTGCATCATCGGGGTACGGCAAAGTGCATAGCCAGATTTTCGATGAAATCGAAAAGGCCTATGATCTGGTCCTTACGCTCAGTGGCTTAATAGCGCTGAAAGCAGGTGCGTTTGGTTAAAACGCTCTGGCGTTTCACATGAAACATCAACTATTTAGGCGGTATCATAGGGGTGCCGCCTGAACTGTCCGGTTTCCAGCATTGGGCATTTACATTAACGGGTTAAACCCATACGGTTTTCCCCATGATGAAATAATGCAGGTGATGGGTGGTTATGCTACGCGCGGAAAATTTACCATATAGCGTTCACGGTAAATCACGCCTGAAGCATTATATGCAGTATGTGTTGATGCCGAGTGCTGAAAAAACCAAGTGGCTGCTTGGCCTTGTGCGGAAAGATGCTTTTTTCAGCTGTATTGTGGATGAACTTGAAGCTGGCGGTTATGATATCAAACACCGTTTTTACGGCCGTAGCGGCGCCTATATTCCTCATACCATCAAACTCAAAAAAGAAGGTGATCCAACAGAAGCCTTAAAGGCGCTCAAGGCGGCAGGGAAACTGAAGGCACGGTTTGCTTTCAGCGCCCGTTATGGCGGTGTCCAACAGGCTCACTACTTCCTCCATGAATTGATGCATTTCTGGCAGGATCAGCGCGGTCTTTATCTCAGGCCTGTGCAGGTGGAGGGTAAAATCCCTATCATGCTGGATGCTGAAAGCAGAGTGCGCGTTACCTGTTTCCTTGAAGCTATGGCAGAAGTGGAAGCAATCCGTGCTTCATGGCGCTTAAAGGAAGCGGGGTATAATGCGGCATGGCAAGGAGCGCTATCTTCCCTTGATTGGTGCAAGCTTGCACGCGGATATGCAGCAGATATAGTCACTATGTCTGAGCCTGAAGCTGCCCGCCGTGCGTTTGACCGATGGTACCAAAGCTCTCACCGGGCTTACTATGAAAAACGCGGCCTGCTGGCTTATGAGCGAATGCTAAAAAGTCTACCAACGCAAGATGCTATGGAGATTAAACCTTATCTACGGCATGTGAATTTGGATGACCTTCTCGCTACGCTGCCAGAAGAAGATCGCCCCGAGTATTTGGTGTTAGGTAATGCTATACCTTTATCGGGTAAGCCATATAGTGTTTTTGATCATAGCGACATTGCTTTAAAAATCATAAAGCACGGTATTTCAGAGAATATGTGGATCTACAACAATTAGGCTAGATAGGGATTTTGTTCTAGAATAGTATCGATAGGTTCGACGCTACCCTTTAGCTTGAGAAGTTTTTTCTTCTATGTACTCTTCCCACCACTTTTTTAATTCAGTTATGAATAAAAGTGCTCGCTTTCTTTCATAGTTTAGGCCCATATGATCTTTAACGACATATTCCACATATGCCTCTAAGCCAGCATAGTTTTGATTAACCAAAAAAGAATAAGTTTGGCCTAAATACCCATCGTATTCATCTTGTGGCCAATCACTATCTGGATCAGTGAAAACTCCAATAGGGTCATAGTAAACCCAGTGGGTGCGTATGATTGGTATTGTGAGGCGAATGAAGTGTTTATCGGTTTTTAGCTTGTTCATGTTGTTTGTTCTTGGGCATTTTCATTTTTCATCAACCAATATAACCCGCGCCAATAAGCCCGAACAGGATAATACCGAGGAGAACACGGTAGACCACAAAGATGGTCATGTTGGCGCGCTCTAACCATTTCATC
Source organism: Kordiimonas sp. SCSIO 12603 (assembly GCF_024398035.1). Lineage (NCBI taxonomy): Bacteria > Pseudomonadati > Pseudomonadota > Alphaproteobacteria > Kordiimonadales > Kordiimonadaceae > Kordiimonas > Kordiimonas sp. SCSIO 12603. The sequence goes on from NZ_CP073748.1 coordinate 523,554, forward strand.
AGGAAATGGATAGCGGCGAGGGCCGTGAGGCACGCGAGGCCTGCGGCAATCCCTGCATCAATCCATTGCTGGCTGCTTGTTTCTTCAAACGCATCAAGGGCTGTTGCGGCACCTGATGCGATAATCGCAGGAATGGAAAGCAGCATGGAAAAGCGAGCTGCTTCCTGCCGAGTGAAGCCCAGATAGCGGGCCATCGTCATGGTAACACCAGCGCGGCTGGTGCCGGGGATAAGCGCAAAAACCTGTGCAACACCAATCATCAGTGCAGGTTTAATTGCCATGCGCTCCATGGTTTTCTCAGTCGCTCCCTTTTTGTCTGCGATATAAAGAAGGATACCAAAGAAGATAGAAGTGAAGGCGATCACCTCTGCAGTGCGCAGCATATCATTCACGCCTGTGGCTACCATCAGGCCGCCGACAATCACCATTGGGATGGTGCCGATAATCAGCCCCCAGAACAGCTTCATATAAAGTGTGCCTTCAACAGCACGGCGGGCGGGGGCGATCCCGATACTGCCAAGCCCGGCGAGCGTAAGGCCCTTTGTATCCTGCCTGAAATAGAGAAGCACAGCGGTGAGCGTGCCTACATGCACAGCCACATCCATCATTGCACCCTGATCAGCCCAGCCTGTGAGGGCGGGGATTAAAATCAAATGCCCGGAGGAGCTGATCGGCAGGAATTCTGTAATGCCTTGAACGAGGGCAAGAATAAAGAGCTGAAGGGCGGTCACGCTAGGCTCCTGAGTAAGGATTAAAAGAATAAAACCACATATATCAGGCCTTGATTTCTCGTGCGAGGGACAATTTAGTATCAATTCGGTACTAAAAATGCCTAATTTTTCCTTAACAAGCTATTGGAAACCAATGATGTAGGTTTTAATTGGTCAGCTATATTGACCTATATGCTATTTTTTTAGTGATATTTCCAAGAATTGAACATATAGTGCGTACAAATAGATTCGTAAGCACGATTATTTCACGAAACTGTGGCGCCATTTCAGCCGACCTTGAAAGATGTTCCATCTTATGGCCGAGCGCCCTTTCGTGACTGTCAGGAAAAGGGATGATCATGGCCGACGACCTTTTAAAATTTGTTTCGATTGACCAACAGATGCCAACCAAGCGCACGGCAGGTGATCGTAAAGCTGATTTTGATGAAATTTATGATGAGTTTGATACGGAAGGCGCGAAAGAACAGGCGAGCCGTTGTTCCCAGTGTGGCGTGCCTTTCTGTCATATCCATTGTCCGCTCGGGAATAACATTCCTGATTGGTTGCGTCTCACCGCGGAAGGCCGCCTTGAGGATGCATACGAAATGGCATCCAGCACAAACAATATGCCTGAAATCTGCGGCCGTATTTGCCCACAAGACCGCCTCTGTGAAGGTAACTGCGTTATTGAGAAGGATTTTGACAGTGTTACCATCGGCAGTGTCGAGAAATATATTGCAGATACCGCTTGGGAAAACGGTTGGATCAAGCCAATCGCACCAGCGGCTGAACGCAAAGAAAGCATCGGCATTATTGGCGCTGGCCCTGCTGGTCTCGCTGCCGCTGAAGAGCTCAGAAAAGATGGTTTTCAGGTGCACATCTATGACAGACATGACCGTGCCGGTGGTTTGCTGGTATACGGCATCCCGGGTTTCAAGCTTGAAAAAGATGTGGTTGGTCGCAGAACAGGGCGGTTAGAGCAATCAGGCATTACCTTCCATCTCGATTATGAAATTGGCCGGGAAGCAACGCTTTCTGAACTTCGCGAGAAACATGATGCGCTTTTGATCGCTACCGGTGTTTACCGCGCGCGCGGCTTGAAGGCTCCGGGTGTTGGCCTTGGTAATATTCGGGAAGCGCTTGATTATCTCACTGCCTCCAACAAAGTTGGTTTTGGCGACAGTGTGCCGGAATATGAAAGCGGTGCTTTAAACGCAGAAGGCAAAAACGTTGTGGTAATTGGTGGTGGTGATACGGCGATGGACTGTGTGCGTACTGCCGTGCGCCAGGGGGCGAAATCAGTAAAATGCCTATACCGCCGTGACCGTGCAAATATGCCGGGCAGTGTGCGCGAAGTGCAAAACGCCGAGGAAGAAGGTGTGGAATTTGAGTGGCTTTGCGGCCCTGAAGCTTTCCTTGGCGGTGAAAATGTTGAAGCCGTTAGGGCATACCGTATGCGTCTCGGCGCGCCGGATGCCACAGGCAGACAAGCACCTGAGCCTGTGCCAGATAGTACTTTCAATATTGATTGTGATCTTGCGATCCTGGCTCTTGGGTTTGAGCCTGAAGATCTGCCAGCGCTCTTTGGATCGCCGGAGTTGCGGGTAACCCGCTGGGGCACGGTAACCGTTGATCATGCATCCATGATGACCAACCTGCCGGGTGTGTTTGCGGCCGGTGATATTGTGCGCGGTGCATCTCTTGTGGTGTGGGCGATCCGTGATGGCCGTGATGCCGCTGAAAATATCAAATCCTATCTCACTGCAAAACAGCAAGACGCAGCATAATCGAGGGCCAGACAATGAATAGTTATAATGAACATGTTCCGGGCCCAATCGGGCTTTATAACCCAGAAGATGAGCACAGCAGCTGTGGTGTTGGTCTTGTTGCCGCGATGGATGGAAAAGCTTCTCGCGACGTTGTTTTACGCGGTATTGAAGCGCTTCGTGCTATCTGGCACCGGGGTGCGGTTGATGCTGACGGTAAAACCGGTGACGGCGCAGGCATTATGCTTGAAATCCCGCAGGAATTTTTCAAGGAGCATGTGCGTGCCACAGGCCATGAGCCATCTGCTGGTCGCCTAGCTGTTGGTATGGCTTTCCTGCCGAGGGTTGATCTTTCTGCGCAGGAAACGTGCCGCACAATCGTAGAAACAGAAATCCTGAAGTTCGGATATACAATTTACGGCTGGCGTCAGGTGCCGGTGGATATTTCTGTGATCGGTGAGAAAGCAGAAGCAACCCGACCTGAAATCGAACAAATCATGATCGCTAATTCTAAAGGCGTGGATGATGAAACTTTTGAGCGTGAGCTTTATATCATCCGCCGCCGGATTGAACGTGCGGTGGTGGCAGCACAGGTAGGTGATTTCTACATGTGTTCGCTTTCCTGCCGGAATGTGATTTATAAAGGCCTGTTCCTCGCCGAGCAGTTATCTGTTTTCTATCCTGATCTGCAGGATGAGAAATATACGTCCAGCTACGCGATTTATCACCAGCGCTATTCAACGAATACCTTCCCGCAGTGGTGGCTTGCGCAGCCGTTCCGCATGCTTGCTCATAACGGTGAGATCAATACCATTCGCGGTAATGTGAACTGGATGAAAAGCCACCAGATCAGGATGGCGTCTATCGCTTTTGGCGATAGTTCTGAAGATATCAAGCCAGTGGTACCAAAGGGTGCTTCAGATAGTGCGGCTCTTGACGCGGTGTTTGAAGTGATGGTGCGCGCGGGCCGGAATGCGCCGATGGCAAAAACCATGCTTGTACCGGAGGCATGGTCTAACAAGGAAAGCATGCCGAAAGCCCACCGGGATATGTATGCCTACACCAACAGTGTGATGGAGCCGTGGGATGGCCCGGCCGCCCTTGCAGCTACAGACGGCCGCTGGATTATGGCGGCGGTGGACCGGAATGGCCTACGCCCAATGCGCTTTACGGTAACTAAAGATGGCTTCCTTATCGTTGGTTCGGAAACCGGTATGGTTGTTGTGGATGAAGATGATGTGCTAGAGAAAGGCCGCCTTGGCCCAGGGCAGATGGTGGCGCTTGATCTTCAGGAAGGTAAGTTCTATCATGACGGTGAGGTTAAGGATGAGCTTGCCGCATCACAGCCGTTTGAGGATTGGGTAAATGACCTTCTGGGAATTGATGATCTGCCGGGCTACCGCGGTGAAGAATTCCCGTCTTATGAGGGGGAAGACTTGCGCCGCAGGCAAATTGCCGCTGGTTTTACCCATGAAGATCTTGAGCTGATTCTCCAGCCGCAGGTGATGACAGCCAAGGAAGCTATTGGTTCAATGGGGGATGATACCCCGCTTGCGGTTCTTTCAAGCCAGTACCGGAACCTTTCACATTATTTCCGCCAGAATTTTTCACAGGTAACCAATCCGCCGATTGATAGTTTGCGCGAAAGCCGGGTGATGAGCCTTAAAACTCGCTTTGGTAACTTTGCCAACGTGCTTGATGAAGGCCATACGCAAGCGGGTGCAATTGTACTTGATAGCCCTGTGGTTTCGAACCGTGAATGGAAAACGCTGATTTCTCATTTTGGTGATGAAGCTGAGGTAATTGACTGTACATTTGATGTAAACGGCGGGCAGGGCGCACTTCGTGAAGCGCTGAACCGTATTCGCCGTGAAGCAGAAGATGCAGTGCGCGAAGGCCGGGGGCATTTGTTCCTGACAGATGAAAACATCAGTGCTGGACGCGCGCCTGTGCCGATGATTCTCGCGACAGGTGGCCTTCATACCTATCTGGTTGGTGAAGGGCTTAGAACTTTCACAAGTTTAAATGTTCGTTCCTCCGAATGCCTTGATCCACATTATTTTGCTGTGCTTATTGGTGCAGGCGCGACCACTGTGAACGCTTACCTTGCGCAGGATATGATTGCTGAGCGCCAAGCGAAAGGGCTGTTTGGTGATTATGATCTCACTGAATGTGTGGTGCGCGCTACAGAAGCTATTGATCAAGGTCTTCTAAAGATCATGTCTAAGATGGGGATTTCCATTATCTCCAGCTATCGCGGCGGTAATAATTTTGAGGCGCTAGGGCTGTCTCGCTCACTGGTGGCTGAATTCTTCCCGGGGATGCCTACAAAAATCTCCGGTATTGGCCTGGCTGGTGTGCAGCAGAAAGTACTTGAGCAGCATGCGAAAGCCTTTGAAAGCAGCAAACAGGTTCTGCCAATTGGTGGCCTTTACCGCTTCCGCCGTGGTGAAGAAGTGCACAGCCATGATGGCCAGCTTATTCACCTGCTTCAGAGCGCGGTGGGGTCAGATAATTATTCCAAGTATCTGACCTATTCAAAAGGCCTTGCCGCAATGCCGCCCGTGAACCTGCGTGATCTGCTTGATTTCCGTAGGCCAGAGGAAGGCGCAGCGCTTGATGCCGTGGAATCTATCACCCAGATCAGGAAACGTTTTATCACGCCGGGTATGTCGCTTGGGGCGCTTTCAGTAGAAGCGCATGAAACGCTGGCTATTGCTATGAACCGTATCGGGGCCAAGTCTGTTTCCGGTGAAGGCGGAGAGGATAGCAAACGTTATACGCCTTATGAAAATGGTGATAACGCCAACAGCCCTATTAAGCAGATTGCTTCCGGTCGTTTTGGTGTAACAGCCGAGTATCTGAATGCCTGTGAAGAGCTTGAAATTAAAGTAGCGCAAGGTGCAAAACCCGGTGAGGGCGGTCAGTTGCCTGGCTTTAAAGTAACCGAGATGATTGCGAAACTACGGCATTCAACACCGGGCGTAACGCTTATTTCACCGCCGCCGCACCACGATATTTATTCCATCGAAGATCTGGCGCAGCTGATTTATGATTTGAAGCAGATTAACCCGCGCGCTCAGGTGTGTGTGAAGCTGGTGTCTTCCGCGGGGATTGGTACGATCGCAGCGGGTGTTGCGAAAGCGCATGCGGATGTCATTCTGATTTCCGGCCATAATGGCGGTACAGGTGCAAGCCCGCAAACCAGTATTAAATATGCTGGTACGCCGTGGGAAATTGGCCTTGCAGAGGTTAACCAGGTTCTGACACTGAACGGGTTGCGTCACCGTGTGAAATTGCGCACAGATGGCGGAATTAAAACAGGCCGTGATGTGGTGATAGCCGCGATGTTGGGCGCTGAAGAATACGGTGTGGGTACAGCTTCGCTCGTTGCAATGGGCTGTATTATGGTGCGCCAGTGCCATTCAAACACCTGCCCGGTTGGCGTGTGTACGCAAGATGAAAAATTGCGTGCAAAGTTTGATGGTACGCCAGAGAAAGTAGTGAATCTCTTTAGCTTTATCGCTGAGGAAACTCGGGAAATTCTGGCTGAGCTTGGCGTCGAGAAGCTGGATGATATCATCGGCCGTACGGACCTCCTTCATCAGGTAAGCCGCGGTGCGGATCACCTTGATGATCTGGATTTGAACCCGCTTCTGGTGCAGGTAGGTGGCAGGAACCACCAAAGTATTTGCACTCTTGAAGGCCGCAATGAAGTGCCGGATACGCTTGATGCCCAGATGCTTGAGGATGCGAAAGCTGTATTCAGCAAAGGTGAGAAGATGCAGCTTACCTACAGTGTGCAAAACACGCTCAGAGCTATTGGAACCCGCTTCTCGAGCGAGATCACTCAGCATTTTGGCATGACAGGCTTGAAGCCTGATCATGTAACCGTGCGTCTGCGAGGTTCCGCGGGGCAGTCCCTTGGGGCGTTTGCTGTGCAGGGCCTTAAGATTGAAGTGGCGGGTGATGCCAACGATTATGTAGGTAAAGGTCTTTCTGGCGGTACTATTGTTGTACGGCCGTCAAACCGGGCGTCGTTTAATTCGCAGTCTAATACCATCATCGGTAACACGGTTCTTTATGGTGCTACGTCAGGAAAGCTGTTTGCAGCAGGCCAGGCGGGTGAGCGTTTCGCTGTGCGCAACTCTGGCGCAACTGTAGTAGTTGAAGGCTGCGGGGCGAACGGCTGTGAATATATGACAGGCGGTAAAGCCATCATTCTTGGTGCCGTTGGAGATAATTTCGGTGCCGGAATGACAGGTGGTATGGCTTTTGTTTATGATGAAGATGGAAAGTTTGAAGAACACATTAATACCGAAAGTCTTCTTTATAACCGCGTGTCTTCAGCTCACTGGGAAGCTGATCTTAAGGCTGCCATTGAAGAGCATACCCGTGAGACCCATTCCCGCTGGGGGGCAACTATCCTTTCGAACTGGGAAACAAAGCTTCAGAACTTCTGGCAGGTGGTACCAAAAGAAATGATTGATAAACTTGACCATCCGGTAACGGATGATAGCGCCGCTGAGGCAAATATCGCATAAATGTGTGAAGCCCGGTTTTTCCGGGCTTTTCCATATTTTCTGGGCTTTCTTTTCGGTATTTATAGGGCTAAGAACAAAAGCAGGCGACTAGATATTTCCTTTTGGAATTTTTAGTTCTAAACTGCTTTTAGTTTCTATTAATCCATACTGATTACAAATACCGATTATGCCCGTACTTTATCATCACTGGCTCAGTCCTGCCGCCCGTTTTGTTCGTGTGCTTCTTAGTGAAAAGCGCATTGATTTCACGTTGCGTATTGAAAAAGAGTGGGAGCGCAGGCCACAGTTTTTGGCACTTAACCCGGCTGGTGAAGTTCCAGTTCTGGTGATGGATGACGGCAAAGCTTATTCGGGCGTAATGGCAATCGCTGAATTCCTTGAAGAAATCGTACCTGAACCACCAATGCTGTTTGGGGATGCTGATGAACGCTATGAAACCCGGCGGCTTGTGGGTTGGTTTCATACCAAGCTTGGTTCTGAAGTAACGCGCCATTTGGTGCAGGAAAAGCTCTATAAGCGTTTCTTTGGTATGGGCGAGCCAGATTCGCAGGCAATTCGCTGTGCGGCCCATAACCTCAAAACCCACCTGAAATATGTTTCGTTCCTTGTGGAGCGCAGGCATTATCTAGCCGGTAGCCAGTTCACCATGGCGGATGCGGCAGCAGCGGCGCATATCTCTGTGGCTGATTATTTTGGTAATATCTATTGGCAGGAATGGCCGCAGGTAAAAGAATGGTATATGCGCGTGAAGTGTCGCCGGTCTGTTCGCTCACTTTTATCTGATAAAATCAATGGCTTAGCGCCTGCTGAGCATTATTCCGAACTGGATTTCTGATATGCCGGCGGATGCAGATATCCGCGAGCGGCTTGAAGCAAAAGCATTTGAGCTGGGCTTTGATCAATTCGGGATCACGGAGGCAGCCACTTCTGAGCAAATCGTTGCGGGTTTTAGAAAGTTCGTTGAACTGAAACGCTATGCTTCTATGGAGTGGATGGCGGAACGTATACATCAGCGTGAGCATCCGCAAAATCTGTGGCCAGAAGCTAAATCGGTTATCATGTTGGCGGTCAATTATGGACCAAAAGATGATCCGCGTTTACTTTTGGACAAGAAAGATCGTGCAAACATCTCTGTTTATGCGCGCGGCAAGGACTATCATGATCTGGTAAAGAAGCGGTTGAAGGCTTTTGCACGCTGGATTGTGCCAGAATTTAACTGTGATTTAAAAGTGTTTGTAGATACGGCCCCGGTGCCGGAAAAGCCTCTGGCTGCGGCTGCGGGCCTTGGCTGGCAAGGTAAGCACACTAATATGGTATCGCCAGAGTTTGGTAGCTGGGTGTTTCTTGGGGCTATCTACACCGATATGGAATTGCCAGCAGATAATCCTCACAGAGATCAGTGTGGTAGTTGTTCTGCCTGCATTGCTGCATGCCCGACAGATGCTTTCCCGCAACCTTACGAACTGGATGCCGCCCGCTGTATCAGTTACCTGACGATTGAGCATAAAGGGCCCATTCCCGAAGAATTCCGCAAACCGATGGGCAACCGCATTTATGGCTGTGATGATTGTTTGGCTGCATGCCCCTGGAATAAGTTTGCACAAGCTTCTTCTGAAGCAGCTTTCCATGCTCGTGTGGAACTTAATGCCCCCGAATTAGGTGATTTAGTTGGCTTAGACGACAAGTCATTCAGGGAAGTGTTTTCCGGTAGCCCAATTAAGCGTATTGGGCGGGACAGGTTTGTACGCAACGTGCTTTACGCCATTGGAAATAGCGCAAATAAAGCATATTTGCCTCAAGTTAGAACGCTCTTGGCGGATGATGCGGAAGAAGTGGTGGATGCAGCTCAGTGGGCCTTGGAAGAACTTAGCTAAGCAGCTTTTCGTTGTTCTTCAATATACCCTCTAATGATCTTAATCTCTATTTCTGAAAGCTCCTTCAAACCTTTAAAGTGGCCTTGAGGAATTAAATCTTCAGCTTTTTGCAAGCTTAATAGAGCATCTTCATAATTAGCATCTGCAACGTAGTGAATAGCTTGATAGATTTCTTTGGTATGCTTTGATGTGAAGAGCGTTTTCTCTCTCAGATTCAGTTTCGCCTTTGCCGCTTCAAAATCGAATGTACTGATGGCAAGAAAAAGCCCCTCTTCTTGTTGGTAAGAAACCTGTTCGTAGGCTGGCCTGTCCTCTATTTTTTCCAAAAGTTTGTCCAGGTATGTGCGGGCCTCTTCCCAATTTTGGTTAAGTACCGATAAAGTATAACCATAATATTGCCCGGCCAACCATTCAGGGCTGTGCTCTTCCGCGTTTTGTAATGTTTTAATGAGCGTTTCAGGCCAATCCTTTGGTGATCCCGGCGTAAACAGATAGCTGGACATCTGGACTTGAGCGTTCATTTCCGCAGCTTTCTTCCCGCCTTTGAGGTTGATTAAAAGCCTGCCTCCATCTGTATGAAGGTTGCCGATGGTTTGCGGGTAAAGATTCACAGTTCCGAGGAAGAACGAAATACCAGCGGTCATACCAAGGAATATCGTTGTGACCGGATCTGTATAAGGAAGAGCCAATATGCAAATCCCGGTTAACAGGAAAGAGGCAACAGGTCCGCCAATGATCAACAGTGTAAATTCTCGGGCAGGTGCATCAGGGCTGGAGGGTTTGCAGAGCGCCATGCCGCCATTGAAGCTTGCTGTTAACTCAAATGATGGCAGGCGCCTGTTGTCTTCGAAGGTCCACTGAAAGGGGCCTACGATAAATGCATGAGCTTTCATTCCAGCCAGCACTCCAAAAAGCATATGGCCGAGTTCGTGAAACAAAATAGAGATGAATAAACCGATTGGTATCGCCAGAATTAACGAAATAACTGTAACCGTTTTACTTAATCCCAGATCAGGCATTTGGAAATCCGTAAAAGCGGCGGCACTTGCTCCGATAACAGCACCTACTACCGCAAAGGCGCTTAGTTTAAGTATTGATTTCACGATTTTATTCAATGACTCGTCCTCCCATTTCAGTTAACCCAGAAGCTTAAAGGAAAGCAAATATTGTATTACACAAACTTTTGAGAGTGAGTGGAGGGAGAGGGGCTAGTGCTGAGGATTATCGGTTTTGCTGTGTTTCTGGGGGTTCTCGCCTATTTTTATTTCTATAACCTGCCGCCTAAACTTGTTGTAACCGTTAAAGCTGAGGTAATAGCTCTTGAAGATGTAGAAGACAGTAATGGGCTTCGGTGTATTCAGGTTAAAATGCCCACAGGGGAAAGCATGTGGGTTGAAACATACTCTCCCTTCTTTTTTCGTATAGGTTACCCTATCAATATCGCTGAATATTCACATATATTGCGCGGCACAACTTTTGATGTTGTTGCAAATTAATATTTAATCTTGGCGATGTTCGTTGGTTCTTGTTGCATACCTTCTTTGATATTGTGTCCGTTCGGGTATTTGGCCCATTGGCTGTTGCCGACGAAATAGAAGCTATCTTTGTAGAATGTACCTAATGTGGGCTCCGTCATGATCTCTGATCCTTGCACCATAACTTCATAGCTTTTGATATGGCTAAGGTCATTTGCAAGAGTGAGTGATAAAATGCGGTTTGGGTTGGTACCGTTCTGGATCGCAATCAGTTCACCGTTCTTAAGATACAGACCATCAAGGCCAATCAGCATCAAATTATCGGGTGTGCCGAGTAATTGCTTTTTACCATTTTTCAGAAGCCAGATACCCCGTCCATAATCTGCAACAAGAATGTCACCATTACCCAGTTTCACAATACCTTGTGGGCTCATACTAGTTGGGAGGGCTTCTATCTCGTCAAGCTTGTTGTCTTTCAGCTTATAAACGGCTTTACCTTGGGCATCGCTTAAAAGAACCTCATCATCAGGCCCTATGAAGATATCTGCAATTTGGTGTGGCTGTTTCTTATTTGAATTTATAAAGGCATTTCTGCGTAGCTTGCCAGTGGTAGCATCAAGCTCAATTACCCCAGTGGGGCAATTTGTTCCGCATTCGTAATTATCAAGAGTAGCGTATGTTGCAAACAGGCTATCGGTGTTTTTACTGTACGCAATACCAAAGAAATTTCTGGCTCCTAATTCCGTCGCTTTAAAGAAAGGAATGAGCGTATCATTTTCCTTTTTAAAGATGGTGCCAGTTGCCACAGTAGACAGGAAAGCAGTCGAGGCATCTTTGATCGCCACACCTTCAACCAAACCAGCTTCGGTACCAACGGTAAAAGCAATTTCTGGCTTGCCTTTTGAGGCCCCGGACTGCTCTAGTTTATCATACAGGGCTTTGTTATCTGGTGTTCGTTCTGCCATAGCGCCAAGAATGTTTGCTGGAGGTTGTAGCCCAACTTTTAAAAAGCCTTCTGCCGCTTGTTTTGTTAAGGCCTCATCGCTTTGCTGTGCACCAATATATGCAAGGTAGTTAAGAAGAACCGGGTGATTTGGTCGCTCTTTAAGCGCCGCTTGAAGTTTTTCTAGCGCAAGTTCCACGTTACCGGTGCGAAATGCCGCAACGCCTTCGCCCCTAAGAGCCTGGCTGCGGTCAAAAGCCTTCTCTGTTTCATAGATAATGGAATCGGAAGCCAGCGCGGCGCCAGCCACGATGGAAGAAGATATAAAAATGCCTAGCAGATGTTTCATGAACATCATACTAGGCATGTTATTCGTTTAGGCAATAAACCTTAGATAAACTTAGGATTATTATCCACGACGGCGCAGCGGTTGATTACCGCCGGCGTTTCTTGCAGCACCGCGGCGTGGTGTGCTGCTTTTCATCGCTGCAGCCTTCTTTGCGGCTTTACGTGCGGCAACTGCAGGGCGTTTACCACCTTTAACCTTTGCTTTCGCTTTGCTGTTTGGCTTGCCGAAATTCTTGTCTTTCTTAATTTCAGGCGTCTCGCTGCGATTTGGGCGCTCAGAACGCTCTGTTCTTTCACCGCGTGGTTTACGTTCGTCACGGTCATCTCGTGCTTTACGGAAGGTAGGCTTTTCATCCCAACCACCGCGCTGTGGGCGATCATTGCGATCACGACGAGGTTTATCACCCCAATTGCCGCGTGAAGGACGATCATCTCTGCTGCTGCGAGCGCCGCGGTCATCACGATCGCCGCGAGGCTTGTCATTATTCCAGTTGCCGCGTGCTGGACGGTCATCGCGGTCTCTGCGCTGAGGGCGGTCATCTCTGTCACGGCGTGGACGGTCTTCACGGTTTGAACGACCTGACCACTCGCTGCGCTCGCCACGTGGCTGGAATTCATCATGATCGCGGCGTTGTGGGCGGCGGTCATCTCTATCGCGACGTGGGCGGTCATCGCGGTTTGGACGGCTATTACGTTCACCGCGACCTGAGAACTCATCTCTATCTCGGCGTTGAGGACGATTATCCCGATCACGACGTGGGCGATCGTTTCTGCCGCCACGGTCGCCACGGTTATCACTGCGGCCTCTGCGATCACCCGGTTTGCCTTTACCGCGTGACTTGAGGAAATCACCGCGTTTGGTTTTAGATTTGTTGAAAGTCAGTGGGTATGGGTGATCTGCATCAACCCAGATTTCCATTTTAATAAGAGCTTCAACGGCACGCAGTTTACCCATGTCATTCTTGCCACAGAATGTATAAGCTTCGCCGTGGGCACCGCCACGGGCCGTACGGCCAATACGGTGTACATAACTTTCAGGATCAACCGGTACATCAATGTTGAAAACGTGCGTGATATCTTTCACATCAAGCCCGCGTGCTGCAACATCTGTTGCCACAAGGAAATCAAACTTATCTGCTTTAAAATCACGGATGGTGCGCTGGCGGATTTTCTGAACCTTGTCACCATGCAGCGTATCAGCTGTGAACCCTTCTTCTTTGAGGAATTCACAATATTCTTCTGCATCTTTTTTGGTGCGAACGAATACGAGAGATTTATGAGGCTGTTTGGTTTCCAGCATGTGAAGAAGAAGGTCTTTCTTCTGGTGGCCAGGCACATACATAACCGAGTGTGAAAGATTGTCAGCAATGGTTGCCTGCATGGCAACTTCAACATTCACTGGTTCGTTAAGGAGTGTTTCTGCAAGGTCGCGGATGCGCGGGTTCATGGTTGCAGAGAACATGATAGACTGGTGATAGCCACGGATTTGCTTAGCAATATCACGCACATCATCAATGAAACCCATATCCAGCATGCGGTCAGCTTCATCAAGAACGAAATATTCAACTTCATCAAGGAAGATGTTCTCGCGCTTCATATGGTCCTTGAGGCGGCCAGGAGTTGCCACAAGGATATCAACACCGCGGCGCAGGATGTGCGTTTGCGTGCGGTATGGGGCACCGCCATAAATGGTGCAGCAGCTGGCACGCATGCAGGAAGACAGTTCCTTTACCGTTTCAGTAATCTGGATAGCGAGCTCGCGGGTTGGTGCAAGGATAAGCGCACGCGGCATACCTGGTTTCGCACGTTCTTCTTTCTGCAGGATACGCTCAAGCGCGGGGATTACAAACGCAGCTGTTTTACCGCTACCTGTTTGTGCAATACCTGTTAGATCATGCCCGTCATGAAGGTGTGGGATTGATGCAGCCTGAATTTCAGTAGCATTTTCGAACTCAAGGCGAGTCAGCGCATCAAGAATCGGCGCGCTCAGGCCAAGCTCAGCAAATTTGGTCATTCTATTTCCAATCAATAGGTCAAGGCCCACAGGCTCCCGCTGCAGGTCAAAACTTTTAACAATGTGGCGGGAACGCTTTTTCCTTAACCTGATGAGGGGAACGGCTGACCGTTCAAATCAAATGGGTAGCGTGACATCACGCGGAAACTTCGTTCTTTCTGGCCTGAATAATCCTTCGGAAAGCGTTCAAACAGAAGGCAGGCCGGCTCTTTCGCCGCGCGCTGTTTATCTGGCGCGCGGTAAGGAGTCAAGAAGATTCCGTTTTTAGAGGATAAGCTGTATCGCTATCAGCTTACGAAATTGGCATATGGTTCGCGCCAATGATAGCGCCGTGACCATATTCTTCCTGTAGAAGAATTGCGACATTATCTGCACCGGCATCAATACCTGTGCCCAGATCAATGGTATAGGTGCGCTGCTGGCCTTTCCATTCATCAAGAAGGTCTGTCGCACGTACTACATTAGTATAATGGAGCGTGCGGCCTTCATTTTCGCCTTCGCCAATAGCTACTTCAGCATCAGATAGATACCATACAACACGAACAGCAATCATTTTTGCGTCAGTGCTTTCAGGTAATGTTACAGTAAGTTGATTGCCTGAAATAGACATCTCTGGTGTGATATCAATACGTGTGCGGGCCCTTGCTTTCGCAACATTCTTGCGTACTTTTTCCATTTTGGAACCAATACACTGAACAGAACCATCAAGGATCAACTGCGGAGTGAAAACACCACCACGACCAAAGCGCTTGTTATAAGCTGTTTGGCGCATGGTATTATAAGGTGCTGCAAAGGTATCTTCCCAACCAAGGCGATCCCAATAATCAACCGGCCACGAAAGAGTTAAAATACCAGGGCGATCACGCATGGTTTTGAGGATCGCGTCAGCAGGTGGGCAACTTGAACAGCCCTGACTGGTAAATAGCTCAAGCACAGTTAAGCGTGGCGCATCAGCCTTTGCCGGGCTGAAAGCAAACAAAACAAACAACAATGGTAACAACAGTTTTTTCATAACCACTATTATGTATGATGTTGCTTCGTAACTAACCAATCACCTGTGTGTGAATAGTTGCTGAACCAACACCCTTGAACACGCCTTAATAGTAAAATTTTTCTCTTCTATGCGGTTTCTGTATGGAAAAGCAAGGGTGTATGAGCGATTTAAGAGTGGTTTTCTTCGAAAAACCTAAAGTTTAAAGGGTTTGTTTTTTTGTGAAAATATCTCATTTTTTATGAAAAAGTATGGTTTTATAAGGCGATGGATAACCATTTAAGCTACCCATCGTGACCGAATCTTCGATTTGATTCTGTTAATTTGATGCCAGTCGGCGCAGTACATAATGTAAAATACCGCCATTTTTGAAGTAATCGACTTCATTCTCCGTATCTATCCGGCAAAGTGCTGTGATGGCTTTCGAAGAACCATTCTCATAATGAATGGTAACGCCCACGTCCTGCCGGGGTTCTATTGTCCCTTCTATGCCTGTGATATCGAAAGTTTCCGTTCCCGTAAGATTCAGGGTTTCTCTGTTATCACCGTCTTTAAACTGGAGCGGGAGGACACCCATGCCCACAAGGTTTGAGCGGTGAATACGTTCAAAGCTCTCCACCAGAACGGCTTTCACCCCTAGTAAATTTGTACCTTTAGCTGCCCAGTCGCGAGAAGAACCTGTCCCATATTCTTTGCCGCCAACTACCACAAGTGGGATACCAGCTTCCTGATATTGCATGGAAGCATCAAAAATACTCATCACATCACCAGATGGTTGGTGTGTAGTCCAGCCTCCTTCAGTGCCTGGTGCCATCAGGTTTCTGAGGCGAATGTTGGCAAACGTACCGCGCATCATAACTTCATGATTGCCGCGGCGAGAGCCGTAGCTATTAAAATCCCGTTTTTCCACACCTTTGGACTGAAGATATTCTCCTGCAGGACTATCTGCCTTAATGGCACCAGCAGGTGAGATATGGTCTGTTGTGATGCTATCGCCCAGAAGTGCAAGTGGACGTGCGCCAATAATGTTTTCTGTTGGCTTAACATCATGTCCCATACCTTGGAAGAAAGGTGGGTGCTGGATATAAGTACTTTTTTCATTCCAGTTATAGGTTTTTCCTTCTGAAACCGGTACTTCCTGCCACTCTGGTGTGCCCTCAAACACATTAGCGTAGCGCTCAATAAACATATCGCGGGTAAGAGCGGCGTTGATGGCTGCCTGAACTTCTGCGTTCGTGGGCCATAGATCCTTCAGGAAAATATCGTTGCCGTCTTTATCCTGCGCAATAGCATCCGTAGCGACATTAATTTTCATAGAACCGGCGATAGCATAAGCCACCACAAGCGGAGGGCTTGCCAGATAGTTGGCTTTGATATCCTGGCTAATGCGGCCTTCAAAGTTTCGGTTACCTGAAGACACGCTGGTGCAAACTAGATCGCACTGATTGATGGTTTTGGAAATTGGTGGTGCCAGTGGGCCTGAATTACCGATACAGGTGGTGCAGCCGTATCCTACGAGGTTAAAACCAAGAGCATCCAGATGCTCTGTAAGGCCGGCTTTGTCCAGATAGTCCGTGACTACCTGTGAGCCGGGGGCAAGAGAAGTTTTAACCCATGGTTTTCTTGTTAAACCCAGTTCATTTGCTTTTTTGGCAACGAGGCCTGCTGCCACAAGAACACCGGGGTTTGATGTGTTGGTGCAGCTGGTGATTGCCGCAATACAGACATCACCGTGGTTCAGGCTGAAATCTTCACCTTCCACACTATAGTCTGCGTTATCTCCAGCTTTCCCAAAGCTTTCAAGTACGTCTTCAAAGGCTGTATCTGCAATGGCAAGCTCAACTCGATCTTGCGGGCGTTTTGGGCCTGCGAGCGACGGTTTAACGGTGGCTATATCCAGCTCAAGAGTATCGGTGAAAATTGGTTCTTCAGAGCCGGGGCCACGCCACATACCTTGTTCTTTGGCATAGGCTTCAACAAGTGCTACCGTTTCTTCATCTCGGCCTGTGAAGGTAAGATAGTCCAGTGTTTGCTGGGAAATGGGGAAGAAGCCGCAAGTGGCACCGTATTCAGGGCCCATGTTGGCGATGGTTGCCTGATCTGCCAGTGTAAGCTCATCAAGCCCGTCACCGTAAAACTCAACAAACTTACCTACCACGCCTTTCTCGCGTAGCATCTGAACAACTGTAAGCACCAGATCTGTGGCTGTAATACCTTCAAGAAGTTTACCTGTGAGCTTGAAACCAACCACTTCTGGTATCAACATGGAAACGGGCTGCCCAAGCATGGCCGCTTCCGCCTCAATACCCCCTACGCCCCAGCCCAGTACTGCAAGGCCGTTTATCATGGTGGTATGGCTGTCTGTTCCCACACAGGTATCAGGATAAGCAATCGTGTTGCCGCTATCGTCCTCGGTGGTCCAGACAGTGTCGGCGATATATTCAAGGTTTACCTGATGGCAGATGCCAGTGCCGGGCGGCACAGCATTAAAATTATCCAGCGAGTTCTGGCCCCATTTAAGGAACTCATACCGCTCGGCATTCCGTTTCATCTCCAGATCAACGTTTTCCTTGAAGGCAAATTTGGTTGCGAACTTATCTACCATCACAGAGTGGTCGATCACGAGGTCAACCTGCGCCAGTGGGTTAATGAGTTCAGGGTCACCACCCATTTCTACCATCGCCGCACGCATTGCAGCTAAATCCACAACAGCAGGTACACCTGTAAAATCCTGCATCAATACCCGCGCCGGGCGATAAGCGATTTCGTGGGAAATCTTCCGTTCTTTTTGCCAATCTGCCAGTGCCTGAATGTCTTCTGTTTTAACGGATGTACCGTCTTCATGGCGCAAGAGGTTTTCAAGGAGCACTTTCAGCGTATACGGCAGACGAGAGATATCACCCACATGTGCTTCCGCGGCTTTTAAGCTGAAATAATCATAATCTTTACCACCAACGGAAAGTGTACGGCGGGTATTTAGTGTGTCCTGTCCAACTGATGCCATGCGACGAAGACCTCCATATCAAGGGGTTGGGGCGCATCACAGGGAAGAGCAAGAATAGGGTGTGTTGCACCACATAAAGCTGTTTGTTCTGACAAAGCGTTTATGACGCAAAGTGGCCCAATTTGCAACGAAGACTCCCCATTTTCTCCATGTTTGCGCCTTATTTGAATATAATTTTATGTAGGTCAAAGAAGGAAAAATACAATGACTGAATTTACGACAGCAGAATTTCTAGTAGCCCTGAGTTTAATGGCCATCACCATCGCAGGCTTGCGCCACAGCTCTATGCAATTAAAGCGAAGTCAGGTTGGAAGGTAATTAAGGTTAACTACTGATCAGCTTCGCCTTTGAGGCGTTTTTCTGTGGCTTCTGTCCATGTGTTCAGGCCCGCCTTTCTGCCTAGCTCCATCGCTTCTGCAAATGGCACCTTCTGCATTTTAAAGGCACGGAGCGCGAGCATGGCGCCAACCCTGTTACCCGTACGGCAATGAACAAAGGCTTTGCCGCCTGCGGCTTCAAGTGCTTGATTTAGAAGCGCTAAATTTCGGTCATTAAGGTCGATTTCTGTTTGAATGGGAATGCGCACGAAGGTCATACCCAAATCTTCAACCACCATTTTCTCATCGTAGGTTAGGGCGGTGGTTTCTTCCGTATAGGGGCGCAGCGTTATAATGGTATCAAAGCCAAGTGCTTTGATTTTAGCGATGTCCATTTTTTCAGGCTGACCGCCAACGAGCAGGCCCTTGATAGGTGTTTGAAGATTTGGAACCTGAAGAGCATCCTCTTTTGGGATTGTTTGCGCTTGCTGCTCTTGAAGGCCAACAGCGGGGCTATTCCAAATGAGCGCTAAGAGCATTGATAAAGGTACTAAAAACTTCATGCTTTTGCTTCCTTCACTCTCAACCCCGCACGCATTATAGCTCAAATATACTAATAATTAATGTAAAAAGATTGTTCAGGCTCTGTTTTATGGAGCGCTGGCTTTAATGGAAAGCGCGTGAACAGGGCCTTTTAGTTCTTCCTTAAGAGCATCCATCACCATGCGCTGCATGGCTACGCGGTTTTTGCCTGTGAAGGCTTCTGCTTTTATCACAACAGTGAAATGGCTCTCGCCGCCTTCCCTATAACCACCGTGCCCTCGGTGCATTTCGCTGTCGTCTATAATCTCCAGATGCAGCGGAGAAAGTGCGTCATTTAGCCTTTTTTCAATTCGTTTAGTGACTTCACCCATTTTTGCCTTACTCTCACATAAAATAATATTACCTATAATCGGGGTGG